>CALVNS010000010.1 GCA_944349855.1 uncultured Eubacteriales bacterium | reverse complement strand
GGCCTATGTGCTGGACATCACCGCGCTCGACCCGCTCAAGTACAACCTGCTCTTTGAGCGCTTCCTGAACCCCGAGCGCATCTCCATGCCCGACATCGACGTGGACTTCTGCTACGAGCGCCGCCAGGAGGTCATCGACTACGTCGCGCGCCGCTACGGGCCGGATCACGTCTCGCAGATCATCACCTTTGGCACCATGGCCGCGCGCGCCGTCGTGCGCGACGTGGGCCGCGCGATGGGCTATCCCTACGCAGAGGTCGACGAGGTCTCCAAGCTGATCCCCATGGAGCTGGGCATGACGCTGGAAAAGGCGCTCAAGGCCAACCCCGAGCTGCGCCGCCGCTATGAGGACGAGCCGCGCGTGAGCGCGCTGATCGACACCTCGCGCACGCTGGAGGGGTTGCCGCGCCATGCGTCCACGCACGCGGCGGGCGTGCTGATCACCAAACAGCCCGTCACCGACTACGTGCCGCTGCAGCGCAACGACGAGGTCATCACCACCCAGTTCCCCATGGGCACGCTGGAAAAGCTCGGCCTGCTCAAGATGGACTTCCTGGGCCTGCGCACGCTCACCGTCATCCGCGACGCGCTGGACATGATGGGCGCGCGCGGCGTCGAGCTGCGCCCGGAGGACATCCCCCTGGACGATCCGGCGGTGTATGAGCTCATCTCCGCGGGCGACACGGACGGCGTGTTCCAGCTTGAATCCGGCGGCATGCGCGCGTTTTTGCAGAACATGCGCCCGCAGACGTTTGAGGACATCATCGCCGCCATCTCGCTGTATCGTCCCGGCCCGATGGATACCATCCCGCGCTACATTGAGTGCAAGCAGGATCCCTCCAAGATCGTCTACCTGCACGAGAAGCTCCGCCCGATCCTGGATGTCACCTACGGCTGCATGGTGTATCAGGAGCAGGTCATGCAGATCGTGCGCGACCTGGCGGGCTATTCGCTGGGCCGCAGCGACCTCGTGCGCCGCGCCATGGCCAAGAAGAAGCACGACGTCATGGCGAAGGAGCGCGAGTACTTCATCCACGGCCTGGTGGAGGACGGCAAGGTCGTCGTGCCCGGCTGCGTGCGCAACGGCGTGAGCGAGGACATCGCGGCGAGGATCTTCGAGGAGATGTCGGACTTTGCGTCCTATGCGTTCACCAAGCCGCACGCGGCGGCCTACGCGGTGGTGGCCGTGCAGACGGCCTACCTCAAGGCGCACTACCCGGTCGAGTTCTTCGCCGCGCTGATGAACTCCGTCGCGGGCAACGCGCCCAAGATCGCCGCCTATACGCAGTACTGCCGCAAGCACGACATCCCGATGCTGCCCCCGGATGTGAACCTGTCCGCGCGCCGCTTCAGCGCCTCGCAGGACGCGCAGGGCCGTCGCGGCATCCGCTTTGGACTGGGCGCGGTCAAGGGTTGCGGCGACAAGGCCGTCGACGCCATCGTGCACGAGCGCGAAACGGGGGGCGCGTATCGCGACATCTACGACTTCTGCCGCCGGGTGGATACCGACCAGGTCAACAAGCGCGTGGTCGAGAGCCTCGTCAAGGCCGGCGCGTTCGATCAGACGGGCGCGCGGCGCGCGCAGGTCATGGCGGTCTACGAGCGCGCGCTGGAGGGCGCAGGCAGGACGCGCAGGCAGAATGTCGCCGGGCAGGTCTCGCTCTTTGGCGATCTGCTGGACGACGCGCCGCCCCCGCTGCCGGACGTGCCCGAGTATCCGTTGCGTATGCTGCTGGCCATGGAGAAGGAAGTCACGGGCGTATACATCAGCGGCCATCCGCTGGATGAGTATCGCCAGGCGCTGTCGGCGCTGACGGCGAATACCGCCATGATCGAGGAGATCCGCGAGGCGCTCAAGGACAACCCGGCCACCGCGCTGTCCTATGACGGCATGACGGTCCGGATGGGCGGCCTGATCGCCGAGGTGCGCCAGAAGACGACGCGCGCCGGCGGCATGATGGCCTTCGTCACGCTGGAGGATCTGACCGGCCAGGTCGAGGCGCTCGTCTTTCCGCGCGTGTACGAGCGAGTCGCCGGGCAGCTGGAGCCGGAGACGGCGGTCGTGCTGAGCGGCCGCCTGTCCGTGCGCGAGGAGGAGGAGCCCAAGCTGCTGCTGGACGGCGTCGAACGCCTGGCGCCGGATGGCGCGCAGGGGAGCGAACCAGCTGCCGCGCCGGTGGCACCGGTCACGCAGTCCGCCGCCCCCAGCCCGCTGGAGCTGGAGATCGAGGCGGCCGAGCGCGACGACCCGCTCAACCCACGCAAGCTCTTTTTGAAGCTGCCGGACGAGGGCGCCATCGCGCCGCTGCGGCCGCTGCTGAGGCAGTATCCCGGCACGCTGCCGGTGCGCTTCTTCCTCGCGGACCGGCGCGTCACGCTCACCGCGCCCGACGGGGTTTCGCCCGAGCGCGGGCTGATCCGCGCGCTCCGCTTACGCCTGGGCGCGTCGTGCGTGGTGCTCAAGTAGCGCCCGGGCGCGCGCAGCCGCGCCGCACAGCCCGTAGGCCGCATAGGGCAGGAGCATCAGAAAGTACGGCAGGATGTACAGCGCCTTGGCCTCGAACAGCATGTGATACAGTCCCCCGCCAAAGACCGTGAGCGCCAGCGGCAGGTGGAGCAGCCCGCCGCCACGCGAGAGGCGCAGCAGGCCCAGCGCGGCGCACAGGTAGACGAGCGTCTGTAGCACGTTCATCCAGCCCTCCAGCGCCAGGCCGGCCCCGCTGTCGTACAGCGCCTGCGCCCAGGGCAGCGCGCCGCCCTCATGATGGGTGATCCGGCTGACCCATATGCTTTGGAAGGTCGGCTCGATCCATTGGCTGAGCAGCTTGTCGGGCAGGAAGTGCAGGAAGCGCGAGGGAGCGTGCGCATAGCCATACAGGCTGTCGACGATGTCCTGCAGCGCCTCCTGCGTCGCCACCTGCGCGTCCGCGCCATTTTCAACATAGGTGTAGTACGAATAGCCGTCATACCAGCCGCTGGCGCGCGAGAACTGCTCGTGCAGGCCCATCGCCATCCACAGGATCATCGGCTGACCGCCGCGAAAGTCCGCGCCCGTGCGCAGGCCGTACAGCGCGGTGACGCCGCGCTGCGCGCCGATGGGCGCCGCCAACACCAGCGCGGCGGCCAGCCACGCAGCCAGCCGGCGGCCGCGGCCCATCCGCAGCGCCCGCAGCAAAAGCGTGATCGCCATGGCGAGCGCGCCGATGAGGGCGTTGTACTTGAGCACGACCGACAGCGCCAGGCACGCGGCGCCCACGGCGAACGGCGCGCGCCGCCCCGTGTGCAGAAAGGCGGTCAGCCGTTCAATGCCCACGAGCAGAAGGGCGGTCCCCACCAGGTTGCCGTAGACGAACGTGCACATCAGTGCGGGCTGTACGCAGCCCGCGCCCAGCAGCAGCGCGCAGGCCTGCGCCTCGCGCCCGAACAGGCGGCCCGTCAGCGCATAGAGCGCGCACAGGATCGCGCACAGCGCCAGCACGTTGGTCAGCTGCGCGGCGAGCACCGCGCCGTCGCCAAACAGGCGCACCAGCGCCTCCAGCAGGGCGGTATAGCCCAGCTGATAGGGAAAGATGCGCAGGTAGGAGGTGGGCGACTGCAAAAACGCGTAATCCCCCTGTGCCAGGGCCTGCGCTGCGCTGAGCAGCTCCTGGGCGTCCGACAGAGGCTGCGAACGCACGGAGAGCACCCAGGCGCACGCGAACGCGGCGTGCGCGCACAGCACGCACAGGGCTGCCGGGCGAAGCGCCGCGCCCGACAGGCGGCGGGTCGAGGCGCCCATGAACACCAACAGCGCGAGCAGTGCCGGCACGGTCCAGTACAGCGCGTCCCATTCATAGTGCGAGTACTCATAGGTATAGCGCCCGAAGTCAAACCGGTCCAGCATGCAGGAACCGAGCAGCGCGGCGGCAAAGAGCAGGCCGAATATCGTCCCCAGCGACGCGAAGAGCAAGCGCTCGGGGCGAAGATCGCGGTTCATGAAAACAGCTCCTTTGTGTCGGCGTGGGAAATGAATTGAATTGAAATCTTTTCCACGCCAGTATACACATGCGCAGGGAGCCTGTCAAGCAAGGCCGCGCGCAGAATTTTCCGCGCCTGATGGGGCGCAACCGCTTGACAGAGCGGCCTTCGGCCTGTATACTTAAATAGATTATTGTGGGTTCGAGCGCCGTACAGGCGGCGCGAGTCCAAATAGAGACAGACAAACATCTTTGTGTAGAAGGAGTGGGACAACATGTTCAGAACCTATCAGCCCAAGAAGCGCCAGCGTTCCAAGGTGCACGGCTTCCGCGCGCGTATGTCCACCAAGAACGGCCGCCGCGTGCTCGCCGCCCGCCGCCGTCGTGGCCGCGCGAAGCTCACCGTCTGATTTTCGCGCGCCCGGTAATGTGATTTCGCCCCTGCGTGCGCGGCACGCGGGGGCGTCGCGCCGGATTCCGGCGCGACCGCCAGGCCCGTCGCGACGCGTCAGCGCAAGCGGCGCGGCCGTTTTTGTCGTATGTGATTTCAGGATTCGCGGCGCGCTTTGACGCGCCCCGGGAGGGCTGTAGATGAAACGGACGTACAGCCTCAGAAAGAACAGCCAGTTTCAGTATGTGTACAGGCGCGGCAAGTCCTGCGCCTGCCGCGAGCTCGTGCTGCTCTTCGTGCGCGGCCCGCGGATGCAGGTGGGGTTTTCCGTCAGCAAAAAGGTCGGAAAGGCCGTCGTGCGCAACCGCGTCAAGCGCCGGCTTCGCGAGGCATTCTCCCCCCAGATCCCCCTGCTCAAGAGTGGACAATACGTCTTCGTCGCGCGCGAGGCCGCGGCGGCGGCCGATTTTGCGCACCTGCAGCGCTCGATGAACTACCTGCTGCGCAGGCAGACCCTGTATCGAGAGGAAGCCAAATGAAGCGGTTTCTGCTGTGCCTCATTCGCTTTTACCAGCGCAGCGTCAGCCCGGCGCTGCCGCCCTCGTGCCGCTTTGTGCCCACATGCTCCGAATACGCGCGCCAGGCGATCGAAAAGTACGGCGCGCGCAAGGGCGCGTACCTGGCGGTGCGCAGGCTGCTCAAGTGTCACCCGTTTCACAAGGGCGGGTACGACCCCGTCCCGTGAGGCGTGAAGGCCCGCCGCACGGCGTGCCGCTCCATCAATACATCAAAGGGAGGATTATCCCCGCATGATGGCCCCAATCAACAACCTGCTGCTGTCGATCATCAACCTGATCTACAAGGTCATTCCCGACTACGGCTTTGCGATCATCGCCTTTACGCTGCTGATCAAGCTGTGCATCAGCCCGCTGGACCTCAAGAGCCGCCGCTCCATGAAGCGCATGGCCGATCTGAACCCCAAGATGGAGGCGCTCAAGAAGAAGTACGGCAACGACCAGGAAAAGTACAACCAGAAGATGCAGGAGCTCTATGCCAAGGAGAAGATCAACCCCCTCTCCGGCTGCCTGCCGATGCTGCTGTCCTTTCCGATCCTGATCGCCATGTTCAGCGCGATGCGCACCGTCGCCAATGAGGAGCTCGTGCGCCAATTCCTGACCTTCCAGGCCGACCCGAGCATTGACGTGTCGCTGCTGGCTCAGCCTTTTTTGTGGATCAAGAACCTGTGGATGCCCGACACGCCCTTTGCGACCGTGCTGCCCGATCTGAACAGCCTGCAGGTCATCGGCTATGAGACCTGGAACAGCGCCAGCCAGCAGCTCTTCGCGCAGGGCGTCATCGACGCGCCGCTGAACCTGGCCAATCAGAGCGCGCTGACCGAATACATCAACAATGTCGTCGCGCCGTTCATCGCCTCCGCGCAGTATGCGCCGCACGTGGCCGCGATCTCGCCCGCGTTTGCCAACATCAACTTCATCTTCTTCAGCCTGACGATTTACAAGGACTTCAACGGCCTGTACATCCTGCCGGCCCTGGCGGTCGTCTCCCAGATCCTCATGACCCGCATCAGCACCCAGCAGACCGCCCAGGCTCAGGCCCAGGGCCAGGCCAACATGAAGATGATGAACTGGATGTTCGCGGCCATGTCGCTGCTGTTCTGTACGACGTCCAGCGCCGCCTTTTCCCTGTACTGGGTGACCTCCAACGTCTTTGCCATCATCCAGCAGATCGCCTTTGCCAAGTATTTTGAATGGCAGGACCGCAAGGCCGCCATTGCTGAGGAGGTTGGCATCAAATGACCAAGACGCATGAGTTCTCCGCGAAGACCACCGAGGAAGCGATCAGCGAGGGCCTGCGCCAGCTCGGCTGCACGATCTCGGATGTCCGGGTGGAGGTGCTCGACGAGGGCGCAAAGGGCCTGTTCGGCCTGTTCGGCTCCAAGCCCGCCCGCGTGCGCCTGACGGTGCTGCGCGAGGAGGACGAGGATGACGGCATGTCCGAGATCCTCAGCTCGTTCTCGCTGAACCCGCAGCAGCAGCGCCGCCAGCGCCCCGCGCGCAAGGAGCCCGCAGACGCAGCCCCGAAGGCTGAGGCAGCCCCCCGGGCTGAGGCGGCCTCCCAGGCTGAGGCAGCCCCGAAGGCCGAGGCAGCCCCCCGGGCCGAGGCAGCCCCCCGGGCCGAGGCAGCCCCGAAGGCTGAAGCAGCCCCCCGGGCCGAGGCGGCCTCCCAGGCTGAGGCAGCCCCGAAGGCCGAGGCAGCCTCCAAGGCTGAGGCGGCCTCCCAGGCCGAGGCAGCCCCGAAGGCTGAAGCAGCCCCCCGGGCCGAAGGCAGGCCTGCGAAGGAGGGCCAGCGCTCCCGCAGCCGCGGCGGGCGGCAGCGTTCACGCGGCGCGCGCCAGGAGGAGCGCCCGCAGGAGACGGAAACTGTGCGTGCGCAAGTGCCGCTGCGCAAGCCCATGGAGCTGCCCACGGAGCCGCCGGTCCTGCACGATCCGCAGACGGTCGAGGGCCGCGCGCAGAAGTTCCTGATGGATGTGACGGCGCTGATGGGCGTGTCCGTCCAGGTGTATGTGGACAGGCAGGAGGACGGCAGCCTGTACGTGCGCATGGTGGGCGACACCCTGGGCATTCTGATCGGCCGGCGCGGCGAGACGCTTGACGCGCTGCAATACCTGACCAGCCTGCAGGTGAACAAGGGCCGCGAGGGCTACACGCGCGTCACGCTCGACACGGAGAACTACCGCGCTAAGCGCGAGGAGTCGCTGCGCCGTCTGGCCAACCGCATGGCCCAGCGCGCGGTGAAGACGGGCCGCAAGGTCGTGCTCGAGCCGATGAACCCCTACGAGCGGCGCGTGCTGCACGCGACGCTGCAGGGCCACCCGGGCGTGGAGACGCACAGCGAGGGCGAGGAGCCCAACCGCCACGTCGTCATCACGCTCAAGGCGGCGGAGAAGTAAGCAGAGAAACGCGGACGCCCGGCGCTCCATTCGGAGCGCCGGGCGTTTTGCCATCTTTGCCATTCGCAGGCGGCGCGTCTAGATCTGCTTCATTACATCTGCTCCAGGTACATCATCTCCAGCTTCTGGTCCAGCTCGGCCACCAGCTGCTGTGCGTTGAGCTGGCCGTCCAGGTAGCGCAGGAGCAGGTCGTTCAGCGCCTCGGTGGCGGAGGCATCCTCTGCGTTAAAGAAGAAGTCCGCGTTCAGGCCCAGCGTCATGTACGGCGCCAGTTCCCGGAAGTAGCGGATGCCGTCGGGGCTGACGGCCCAATACGTCGTCTCCAGCACGTCCAGCTGCGACTCGTACTGCGCGATGGCATCCTGCAGCTCGCCGGTCGTGGCAGCGTCGGCGGTCTCCAGCTGCGCGCTGAGCGCGTCGATCTCGCCCTGCAACTCCGCCACCTTGTCCTCGTAGTCCGCCGGGCGCGCGGGCTCATCCTCCTGCGGATGCAGCGCAATGCGCATGCGGTCGTCTGGATGCGCGCTGACATACTCCAGGAACTGTACCGCCAGGTCCAGACGCGGGCTGTTGGGGTTGAGCACGTACACCGACAGGCTCGCCTGGATGGCCGGCGTCTCGCCCTCGGTAAAGACCATCGGCGCGATCGGGCGCTTGCGCGGCGTGGCGTCGTCGCTGACGGTCAGCACGTCCGTCGTCAGCGTGTCGATCAGCGCTTCACGGTTGAGCGCGGCCATCACGCTGCTCATCAGCTCCTCCGTGGACATCTCCTCCGCGTTCGCTTCGCCCAGATCCATGCCCTCGATCTGCTCCAGCAGCGCCACGAAGGCTGGCGTGTCAAAGCGCAGCGGCGCGTCGTCCGTCGCATACATCAGCGCGTATTGCGTCAGCGCCTGCGAGAGCAGCTGCGT
Source organism: uncultured Eubacteriales bacterium (assembly GCA_944349855.1). Classification (GTDB taxonomy): domain Bacteria; phylum Bacillota; class Clostridia; order Christensenellales; family Aristaeellaceae; genus Beduinella. The sequence continues at coordinate 65,078 of CALVNS010000010.1, read as the reverse complement.
GCCGCCCAGGTAGAGCTGCGTGTAGCTGTAGTCCGGGTACTGCTCCGCGTATTCCGCCTCCCACAGCGCCAGCTGGCTGAGCAGCTCGCTGAACGTCGTGGGCGTCGGCTCCGTCCAGCCGACCGCCTCGCAGGCGTCCTCGTTTACCGCCCAGGAGACGAGCTGGAATTGCTGCGGATAGGCGTAGAGCACGCCGTCCATCGTCAGCGCCTGCGCGATCTGCGGATACATCGACGCCACATCCGCCTGCAGCGCCTCGGACTCGATGGGCGCCAGGTAGTTCTTCTCCATCAGCGGCTGCACGCCCAGCAGCACGTTGAGCACGTAGATGTCCACATCCGAAGCGCCGGAGAGCATGTCGTTGCGCACGGCTTCGCTGCTCGTCAGCACGCGCGAGAAGTCAAACGTCACCGCCGCGCCCGTCTCCTCCATGAATGCGCGCGCCGTGTCGTCCATCAGGCCGCCCAGGATCGTCAGCCGCTGCGAAGCTTCGACTGTGCCCGGCGCGCGCAGCACCAGGCCGTCGTCCCCCTCCACGGCGTAGACGCCGCCGGCAAAGGCTGCCGGGCGCGTCATGCTCGTCGTCACCGGCGCGTAGGCCACGGTCTGCAGCGTGCCGTCGGGTTGGGCCTGCTTGATCTCGCCCGCACCCGAGCAGTACAGTGTGTCGCCCTGCGCGTCATAGGCGATGCCGCCCATTTGCGCGCCCAGGCCCGAGGCGATGTTGCCCGCCGCCGCGCCCTGCGCGTCGATGGCATCCACCACGATGCCCAGGTCCGTGCCCATGCTGTCGGTGATGCGCTGCAGGTCCTGCCAAAGCACCAGCACGCCGCCATCCTTGTAGGTCGCGATCTCCAGCGCATAGGGCATGGAGAGAACCTCCGAATCGCCCGTCGTCAGGTCAAAGCGCACCAGCTGCTCCTCGCCCGCAGTGGGTGCGGCGGCGTCATAGGCCAGCATCCACAGAAAGTCTCCGGACCGGCATACGCCGTAGGGCGCATAGGCCGCCAGCTGCGCCGCATCCAGCTGCACCTGCGCGTCGATGGCACCCGCAGCCGTGAAGGGGCCAACCTCGCCGGTCGCGGCGTCAAAGCCCCACAGCGTCTCGCCGCCCAGCAGGCGCACCCCCTGCGGGAGCGCGAAGCGCGCCTCGGCCTCGGCCTCACCCGGCGTGTAGGCGTACACCGCGCCGCCCGCCACGAAGTACAGCATACCCTCCGCCGCGACGGGGGAAGCGGCGCCGGCGATCAGCGCGTCGCCGTTTGCCTGCGCCTCGACCGCCAGCGGCGCAAACGCGACGGAAGCGGCGTCCTGCGCCGGAGCGGCCGGTTCGGGCGCGGGCTCGGCCGCCGCCGCGGCCGTCTCCCCGGACGGCGCGCCGCCCAGCACGATGCCGGAGGCGAGCGCGCCGCCGCTGCTGAGCGCCAGAAGCAAAGAAAGCAGCACACAGAATACCCGTTTCATGAATCTCATCCCTCCCAGTGGGGGACCTCGCCCCCTTGGATGGCTTCATGGTACAGGAACTGTGTGCCGCTGTCAATGGATAGGCGGTTCAAAGCATCATTTTGCGGTTTCAACGCCGTCAGACCGGCGCTCAGTCGCCCGAGAGCGTCTCCTCACGGCGGGAGAGCAGATGCACCGCGCTGAAGCCGCCGCCGGCCAGCACAAGGCAGATCAGCCACTCCAGGATGCTGCCGGGAAGCCCCGGAAAGACCTCAAGCACCGAGCCGAGCACGAACCCGAGGATGATCAGGTACGTCGGCCGGGGGAAGCGCGCCATCGCGCGCTCGAGCGTGCGCGTCGTGGCCAGGATGCCGGCCAGCAGGCCCAGACCCAGCGGAACGAGCGAAAGCAGGTCCAGCGAGGCGACGCTTTGCAGCACGCGGTCGTACATGCCCATCACCAGCAGCATGAACGACACACTGATGCCGGGCAGCACCAGCGCGACGGCCACGACGATGCCGGCCGCGAACTCCAGCGCTATGCCCGCCAGGCCGGCCTGCGCGCCGAAGAGCCCCTCGGGCAGGAGGCCCAGCGCGGCCACGCACGCGGCGCCGCCGAGGATGAGCAGCGCGTCCGGCGCGGAAAAGGCGCGCACCTGCGCCTTTCGCACGATCATCGGCACGCCGCCTGCGACCGCGCCGATGAAGAAGAAGAGCATTGGCTTGGGATAGCGCTGAATCAGCGCCAGCAGCGGATTGGCAAAGAGGATCATGCCCGCCAGACTGCCGCACAGGAAGACCAGCAGAAACAGCAGGTTGCCCTTCAGGTCCTTCAGCAGCGAGCTGATCGCGGAGATCAGTCGGTCGTAGATGCCCAGGATCATCGCCATGGACCCGCCGCTGACGCCCGGCACGGTCATCGATCCGCCGATGCACACGCCCTTGAGCGCGGTCATCCAGATGTCGCGTCTGTTCATGAAAAGCCTCCGTTTTTGGATTTCGCTTCATTCTATCAGAACGGCGCGGCGATGTCCACACATATCAAGAAATATAAAGGTCAACCGCGGCGGGCGGCGAGGCGGCGCTGCACGAACTTGACGATCTCGACCACCGGGATGACGAGGAAGGCCAGCCCCAGCGCGGTAAAGTACTCCGCGGCGGAGATGTGCTCAAACCCGAACGCGGCGGAGAGGAACGGCACGTAGATGACCGCCGTCGTCAGCAGCAGTGAGAGCGCCATCGCGCCCCAGAGCATGACGTTGTGGCTGTGCAGCTGCAGCACGGACCCGCGCTGCGAGCGCATGTTGAAGGAGTGGAAGATCTCGGCCATGGACATGGTCAGGAACGCCATCGTCATGCCGTCGGGGCTGTTGACGAACGCCCACTGGCCGGACTCCATATAGTGCCCCAGCAGGTAGGCAAACAGCGTGATCGCCGCGACCAGCGCGCCCTGATAGACGACGCCCGCGCCCAGGCCGCCCGCGAGGATGCTCTCCTTGGGGTCGCGCGGCGGGCGGCGCATGACGTCCGGCTCCGCACGCTCCAGGCCCAGCGCCAGCGCGGGGAAGCAGTCGGTGATCAGGTTGATCCACAGCAGGTGCACGGGCTTGAGCAGCGTGAAGCCCAGCAGCGTCGCCACGAAGATGCCCACGACCTCGCTGAGGTTGGAGGAGAGCAGGAACTGGATGGACTTGCGGATGTTGTCGTAGATGCGCCGGCCTTCCTCCACGGCGGAGACGATCGTGGCGAAGTTGTCGTCCGTGAGCACCATGTCCGCCACGTTCTTGGTGACGTCCGTGCCCGTGATGCCCATGCCCACGCCGATGTCCGCGGCCTTGATGGAGGGCGCGTCGTTGACGCCGTCGCCCGTCATCGCCGTGACGCGCCCGCGCTGCTTCCAGGCCTGCACGATGCGCACCTTGTGCTCGGGCTGCACGCGGGCATAGACGCTGTAGCGCTCGATGTCCCGCTGCAGCGTCTCGTCGTCGATCTCGTCCAGGTCCGCGCCGGTGATCGCCTCGTCCGGCGAGCGAAGGATGCCCAGCTCGCGCGCGATGGCCACGGCCGTGTCGCGGTGGTCGCCCGTGATCATCACGGGCCGGATGCCCGCCTCGCGGCAGCGCGCAACGGCCTCCTTGGCCTCGGGACGCACCGGATCGATCATGCCGCACAGGCCCAGGAACGTGAGCCCCTGCTCCAGCGCCTCGGGAGAGGTGTCCCCCGGCAGCGCGTCGTAGCGCCGCTCGGCCGCGGCCAGCACGCGCAGCGCGCGGTCGGCCATCTCCTTGTTGTCGCTGAGGATCTGCGCGCGCAGCTCGTCGGTCATCTCCACGCGCTCGCCGCCCCGCATCGCGTGCGTGCAACGCTCCAGCAGCGCGTCGGGCGCGCCCTTGGTGTATTGGATGAATCCGTCCGCCGCGCGGTGCACGGTCGACATCATCTTGCGCCCGGAGTCAAACGGCGCTTCGGCCACGCGCGGCAGCTGGGCCTCCAGATCGGGCTTTTTCAGGCCGCGTGCGGCCGCCCACTGCACCAGCGCGGCCTCGGTCGGCTCGCCCTGCACGGCGCCGTCCGCGTTCAGCCGCGCATCGGAGCACAGCGCCATCGCGCGGGCGGTGGCGTCCTCGTCCGCGCCGGCGTGCGCAGTGACGGTCATGCGGTTCTGGGTGAGCGTGCCGGTCTTGTCCGAGCAGATCACCTGCGCGCAGCCGAGCGTCTCCACCGCAGTCAGGCGACGGATGATCGCGCCCCGCCTGGACATGTTCGTCACGCCGATGGACAGCACGATCGTCACGACCGTGGCCAGGCCCTCGGGGATCGCGGCGACGGCCAGGCTGACCGCAACCATGAACGTATCGATCAGCGAGGCGACATGCTCGATCGGCCATGCGCGCCACAGTCCCAGCAGGAAGATGAACGCGCAGATGCCCAGCACCGCCGCAGACAGGATGCGGCTCAGCTGCGCCAGGCGCAGCTGCAGGGGCGTGCGCTCCTCCTTGGCATCCTGCAGGGCGGTGGCGATCTTGCCCATCTCGGTGCGCATGCCCGTGGAGGTGACGACCGCCTCGGCGCGGCCATAGACGGCGGTGGAGCCCATGTACACCATGTTCTTGCGGTCGCCCAGCGGGATGGCCTTGCCCTCCTCGCAGGCGAGCGCCTCGGCGTGCTTTTCCACCGGCACGGACTCGCCCGTCAGCGCGGCCTCTTCGACCTTCAGGCTGGCGCTGTGCAGCAGGCGCGCGTCGGCGGGCACGGCGTCGCCGGCCTCCAGCAGCACGACATCGCCCGGCACCAGCTCGCTGCTGGGCAGCTCGACGACCGCGCCCTCGCGGCGCACGCGGCTGCGCGCGGCGGACATGCGCTGCAGCGCCTCAATGGCCTGCTCGGCCTTGCTCTCCTGGATCACGCCCAGCAGCGCGTTGATGATGACCACCGCCAGGATGATGATGACGTCCGCGAACGACTCGCCGGCATAGGCGGCGGTAAAGCCCGACACGGCCGCGGCCGCAAGCAGGATGAACGTCATCGGATCCTTGAACTGGGCGAAAAAGCGCGCGACGAGCGAGGGCTTCTTCTGCTCGGCGAGCTTGTTGGGGCCGTGCTCCGTCAGGCGGCGCGCGGCCTCGGCCTGCGACAGGCCCGCCTCATCCGACTGAAGCGCGGCGAGGACGGTCCGGGGTTCCTGGGTTTCATAGCGCATGGCGATTCCCTCTTTTCTGCGATGTGTGCGGGTAAAAACAAAAGACCCCTGCCGGAAGCACAGAGCCAGCATGAGTCTCATTCTGACGGCAGGCCAGCCCGCGCAGGCGCACAGACGTGATGTTGGCCGGCCACGCGCCCGGAGGGCGCGGAACTACTCCCTCATGGGATATTCTGTTTCGAAGATTATACCAATATGCGCCGCGCCTGTCAATCATTCGCAGAAAATAGCGCGCCCGGTCAGCCGCGCGGCATCCCTTGCGCGCGGACCGCTCCATGCGGTATACTGATAGGGAAAAAGCCCGCTCCGGGCTCAAACGCAAAGGAGATGCGCATCATGGACGTCAAAGCGCGCGCGCTGGCAAAGCACTACGAGTGGGCGGGAAAGCTCGAGATCACGCCCCGCTGCCCCGTCACCAACAGCGAGGAGCTCTCCCTCGCCTATACCCCCGGCGTGGCCGAGCCCTGCCTGGCCATCCGGGACGACTACGACAAGTCCTTCCTGCTGACCGGCCGGCACAACACCGTCGCGGTCGTCACCGACGGCACCGCAGTGCTCGGCCTGGGCGACATCGGCCCCGAGGCGGGCATGCCCGTCATGGAGGGTAAGTGCGCGCTGTTCAAGGCGTTTGCGGGCGTGGACGCGTTCCCGATCTGCGTGCGCTCCAAGGATGTGGACGAGATCGTGCGCACGGTCTATCTGATCTCGGGCGGCTTTGGCGGCATCAACCTGGAGGACATCGCCGCGCCCCGCTGCTTTGAGATCGAGCGCCGGCTCAAGGAGCTGTGCGACATCCCGGTCTTTCACGACGACCAGCACGGCACGGCCATCGTCGTGGCGGCGGCGCTGCTCAACGCGCTGCGCGTGGTCGGCAAGCGCATGGAGGACGTGCGCGTGGTGATCAACGGCGCGGGCTCGGCGGGCATCGCCATCGCGCGGCACCTGCTGCGCCTGGGCGTGACGGACCTGACGATGGTCGACCGGTGCGGCGTCGTTGCGCCGGGCGTCGAGGGGCTCAATCCCGCCCAGGCGGAGATGAGCCGCCTGACCAACCCGCGCGGCGTTCGCGGCACGCTGGCGGATGCGATGCGCGGCGCGGATGTGTTCATCGGGGTGAGCGCGCCGGGCGTCGTCAGCGAGGACATGGTCGCCTCGATGAACGCGGGCGCGATCGTCTTCCCGATGGCCAATCCCGTGCCGGAGATCTTTCCGGATGCGGCGCTGCGCGCGGGCGCGGCGGTCGTCGGCACGGGCCGCAGCGACTATCCCAACCAGATCAACAACGTCCTGGCGTTCCCCGGCATCTTCCGCGGCGCGCTGGACGTACGCGCCCGCGACATCAACGAGGAGATGAAGATGGCCGCCTCCCGCGCGATTGCGGACCTGGTGTCGGATGCGGAGCGCTCCGCGCAGTACATTCTGCCCAAGGCGTTTGATCCGCGCGTGGGCAAGGCCGTGGCGGCGGCCGTGGCGCAGGCCGCGCGCGAGAGCGGCGTGGCGCGCCTGTGAGGAGGGCGGCATGAGGATCCTCGTCAGCATGTGCCTGCTGGGCGTGCCCTGCCGCTATGACGGCAAGAGCCGCCCCGACGCGGCCGTGACGGCGCTGTCGGCCGCGCACGAGCTGGTGCCCATCTGTCCCGAGCAGCTCGGCGGCCTGCCCACGCCGCGCACGCCCGCCGAACGGCGCGGCGCGCGCGTTGTGACGCGCGACGGGCGCGACGTGACGCAGGCCTATCGCGACGGCGCGCAGCGCGCGCTCGACCTGGCGCGCACGCTGGGCTGCGAGGCGGCCGTGCTCAAGGAGCGCAGCCCGTCCTGCGGCTGCGGGCGCATCTATGACGGCACGTTCTCCGGCGCGCTGACGGACGGGGACGGCGTGACGGCCGAGCTGCTTGCGCGCGAGGGCATCCGCGTCGTGGGCGAGTCGGACGCATGGCGCCTCGCGGGCCTACAGGAACCAGTACGGCGGGATCAGCCGTAGTGCGCGCACGAGGTAGAGCAGGGCGAGCCCCAGCGGATACGCCGCGTAAAAGAGCAGGCGCCCCCGTTTGCTGCCAGGCCGGCCGTCATAGCGCGCGATCGGAACGAGCGAAAGCAGCGCGCAGGGCGAGATCAGCAGGAAATCCGTAGGCACGCCCGCGGCGTATAGCTGCAGCAGATAGCCCGCCAGCAGCCCCGCAAAGGCCGCCGTGCGGGCGGCGGGGCGGCCGTCGAACAGATAAAAGCTCAGCGCGAGCAGCACGCCGTAGGCCGCATAGTCCGTGCGCAGCAGCATCGCCGCCATGCAGCACAGCAGCACGCTGGCCGCGGCGGCCAGCGGCCTGCGCTCGATCAGCGCGTCGCAGCAGCACATCGCCAGCAGTGCAAGCAGCAGCGTGAACAGCACGTTCTGCCCCGCGGCGGCCAGCGGCACGCCGAAGTGCACCAGGTCGAACGGGACCTCGCTGAGCACGGCGAGCACGGCCAGCCGCAGCGCGTAGCGGCGCAGGCTGCGCGTATGGCGGTATCCCTCGGCGAGCAGAAAGCAGTAAAGCGGCAGGGCGATGCGGCCCACGGCGCGCAGCGCCAGCGCGCCCGGAAACAGGACCAGGCCCACCTGGTCGATCGCCATGCAGATCAACGCGGTCAGGCGCAGGGCAAATGCGGTCAATCGGGTCCCCCCTGAAAACAGGTTAGGCGATAAACGGCCTTCAACATACTACAAAATCGCGGGCGTTTTGTCAATGCGCCCCGCTTTTTTCTGCAGGCGTCCTGTGCTATAATGGGGGAAGAAGGGGTGGATGTCATGACGCGGCGCAAGCATATCGTGCGGGGACGCCTGACGCGCGTCAATCTGGCGGCGGCGCAGGCCGTCTTCGCGCCGCCCGTAAAGGACGCCTGGGGACGCGCGCTGCCGCCCTTTGATCCGGATCTGGCGCGCCTGTGCGCGGAGCTGTCCGCGGCCACCTATGATCTGGAGGTCGAGCGCTTCTTCGACGCAGGCTGGGTCGACTGCACGTTTCAGGCCGAAAACCGCCTGTTTGACGCGATTGACGGACCTGTCGACCGGCCGGTGCGCGCGCTGCGGCGCGGCATCCGCATGAAGCGCGCGCGCGGCGCGGTGCGCGTGTCGCCCGGCGACGTGCTGCGCGGCGTGCGTCAGCTCGTGGCGACGGACACGGGCAAGGTGCTCACGATGGCGCTGCCGCTGCAGGAGGGGCGCGCCGTCGTGGCGGTCAGCTTTATGGGCACCAGCCGCAAGTTTTACGACTGGGTCACCAACATGAAGATGTCCTGCCGGGATGGCATGCACGAGGGCTTTTCCCAGGTCGCCCGCCAGGTGCTGGAGAATGCGGAGCGCATCGCCTATCCGCAGGCCGCCGCCGCGCTGGGCCGCGAGCGGTTGACGCTGCGCGACGCCGTGGAGCTGGCCGCGCAGCCGGACAGCCCCGTGCGCCTGCTCGTGTGCGGCCATTCGCAGGGCGGTGCGTCCGCGCAGGCGTATGTGCACCTGCTTATCAGCGAGCAGGGCGCGCTGCGCGAGAATCTGCTGGGGTATACGTTTGCGGCGCCGACGGTCGCCGGGCTGGTCTTTTCGGGCGAGCCGGCATCGTATCCCGTCTATAACGTGATCAACGCCGACGACTTCGTGCCGCGCATCGGTTCGTACATGCGTCTGGGCACGGACATGCTCTACGTGCCGGATGAGGACTTCCGCGCCGCGTGCTACGGCTGGTCGGACGATCCCGGGGCGGACTATGCCCGCGGGCGCGTGCGCCGGCTCTTTGCGGGCATGGTCGACACGCCCACGGTCATGGAGGGCGTGGCGGGGCTGTGCCGCGCGCTGCGCAACCTGCCCGACGCGCACGTGGCCGAGCGCACGCTCGGCGCGCTGAACGCGGGCATCAAGTACCTGACGCCCGCGATGGCCGCGCTGGGCATGACGGCGGCGGATATCATCGGCCTGTTTGAGCGCCAGCTGATCATCGCCTATCGCTCGGTGACGGATGAGAACATGGACGAGGAACGCCTGGAGGCGATGGCCCGCGCGTGCATGGACCTGCTTTCGGAGGTGGGCCCGGAGGCGTTCACCCGCGCGGTGACCGAGGTCACGCTGGCGCCGCATGGCATTTCGCGCGATCCGGGCGGCCGCACGCCGCCCTATGTGCAGATCGTGCAGCGCTGCCAGGACGGCTTGCGGGCCTATGTCTGGCGCGCGCGGGATGGGCGCGCCGTGTGCGAGGCGGAGCCGGGCAGCTGGTTTGCGCGGGCGCAGGAGATCGCCCTGCAGCAGGCCGCGCAGCCGCCCGCGCTGGAGAGCGGAGAGACGAAACCGCAGGATGACCGGGAATAAAACGGACCGTTCTTGCGTTGAATGGGTACAAAGGAGCGGTGCCTGAGGGCGCCGGCGGACAGTGGGGGAGCGAGATGCGCAAAATCAAATGCCTGCTCGCGGCGGTGGCGCTGATGTGCCTGCTGCCGGTATGGACGTTGGCCGAGTATGGCGTGATCCGGGGCGGCAGGCTGAACCTGCGTTCAGAACCGCACGCGGGTTCGGACCGGCTGGGACAATACGACTCCGGCACATGGGTGGAGATCCGCTATCAGACCGGGTCATGGTACTACGTCACCCTGCCCGACGGCGCCGTGGGCTACATGAGCGCCAACTACATCGAGGCGGACAACACGCCCGACGGCAGCTACGGCGTCATCGACAATCCGGATGGATACGTCAACCTGCGCAAGACGCCGTCGCTGAGCGCCGAGGTGCTCGCGCGCTTTGACAGCGGTACGCAGGTCGACATCCTTTCGCAGAATACCGGCTGGTACCAGGTGCGCGTCAGCGGCCTGACGGGCTTCATGGTCTCCGACCTGATTCGCCTGGGCGACGTGCGGCCGGTCGACTACGCGGTCGTCTCCACGCCCAACGGCAACAGCGTCAACCTGCGCGGCGGCCCGAGTGTCGATTCGCCGCGCCTGTCCTCCTGGCAGCCGGGCACGTCGGTCGAAATTCTCGTCAAGGGCAAGGACTGGCACAAGGTGCGCGTGGGCGGCACGATCGGCTTCATGTCCGCGCAGTACCTGACCGCGCCGTCCAACTACGACAGCGAGCAGAGCGTGCTCGTCTACTACGGCGTGGTCGACAACCCCAGGCCCACGCAGGTGCTCAACTTGCGCCAGCAGCCCTCGCTGGACGCGAAGGTGCTGGGCTACTACAGCAATGGCACGCAGGTGAAGGTGCTGTCCCTGGGCAAGACCTGGTACGAGGTGCTCGTCGGCTCGCAGCGCGGCTACATGATGGCCCAGTATATCTATCTGACCGGTCAGTCGGGGACGGAAGTCATCCGGCTGACCGCGCGCCTGGTCAACCCCAACGGGGGCTCGGTCGTCAATTTTCGCGCGGATCCCAGCCTGTATGCGAAGGTGCTGGGCTCCTACAGCGTCGGCACGCGCGTGACGGTCGTGGAGCCTGGCGTCGACTGGACGCGCGTGAACATCGGCAACCGCACCGGCTACGTCAGCTCGTATTTTCTGGAATATGGTCCCTGATCAGGCCCCTGCCGGGACGCGCGCTGAAAGGCGTGCGTCCGTTTTTGCGTGCGGGCATTTTGGGCGCACGGCTTGACAGGCGGGCCAAACGTTTTTATAATGGTTTCATTGAGAACTTTTTGAATGGGTGGGACAATTCGTGGCGACAAACGACAAGACGGAATTGTTTGAGCGCACGTCGATCCCCCGCGCGGTCGCAGGCCTGGCGGTGCCGACGGTGCTCAGCAGCCTGGTCATGGTGCTGTACAACCTGGCGGATACATATTTTGTCGGCCTGTTGAACGATCCGGTGCAGAATGCGGGCGTCACGCTGGCCGCGCCGGTGCTGCTGGCGTTCAACGCGGTGAACAACCTGTTTGGCGTGGGCACGTCGAGCATGATGAGCCGCGGACTGGGGCGCAAGGACTACGACACCGTGCGAGAGAGCTCGGCCGTGGGCTTTTACTGCGCGCTGCTGTGCGGCGTGCTGTTTTCGGCGCTGTGCCTGACGTTTCGCGGGCCGTTACTGGCGCTGCTGGGCGCGGACGACGCCACGCGCGAGGCCACGGAGCGCTATATGATCTGGACGGTCTACTGCGGCGCGACGCCGGCGATCCTCAACGTGGTGATGGCCTATATGGTGCGCTCGGAGGGCGCGGCGCTGCACGCGAGCATCGGCACGATGAGCGGCTGCCTGCTCAACATCGCGCTGGATCCGCTGTTCATCATGCCCTGGGGGCTGAACATGGGCGCGGGCGGCGCGGGCCTGGCGACGCTCATCTCCAACTGCGTGGCGTGCCTGTACTTCTTCGTGCTGCTGTACCGGCGGCGGCGGGATACCTACGTGTGTATCGATCCGCGCCGGTTGCGCCTGCGCCGGCAGATCGTGCTGGGCATCTGCGGGGTGGGCGTTCCGTCCTCGATCCAGAACCTGCTCAACGTCACGAGCATGACGCTGCTCAACAACTTCACCTCCGCCTATGGCGCGGATGCTGTGGCGGCGATGGGCATCGCGCAGAAGGTCAACATGGTGCCCATGCAGATTGCCCTGGGCTTTTCGCAGGGCATCATGCCGCTGGTGAGCTATACCTATGCGGCCGGACTGTACCGGCGCATGAAGGGCACGATCGGCTTTGCGATCCGGCTGATGCTGCCCTTCCTGCTGGCAGTGGCCGTGGGCTATTACGCGGGTGCGGGCGCGCTCACGCGCCTGTTCATGAACAACGAGACGATCGTCGCCTACGGCACGCGCTTCCTGCGCGGCTATTGCCTGGGGCTGCCCTTCATGTGCGTGGACTTCCTGGCGGTGGGCGTGTTCCAGGCCCTGGGGCGTGGGCGCAATGCATTCGTGTTTGCGATCATGCGCAAGATCGTCCTGGAGATTCCGCTGCTGCTGGCGCTCAACGCGCTGTTCCCGCTCTACGGTCTGACCTATGCGCAGCCGGTGGCCGAGCTGACCCTGGCCGTTGCGGCGACAGTGATGCTGCGGCGCATCTTTCGGGAGTGTTCCACGCGCGACCTGCGCACGGCGGGCTGACAGATGGATGAAAAAAACAAGCCCCGGGCCGAAAGGCCCGGGGCTTGCGTCATACCCTGGCGGCGCGCTTTTGCGCGTACATGTCGCCATCCATCTGCGCGAGGAATTCGTCGATGGTCTGCGCGCCCGGCTGAAAGACCGCCGAGCCCATCGACAGGGACAGGCGGTAGGGGCGGTCGTGGGCGGCGTTGAACTGCACCAGCGCTGTGTGGATCGCGTCGCGCAGCTCTACGGGGCTGCCGCACTCGGAGAGCGGGGAGAGCATCACGAATTCATCCCCGCCGTAGCGCACGGTGACGGTTCGCGGCCCCGAGCAGGAGCGCAGCAGCTGGCCTGCGTCGTACAGCGCCTGATCGCCGGTCAGGTGGCCGTATGTGTCGTTGATCTGCTTGAACATGTCCACATCCAGCAGAACGCCCACGATCGGCTCGTCGCCGCGCTGCTGGGCCGCGGCCAGATAGCGGCTGAACCACTGGCGGTTGTACAGCCCGGTGAGCGAATCGACGGACGAGGCCTCGGCCTGCAGGTTGATGTACAGCGAAATCACGCCGACTGCCACGGACGGCCACACCAGCGAGATGCCATAGCACAGCAGCTGCGCCAGGCTGCCCAGAAAGACGGGCGTCAGGAACGTTGCGACCGGAAGGAACAGGTATTTCTTGGCGCGGCGGGCCGAGCGCAGCACGAGCACCGCGCCGTACATCAGATAGCCGTACGTCACCGCATAGGGGATGAGATAGAGCGACGTGCGCTCGTAGACGTTTTGCGGCGAGACGGTGAAGAATACGTCCGTAAACAGGTTGAGCAGCGACATCACGATCACCACGAGCGCGGGGATCGCCACGAACGGATAGCGCCTGCGCAGGCGGTGCAGGTCTTCAAAGACCTTGTAGTCGGCGTACATCGTCCACACGAACGCAAACGAGATGTTGACCACATACAGCGTTACATTGGAGATGACCAGCAGCACATGCGCGCCCGGGAAGGATTGCCCGTCGACGACAAAGCTCAGCGTCTCCACGGCGCACTGCACCAACGTCAGATATGGCATGAGGGAAAAGAGACGCTCATCCAGGAAGACATTGCGCGTATTGATTCGGTTGTTGATGATGAGCACCAGCATCAACGCCGCACCGATCGCATTGGCAATGAAGACGGCCTGGAGGTTGACCACGGGTTCACCTCCCATCGCATGGTCTATTTTTCTATATCTACTATAGTATACCATAAAGGACGCGCAATCTCAACGGGGAAGTGCATAAAATGGAAAATTATAGAACGCCCCCGGACCTGCATACGGACCGGGGGTGAAGAATGGCGGTTACAGCGTCTCGCCAAACGCGCGGCCGAACGCGCGCGCGGCCTCGAGCTCCTGCTCAGAGGGCACGAACTGCACGCGCAGGCCCTCGCCAAAGACGTTGGCCTTCAGACGCGCCAGGCGTTCGCACAGCGCGGGAACGGCCTCGCCGCTCCAGCCATAGGAGCCGAAGACCGCGCACGGGCGCTTCTTGATGTTGATCGCGTCGATGTGGGCAAGCAGCTGCCACACCGGCGGCACGGCGTCGGCGTTGATCGTCGGCGAACCGATGACGAACGCATCGCTGGCGTTGAGCGCGGCGCCCATGGCGTCCATGTCCTGATCGACCAGATCCAGCAGCTCCACCTGCGCCTCAGGCCGGACCTCGAGCATGCCCTCGCGCACTGCGCCCGCCAAGCGGCGGGTGTTGCCGTAGGCCGTGCAATAGAAGACCGGCACGCGCAGCCCCTCGCGCTTGCGCGGGGCGGACCAGGCAGCATACTTTTCCAGCGCTGCGTCGAGCATGCGTCCGCGGGTGAGCACCGGGCCATGGCTGGGGCACACGGTGTCAAAGTCCAGCGCGGAGAGCTTTTCCAGCCCCTTGCGCACATAGGCCGGGAACGGGCCGAAGATCGCGTCGTAGTAGCCCTTGAGCGCCGTCTCGTACTTGTCCGGATAGGTGATGCACGCATCCAGCATGCGCGGCTCGCAGTAGTGGCTGCCCAGGAAGTCGCAGGTGAACACGGTGCGGCTCTCCGGGCAGTAGGTGAACATGGAGTCCGGCCAGTGCAGGAAGGGCGCGGTGACAAACCGGAGCGTGTGCGCGCCCAGGCTGAGCGTCTCGCCGTCCTTGACGACGTGCAGCGGCAGGTCCGCGCGGTTGGTGATGTGCTTGAGGTACAGGCTGGCGGCCTGCGTGCACAGAATCTGCGCCTTGGGGCACAGCTCCAGCAGCCGGGCCAGCGCGCCGCTGTGGTCGGGCTCGGTATGGTTGAGCACGATGTAGTCGATCTCCTCAGGATCGCATACGGCGCTGACGTCCTCGACGAACGCGTCAAAGAACGAGGCGTGGCAGGTCTCAATCAGCGCCTTTTTCTCGTCGTCGATCAGATAGGCGTTGTAAGACGTGCCGTATTCTGTGCGCATGACGATGTCGAATACGCGCAGGCCGGGATTGAGCGCGCCCACGGAGTAGACGCCGGGGGCGACGGAAAGTGCAAACATAGGGAAAATCCTCCTTAAAAAAGATGTGATGAAGCGGGCGGATCACCGCGCCGCAAAGGCCTCGATCAGGCGCAGGGTATTCTCCACGCCCTTGACGTGGCTGCGCTCGTAGCCGTGGGAGGCATACACGCCCGCGCCGATCAGCGCAAAGCGTACGTCGTGCCCGGCGGCCAGCGCCGTGGCGGCGTCCGAGCCGTAGGCGGGGTAGATGTCCAGCGCGTAGTCGATGCCGCGCGCCTGGGCGAGCGCGACCAGCTCGCCCGTCATCGCGTAGTCGTAAGGGCCGTGGCTGTCCTTGGCGCAGATGGACACCTGCGTCTCGCGGCAGGAGAGGCCCTCGCCCACGCAGCCCATGTCCACGACGAGCAGGTCCTCGGTGTCCTGCGGGATGCCGCTGGAGGCGCCGTGCCCGACCTCCTCGTAGACGGAGAAGAACAGCGTGGTCTTGCGCGTTAGCTGCACGGCGCCGTCGGCGACGGCGCGCGCGAATGCGAGCAGCATGCCCGCGCTGAGCTTGTCGTCCAGGAAGCGGCTGCGGATGAAGCCCGAGGACGTCACGCGCACGCGCGGGTCGAGCAGCACGTAGTCGCCCACGTCGATGCCCAGCGCGCGCACGTCCTGCGCGGAGGAGACCAGCTCGTCCAGCAGGATCTCCATGTGGTCCTCGTCGCGCTTTTGCGCGCCCAGCTCGCGGTTGACGTGCGTGGAGGCGTTGTCGGCCTGCACCACGCCGGTGTAGCGCCGCCCGGCGCGCGTGACGACGCTGACGTTCTCCGTCTCCACGGCGTTGAGCGACGGGCCGCCCACGCGCGCAAAGCGCAGATGGCCGTCGGGCTTGATCTGGCGGACCATCAGGCCCAGGGTGTCCACGTGCGCCGCCAGCGCCAGGGGCGAGCCCTCGCCGCCCAGGGGGCACACGACGCTGCCCTTGCGCGTGCGCACGGGCGCAAAGCCCATTGCGCGCAGCGCGTCCAGCAGGTGTCCGGTCACGCCCTGCGTGTAGCCGGTCGGGCTGTCGATCTCCAGCAGGCGGACGGCGTCGTCCACCGCCCGCTGAACGTATGTTGGATCCATGGATTGCCTCCTTTAGCCGTCGATGTGCGCGTCGAAGTACGTCGGCCCGCAGGCGGCGACCACGCGCGCATGGTAGGCGCGCTGCAGCGCGCGCGTCACGGGGCCCATCTTGCCGTCCGCGATCACATGCCCGTCGACCGAGACGACCGGCGTGGGCCGCTGCGCGACGTTGGAGGACAGCGCCTCGTCCGCCG
The DNA here is from genome assembly GCA_944349855.1 of uncultured Eubacteriales bacterium. Taxonomy (GTDB): domain Bacteria; phylum Bacillota; class Clostridia; order Christensenellales; family Aristaeellaceae; genus Beduinella. The sequence goes on along the minus strand of CALVNS010000010.1, from coordinate 49,102 downwards.
AGAGCAGCTCCTCGACGGTGAAGGCGCGCTCCTCGACCGGGATGGACAGCTCATGCGCGAGCTGGAGGATGTGCTTGCGCGTCGTGCCGGGCAGGATGGCGTGCGTCAACGGATGCGTGCGCAGCACGCCGCCCTGGACGATGTACATCGTCGAGGAGGCGCACTCGGTCACATATCCGTCCTTGACGAAGATCGCATCGTCGCAGCCGGCCTCGGCCGCCTTCTGCATGCAGTAGGTGTTGGGGATCAGGTTGAGCGTCTTGATGTCGCAGCGGCCCCAGCGCATGTCGTCAAAGAGCTTGGAGCGCAGGCCCTCGCGGTACAGGCGCGCGTCGAAGGCATGCGGGCGCACGGTCATCACGAACGTGCCGGGCGTGCCCTTGTCCGGGAACAGGTGCCGGCGCGGGGCCGCGCCGCGCGTGAGCTGGAAGTAGACCATCAGCTCGTCGCCCTCGACCTGCGAGAGGCCCTCGGCGATCAGCCGGGCCAGCTCGTCGCGGCCGTAGGGGCAGGAAAGCTCCATCTCCCGCGTCGAGTAGGCGAAGCGGTCGAGGTGATCGTCCAGCGCAAAGGGCTTGTGGTTGAACGCCATGACGACGTCGTACACGCCGTCGCCGAAGTAGAAGCCGCGGTCGAGAATGGGCACCTTGGCCTCCTCGATGGGCATGAACGCGCCGTTCAGAAAGGCGATGCTCTTTTGCATGGTTTGTCCTCCTGTCTTGTGGCTGATACCCCCATTATAGCACGCGCGGCGCGCGCGCGACAGGGATTTTGCGTTTTTTGGCATGCCGCGGAGCTCAGAACGTCGCCTCGCCCAGCGCCAGGAGCGCCTGCGGGTCGTCGGGCCCCAGCAACAGATAGACGACGTCCCCATCCTGCGCCACCAGCGCGCCGCTGCCGCCGCCGCCGGAAAGGCGCAGCGCGTCCAGACCACGCAGGCGCGCGCCGTCCATCGCGGCGGGCGCAAATCCCGCGTCCGTCAGCGTGTTCAGGTAGGCGGCGGGCGTGGCGCTCACGCAGCGCACCTGCGAGCCGTCCGCTCGTGCGTAGGTGAGTGTGACGACGCGGCAGGACGTCGTGCCCGCGCGCAGGTCCTGCGCCGCCACGCCCATGGGCGCTTCGCCTGCAAGCGTGAGCAGCGGCGCGGGAAAGTATGCCTGCGCCTGTTCGGGCGTGCGTAGGTCTGCCTGCGCGGCGAGCGGCGCAGGCGTGGGGAGGGGAGTCGCAGCGGGGCTTGGCGAGGCTCCGTCTGCCGTCTGCGGCGGTTCGCCCATCACGGCCACCAGATAAAACGTGCCGGCGCACACGGCGGCCAGCAGTAGCCACACGAGGACCGACAGCGCGCGGCGCAGGACGCGGGTGAGCTTCATCTCTTTTTCTTCCTCCTCTTGGCGCGTCGCGCGCTCCGCCTTTCGTCGCGGGCGCGCAGTTCGCCGCCGAGCGTCGCGCCTGCGATTGCGACGAGCGCGCTCAGCAGCCCGACGGCCAGCTCCGGACGCATGCCGTGCAGCGGCAGGAGCAGGTAGCCCAGTAGCGGCCAGGGCCAGGCCAGGATGGGCGGCGCGCCGCGTCGGGCCATGCGAAAGGGGACGAGCGCGCTGAGCGCGGGGCACAGCGGATAGACGAACGCAAAGGTCGCGGCCTGCAGCGCCGGGGCCGGCAGCAGCGCGCACAGCGGCGGCAGCGCCAGGAACGGCAGGATGCCGGCGGCGGCAAGGAGCGCATACCGAAACGCGGGGACTTGTCTGGACATGGTTCCTCCTGTTATACTGGATCGTAACGATTATAGCATACCCCGGGTTTTCGCGCAAATCCCGGGATGAAGCGGGGCATGCGGCGCGTTATGTAGTGTGAAGTGAAAAAAATGGAATGGTGGAGGGAGTCATGCAGGAGGAAAGCAGACTGCTCGCGCGGGCGCGGCGCGGCGATCCGGATGCGTTTGAGCGCCTGGTCGCGCCCTACGAGCGAAAGATGTACGCCCTCTCCCTTCGGATGATGGGCGACCCGGAGGATGCGCGCGACGCCGCGCAGGACGCAATGCTGCGCATCTGGCGCGCGCTGCCGGACTATGAGGAGCGCGCCAGCTTTGCCACGTGGGTCTACCGCGTGACGAGCAGCGCATGCCTGGATGCGCTGCGCAAGCGCAAGCTGCGCGCGCACGAGTCGCTGGAGACGATGGTGGACGAGGGCTTCTCGCCCGCATCGGGCGAGGCCGGGCCGGAGGCGGCGCTGATGGCGCAGGCGCGCAACGAGCGCCTTGCGCAGGGGATCGGCGCCCTGCCGGAGGATCTGCGCGCGGCGCTGGTGCTGCGCGACGTGCAGGGAGAGCGCTACGAGGATGTCGCCCAGGCGCTGGGCGTCAGCGTCGGCACGGTCAAGTCGCGCATCCACCGGGCGCGTGAAAAGCTCTGCGCATTCCTGATGCAGAGCCCGGAACTTTTCGGCGCGCGGCGCGTCCAAAGGGATGTAGGAAAGGAGGCGGGCAAGCGTGAACTGTGAGACCTTTGCTTCCCTGCTCTCCCGCCTTTGGGATGGCGAGCTCTCGCCCGACGAAGAAGAGGCCCTGCGGCTGCACGCCGCGTCGTGCCCGCGCTGCGCGCAGCTGCTCGCCGTGTGGGAGGATGCGCGGGATGCGCTGGCGCACCTGGATGACGGCGTGCAGCCGCCGGAGGCATTCTCCCAGGGCTGGCGCGACGCCGTGCGCCGCGAGGCGTTTGGCCAAAAGCGCATGCGGCGCAGGCCCTTGCTGCGCGCGGTGGCCGGCCTGGCTGCGGCGCTCGTGCTGCTGGTGGGCTCCACGGCGCTGTGGCGTGAGGGCATGCTGCCCGTCGCCTATCCCGACGGGGTCCGGGTCGAGGCGTCCGCCGCGCCGGACGTGCAGGAGCCGGGCCTGATGCTGGCGCGCGCGCTCCCGCAGCAGGACGTGGCGGAAGCGGCCGCGGGGACCGCGCAGCCCGCACAGCCCGTTGAGGAAGTGGAGACGCGCATGTCGCAGCGCGCATTCATGGAGGACCTTGCCCGCGTGTGCGGCGCGGTGCTGCCGTGGGCGCTGGGCGCGCTGGCCGCGGCGCTCGTCGCATGGGCAGCCGTGCGGCAAGTCCGCAGAAAACAGATCAGAAGAAAGGATGGATCCGAATGAAGAAGCTGCTTTGCATTGTCATGACGTTGCTGCTGCTGTGCGCGGCGCTGCCGGGCCTGGCGGCGCCCGAGGCGGCCAAGCCCGCGCCGGATGCGCCGCGGACGGAGCCCGTGCAGGAACCGGGCGTTGCGCCCCAGGCGGAACCCGGGCAGGAACCAGCGCCCGCGCAGGATGGCTCCCTGACCGTGATGGGCAGCGCGGCCATCACCGCCGCGCCGGACCGGGCGAGCATCTCCGTGGGCGTCAATGAGACGGCGGCGGAGGTCTCGCAGGCGCAGACGGCCGCCAACGCGAAGGTGAACGCCATCGTGGAGGCCGTGAAGGCGCTGGGCGTGGAGGAGAGCAAGATCAGCACGAGCAATTACTCGATCTTCCCGCAGACGGAGTACGACGCCGATACCGGGCGCTCGGTGCTCGTGGGCTATCAGGTGTCCAACACGGTCACGATCAACCTGGAGGACTTCTCCCTGCTGGATCGGGTGATCGACGAGGCGGTCGCCGCGGGCGCGAACGAGATGTACGGCATCACGTTCGACGTGAGCACGCGCAGCGAGCTGTACCGCCAGGCGCTGGAGCAGGCCGTGCAGGCGGCCGCGGACAAGGCGCAGCTGATGGCGGCTGCTGCGGGCATGGAGATCGCCTCCATTGAGGAGATCCGCGAGGTGGGCGGCATCAGCGTCAGCTCCGGGCGGGGCGCGTACATGAACGCGACGGACGCCGTGGCCATGGCGGAGGAAGCGGGCGCAACCGCCATCCAGGGCGGCGAGCTGAGCGTGAGCGCACAGGTCGAGCTGGTCTACCGCGTGCAGGCAAGATGATGTAAACGAAGCGTGCCGGACGGGTTTCCGTCCGGCACGCGCTTTTTTTAGTTGTCCATCGTGGCCGTGCGGCGGATGATGCGGTCCTCCACCCAGTGGTCGCGATAGTAGGAATTGGCCTCGAACGTGTCGTTGATCCGGCGCATCTTGTCCCACATCGCCTCGCGCAGGGATGCCTTGAGCTTCTCATAGCCGGGCTCCTTGGACAGGTCGTGCAGCTGCAGGGGATCCTCCACGTGGTCGAAGAGCAGCTCCTGCCCGTCGCCGCGGTAGACGGCGTAGGTGTAGCGCTTGGTGCGGTAGGCGCGCCACTCGTACCCGTCGCCCCAGGCGGCGGTCGGGCCGCAGCACATCATCAGCGCGCCGTCCTCGCTGGTGCGCCGCGCGTCGAAGAGGAAGCCGCTCAGGTCGTTGCCCTCCACGGTCTGCGGGATGGGCAGATCCAGCATCGACAGCAGCGTGGGCATGATGTCCACCGTGTTCAGGCACACGTCGCACGTGCCGCCGGCCTGCAGGCGGCCGGGCCAGCGCATGAGGAAGGGCACGCGCACGGCCTCCTCGTAGAAGATGTTCTTCGCCCGCCGTCCGTGCGCGCCGAAGCACTCGCCGTGGTCGGATGTGAAGATGACGATCGTATCCTCCGCCAGGCCCAGCTCGTCCACCGCGCGCATCAGGCGGCCGATGTTGTCGTCCAGGTTGGCGACCATGGCGTGGTAGCAGCGCATCCAACTGGTCAGCTCGGCGCGCTCTTCATCCGAAAGGCGCGCCCAGTTGTCCGCATGCGGGTCATTCTGCGGCAGGTAATTGTCCGGCAGCTCGAACGTCATGTCCTTCACGCGCTCCAGGTACTGGGCGGGCACGTTGTCGGGCGTCCAGGGGTCGTGCGGCGTGCCGATGGAGAGAAAGAGCGAGAAGGGCCTGTCCCCGGCGGCGAGGCGGCGCAGCTGGCCGATGGCCATGTCGGTGACGCAGTCGGGCTCATAGCCGTCGTGATAGATCTTCTCCGGCGTGTCCAGGTGGTAGTAGGCATGTGGCGCGTAGTACTCGTGGTGGAAGCCGTAGTGGGCAAAAAAGCCGTCGAACCCGAGCCGGTCCGGCCCCTTGGGCACGAACGAGTTCTTCGGGTCATAGTGGTTGCCCAGCTCATTGGCGTACAGGTGCCACTTGCCGATGTAGGCCGTCTCATAGCCGCCCTCGTCCAGCACGTGCGCGATGCAGCGGTGGTTGGGGCTGATGCGGATCTCGTTGATGACCATACCGGTTGAGGTCGTGTACTTGCCCGTGAACAGCGACGCGCGGAAGGGTGCGCATACGGGATGGCCGGAAACCGCGTTGCACAGGTCCAGGCTCTGCGCGCGCAGCGCGTCGATGTGAGGCGTGAGGCCGGGCCGCCCGCCCGTGTAGCCGACGGACGCGTAGCGCAGCTGATCGGCAAACACGAAGAGCAGGTTGGGCCGCTTGGAGGTGGACATGAGCAAAACCGTCCTTTCTCCCATCCGTTTTGTGCGGATGGATGCGGCGCATACGCGCCGACAGTTATGTTATAACATTCGTTTCTGCGGCGCGAATTCCTGCTCCATGGCGCAAAAAAAGCCCCGGCGCGCGAGGCGTCGGGACCTTTGGGGGGGCGTCAGTCCAGCTCGAACTTGCCGGTGTAGAGCTGGTAGTAGCGGCCGCGCTGGGCGATCAGCTGGTCGTGCGTGCCGCGCTCGATGATGCGGCCCTGGTCGAGCACCATGATCGCATCGGAGTTGCGCACGGTGGAGAGGCGGTGCGCGATGACGAAGACCGTGCGGCCCTTCATCAGCCGGTCCATGCCCTCCTGCACGATGCGCTCGGTGCGCGTGTCGATGGAGCTGGTGGCCTCGTCCAGGATGAGCACGGGCGGGTTGGCCACGGCCGCGCGGGCGATGGCCAGCAGCTGGCGCTGGCCCTGGGAGAGGTTGGCGCCGTCGCCGGTGAGCATGGTGTCATAGCCCTGCGGCAGGTGCTCGATGAAGAACGCAGCGCCCGCCAACTCGGCCGCCGCGCGGACCTCCTCGTCCGTGGCGTCGAGGCGGCCATAGCGGATGTTGTCAGCGACCGTGCCGGTGAACAGGTGCGTGTCCTGCAGCACCATGCCCAGCGAGCGGCGCAGGTCGGGCTTGCGGATCTTGTTGATGTTGATGCCGTCGTAGCGGATCTTGCCGTCGGCGATGTCGTAGAAGCGGTTGAGCAGGTTGGTGATCGTCGTCTTGCCCGCGCCCGTCGCGCCGACGAAGGCGATCTTCTGGCCGGGACGCGCGTAGAGCTGGATGTCGTGCAGGACGATCTTGTCCGGGGTATAGCCGAAATCCACGCCATCGAGCACGACGTCGCCGCGCTGCTCGACATAGGTGGTCGTGCCGTCGGCCTTGTGGAAGTGCTTCCAGGCCCACATGCCCGTGCGGTGGTCGGCCTCGCGGATGGCGCCGTTTGCATCGCGCTCGGCGTTGACGAGCTCCACGTAGCCCTCATCCTCTTCGGACGGCGCGTCCATCATGCGGAAGATGCGGTCCGCGCCGGCCAACGCCATGACGACGGAGTTGATCTGCTGGCTGATCTGGGAGATCGGCTGCACGAAGCTGCGGTTGAACTGCAGGAACGCGGCCAGGCCGCCCAGCGTGAAGCCGCCTACGCCGAAGATGGCCAGCACCGAGCCCGCGATGGCCGTGACGACGTAGCTGATGTGGCCCAGGTTGTTGTTGATCGGGCCAAGGATGTTCGCATAGCGGTTGGCGCTGTCCGCGCTCTGGTAGAGCGCATCGTTGAGCTGGTTGAACCGCTCGATGCTCGCCTCCTCATGGCAGAACACCTTGACGACCTTCTGGCCCTCCATCATCTCCTCGATGTAGCCGTTGACCGCGCCGAGGTTGCGCTGCTGCTCGATGAAGTAGCTGCCGGACTTGCGCGTGACCAGCTGCGTCACGCGGATCATCAGCGCGACCATCACGAGCATGATCAGCGTGAGCGGGATGTTCAGCGCGATCATGGAGATGAACACGCTGATGACGGTGATGGCCGAGGAGACGAGCTGCGGCAGGCTCTGGCTGATCAGCTGGCGCAGCGTGTCGATGTCGTTGGTGTACACGGACATGATGTCGCCGTGCGCATGCGTGTCGAAGTAGCGGATGGGGAGGCTCTCCATGTGGCGGAACAGGTCCTCGCGGATGGAGCGCATGGTGCCCTGGGTCACGGAGATCATGATGCGGCTGTAGCCGTAGGTGGCCGCCGCGCCCAGGTAGTACACGCAGGCCATCAGCAGCAGCGCGCGCAGCAGCGGCGCGAAGTTGGGCGAGGCCTCGTGCAGGAACGGGGTGATATAGCTGTCGATGAGCGTCTTGAGAAAGAGATTTCCAATGACGTTGGCCAGCGTGCTGGCGACGATGAGCAGCAGCACGAACAGGCAGTGGAATTTATAATGCTCCAGGATCACGGAGAACAGGCGCCGGAGGATAACGCCGGGGTTTTCCACCTTCGGGCGCGGACCGCGCGCTCCTCTGCGATTGCCCATCATTGCGCGTCGCCTCCCTTCTGCGTCTCTTCGGCCTGGGCATCCTCAATGCCCTTCATCTGCTGTTCGTAGATGTCGCGGTAGATCTCGCTCTCCCGCATGAGCTGCGCGTGCGGGCCCATGTTCTCGATGCGCCCATCGTTGAGCACGATGATCGTGTCCGCGTCCATGACCGACGCGATGCGCTGGGCGATGATGAACTTCGTCGTGCCCGGCAGCTCCGTGCGCAGCGCCTGACGGATGAGCGCGTCGGTGCGCGTGTCGACGGCGCTGGTCGAGTCGTCCAGAATCAGGATCTTGGGCTTGCACAGCAGCGCGCGCGCGATGCACAGGCGCTGCTTCTGTCCGCCGGATACGTTCGTGCCGCCCTGCTCGATGTAGGTGTCGTACTTGTCGGGGAACGTCTGGATGAACTCGTCCGCCTGCGCCAGGCGGCACACGCGCTCGATCTGCTCGTCCGTGGCGTCCTTGTCGCCCCAGCGCAGGTTTTCCTTGATCGTGCCCGAGAAGAGCACGTTCTTTTGCAGCACCATGGCGACCTGGCTGCGCAGCGTCTCCAGGTCGTACTTGCGCACATCCAGCCCGCCCACGCGCACTGCGCCGGCGCTCACGTCGTACAGGCGCGGGATCAGCTGCACCAGGGAGGACTTGGCGCTGCCCGTGCCGCCCAGAATGCCGACCGTCGCGCCCGAGGGCACGGAAAAACTCAGGTCGTCGAAGATGGGCTTGCCATCCTCGCTGTAGGCGAAGCGCACGTGGTCAAACGCAACGGAGCCGTCGCGCACCTCGCGCACCGGCTGCTCGCCGTTGGTCAGGTTGGAGCGCTCGTTGAGCACCTCGGCCACGCGGTCGCCGGAGGCGCGGGCCATGGCGATCATGACAAAGATCATCGAGACCATCATCAGGCTCATGAGGATGTTCATCGTGTAGGTGAACAGGCTCATCAACTGGCCGGTCGTCAGCGTGCCGCCGACGATCATGTGCGCGCCCAGCCAGGAGATCAGCAGGATGCACGTGTAGACCGTGAACTGCATCAGTGGCGCGTTGAGCACCAGCAGGCGCTCGGCCGCGACGGACAGGTCGTACACGTCGCCGCACGCGCGGTCGAACTTGTCGACCTCGTGCTGCTCGCGCACATAGGCCTTGACCACGCGAATGGCGCTCACGTTCTCCTGCACGCTGGCGTTGAGCGCGTCGTACTTCTTGAACATCTGGCGGAACAGCGAGTGCGTGCGCCCGATCAGGAAGTACAGACACAGCGCCAGAAAGACGATCGCCACCACATAGACCATGGACAGGCTGGGGCTGATGCGCACCACCATCACGAACGCCAGGATCATCGTGATCGGCGCGCGGAAGCACATGCGCAGGATCATCTGATAGGTGTTTTGCAGGTTCGTCACGTCCGTCGTCATGCGGGTGACAAGGCCTGCCGTCGAGTACTTGTCGATGTTCTGAAATGAAAACGTCTGGATGTTTTCGTACATGCTCTTGCGCAGATTGCGCGCAAAGCCCGCGCTCGCCTTGGCCGCATAGCGGCCCGCCAGCACGCCGAACAGCAGCGACAGGCCCGCCATCACCGCCATGATGCAGCCCAGAATGCACACGTAGCGCACGTCGCCCTTGTTGACGCCGTTGTCGATCAGCGCGGCCATGAGCGTGGGGATCAGGATCTCCATGAGCACTTCGAGCACCATGAACACCGGCGTGATGATCGAGGCGCGCTTGTACTCCTTGACCTGTGCCAGAAGCGTTTTGACCATAGTTACCTCCTCCGATGCGCGGCAGATCGCGCCCTGCATTTTGCCATGAATGCTGATGAAATCATTCGTCCTGCATGTTGCTCAGCATGACGCCCAGCAGGCGCAGCAGCGTTTCCCGCTCTGCGCCGCTCAGCCCGTGCAGCAGCACCTCCTCCTGCTCGTCCAGATAGCGCAGCATCCCTTCGTGTATCGCGCGGCTCTTGTCGGTCAGTCGCAGCTCCTTGCGCCGCCCGTCCGTCGCGCTGGGAAGCGTCTGTACGAACCCCTTCTCCGCCAGGCGTTTGACCAGGCCCGTCACCGTCGGCCCCTGCAGGCGCAGCCGGTGTTCCAGGTCCGCCGGATACACCGTTTCGTCCTCGTGGCGCGCGAGATAGCCCAGCACATCACACTGCGCCTTGGTCAGGCCGAGCGCTTCGATGTTGCGGTTGAGCCTGCGCGCAAATGCGTGATGCACCATCTTGAGCATCAGGCTGACGCGGGTCGTCTCTGCCATGAGCACATCTCCTTGCGGCGGACAGATAATTAGCACGCTAAGTAATTTAGCACAAAGCCCGCGTCGCGTCAAGGGGGAAGACGGGGGATCTCAAAGAGTTCACAATTGCGCCACAACCATGTGTCGGGCCCAGAAAGCAGCCTTGTAAAGAAAAGGATTTTGTGATATACTGATGCCAGCACGGAAGAACGTACAGACGCCATAATCAATTAGAAATGGGAGGAAACAGGATGAAAAGACGGATGTGTGCTTGGACGCTGATCTTGGCGATGCTCCTGCCCGTATGCGGCGCGGCGGAGGCGCTGCCGCCCAGCAGTGCGATGAAGCTGCTTGGAGGCGAAATGACTGACGTGCCGGCAGACGAAACGGAGCTGGCGGAGGAGCAACTCAGCGCGGAGGAGATGTTTGATCTGGGCGTGGCCTATGATTTCGCCGAGGGAGAAGACCGCGACATGGAGCAGGCGATCATGTGGTACGAGCGCGCGGCGGCCTGCGGCGACGTGCGGGCCATGTTCAACCTGGGCGTGACGTACGATCAGGGGGACGGCGTGCCCGTGGACGCCGAGCAGGCGATCTACTGGTACGAGCAGGCGGCAGCGCTGGAGTATGACAAGGCGATGATGAACCTGGCGCTGATCTATGACCAGGCCGAATATGTGGACCGCGACATGGAACAGGCGATCTACTGGTACGAGCAGGCGGCGATGCTGGGCAATGTCGACGCGATGTTCAACCTGGCGCTGACGTATGACCTGGCCGACGGCGTCGAGCGCGACATGGAGCAGGCGATCCACTGGTACGAGCAGGCGGCGGCGCTGGGCAATGCCGACGCGATGTTCAACCTGGGCGTGACGTACGACATCGGCGACGGCGTCGAGATGGACGACGCACAGGCAGTGGCGTGGTATGAGCAGGCGGCCGAGGCGGGCAGCGACAAGGCGATGTTCAACCTGGGCATCATGTACTACAACGGCGAGGGCGTCGAGGCGGACGAGGACATGGCCGTCGCGTGGCTGGAGCGCGCCGTGGAGGCGGGCTACGAGGACGCGCAGGAGGTGCTCGACAGCATCCGCTGAGCCGCAATATCTGAGCCGCCATATAATAAAGAAGGCCCTGCACGCGGGAAGACCGCGCGCAGGGCCTTTTTTCATGCCTCAGAAGTCTGCGGAGCCGGTGGTGCGGGGGAAGGGCAGCACGTCGCGGATGTTGCCCATGCCCGTCAGGTACATGATCAGCCGCTCGAAGCCCAGGCCGTAGCCCGCGTGCTTCACGCCGCCGTACTTGCGAAGCTCCAGATACCACCAGTAGGAGGCGCAGTCCAGCCCCAGCTCCTTCATGCGGCGCTCGAGCACATCCAGGCGCTCCTCGCGTTGGCTGCCGCCGATCAGCTCGCCGATGCCGGGCACCAGCAGGTCGGCGGCGGCGACGGTCTTGCCGTCGTCGTTCAGGCGCATGTAGAAGGCCTTGATCTCCTTGGGGTAATCGTAGACGAACACGGGGCGGCGGAAGTGCTTCTCCGTCAGGTAGCGCTCGTGCTCGGTCTGCAGGTCGCAGCCCCAGGAGACGGGATACTCGAACGACTCGCCGCTCTTTTGCAGGATGTCGATCGCCTCGGTGTAGGAGACGCGGGCGAACTGGCTGTCGGCGACCAGGCGCAGGCGGTTCAGCAGCTCCTTGTCCACGAACTGGCCCAGGAAGGCCATCTCCTCGGGCGCCTCCTGCAGGACCGTCTTCACGACGTAGCGAACCATCTCCTCGGCCAGGTCCATGTAGTCGAACAGATCGGCAAACGCGATTTCCGGCTCGATCATCCAGAATTCGGCGGCGTGGCGGGGGGTGAAGCTGCGCTCGGCGCGGAAGGTGGGACCGAACGTGTAGACGTTGCGGAACGCCAGCGCAAAGGCCTCGACGTTGAGCTGGCCGGAGACGGTCAGGTTGGCGGGCTTGCCGAAGAAGTCCTTGCTGTTGTCGACATGGCCCTGCGCGTCGCGCGGCGGGTTGTCGATGTCCAGCGTGGTGATGCGGAACATTTCGCCCGCGCCCTCGCAGTCGCTGGCGGTGACGATGGGCGTGTGGACGTATACGAAGTTGCGCTCGTGGAAGAAGCTGTGGATGGCCTGCGCGGCCAGGGAGCGGATGCGGAATACCGCGCTGAACGTGTTGGCGCGCGGGCGCAGGTGGGCGATGGTGCGCAGATATTCAAAGGAGTGGCGCTTCTTCTGCAGCGGGTAGTCGCTGGGGCAGGGGCCAACGAGGGAGATCTCGCTTGCCTGGATCTCAAAGGGCTGCTTGGCGCCCGGGGTGAGCACGAGCGTGCCCACAACGCGAATGGCGCAGCCCACGCCCAGGCGCACGATCTCGGCGTAATTGGGCAGCGTGTCGGCCTGCGCGACGATCTGCAGGTTCTTGAAGAACGTGCCGTCGTTGAGCTCGATGAACGCAAACGCCTTGGAATCGCGCAGCGTGCGCACCCATCCGGATACGCATACGTCTTGCAGATCCTGCGCGGGCGTCTGGCGGAAGATTTCGCGCACGGTCAGGTTGGTCATGGTTTCTCCATCCTCCTGTCAAGACTTCAACAATATATCTTTTATTATACCATCGTCCGCATGAAAAGCAACGGGCATTTCGACACGGCCTGATTTTTTGAAAAAATCCGGGCGAATGCAAAAAAAATGGTTGCGCTGTCCTCAGATCTGTGCTATAATTGTTTGCGTACTGATTGAGCGGGCTTTGAACCGTCGGTCATACATGGGGCATTAGCACAGTTGGTAGCGCGCTACATTCGCATTGTAGAGGTCACCGGTTCGAATCCGGTATGCTCCACCAGTCCAAATGATCCGAATCTCTTCTTCAGAAGGGATTCGGATTTTTTTGTCGGTTGAACCGGACCGAAGGCGCGGCAGCGGCGGAAAAGTCCTGTCCCCAAATGCTCCCACGCTTGCGGGATGCGCGCCGCGTCAGGTTCGATGCGCATTGCCCCAGACGCACAGCTGATCCAGTACGTTCATCAGCGATCGTCCGCGTTCGGTCAGCGAGTATTCCACCTTTGGGGGGATCTCCGGGTACATCTCCCGGTGAACAAGGCCATCCCGCTCCAGCTCTTTGAGCGTCGCGCTCAGCGTCTTATCCGCAATCTTCCCCAAATATCGCTGCATTTGGTTGAACCGTACCGGCTCATACTCCATCAGACAGTACAGGATGATGGGCTTATATTTGCCCGATATCAGCGACAAGGTATAGCTATACCCGGTTTGTGAGAAGTCCGCATCCTCGATCCGCTTGGCCATTCCACTTTCCTCCAAGTAAGTACATTACAATAATGTTGGTACTTGTCTTCTTGTTGGACTCTATGGTATCATAAAGCCGCCCAAAAGGCAATCCAAAATGAAGAAAGGTCGATCTCTATGAAGAAAAATCTTGGCGTTGTGCAGGCGGTCTATCCGATGCCCGTGCTGATTGTCGCGGCCTATGACGAAAACGGAAAGGTGAACGCGATGAATGCGGCCTGGGGTATGATCTGCAACAGCGATCGCATTGCGCTGTTCATCGACGAGGATCATAAAACCACGCAGAATCTCCTGAAAACCAAGGCCTTTACGGTCAGCCTGGCAGATCGCGCGCATATGGACGTGGCGGACTTTTTCGGCATCGCGACCGGCAACAAGATGGCGGACAAGTTTGAGCGCACCGGCTACCATGCGGTCAAGAGCGAGTTTGTCAATGCGCCCATCATTGAAGAGTTCCCCGTGGTCATGGAGTGTGAGCTCGCACAGGTGGGCAACACGGAGAGCTTTTACGCCATCGTGGGCAAGATTGTCAATACCGCTGCCGAGGAGAGCGTGCTCTCGGAAAACGGCAAGATCGATCCGTCAAAGCTGAACGCGCTGATCTTCGACCAGTTCCAGCACGGCTACTACGTCAGCGGAGAGCGGGTCGGCAAGGCCTGGAATGCCGGCGCGGGCCTGATGAAGCAGGGCTGACCGGCCGCCAACGCCTGTCGCCGCCACCTCTCCCTTTGATTTCCAACATCCGGCGAGTCGTCCGGCGTTGTCCCTCCATTGTGAAAGCGCTGCCCTATTCGGCGGCGCTTTTCTGCTGCTTTGCAGGACGTTTCGCCTCTGCGCGCCGTCAGAGCTGCGAACCAGGCCCGCAGCATCAGGCGCCGATGGGGGATGGCGCTGTCGGAGACGTCGCCATGCGTTGGCCCGCTATTGCCCGTGCGCCAATGCGCCTTCCAAAATGTCGGCGATCTGCCGGCTGGCAGTGCCGTCCCCATAGGGGTTTTGCGCCTGCGCCATGCGCCGGTAGGCCTGTGGATCGTCCAGCAGCGTACGGCATGCCGCGTAGATGGCCTCTTCGCCGGTGCCGGTCAGCTTGAGCGTACCGGCTTGCACGCCTTCGGGCCGCTCGGTGGTGTCGCGCATGACCAGCACGGGCTTGCCCAGCGCGGGCGCTTCCTCCTGAATGCCGCCGCTATCCGTCAGAATCAGGTAGCTCCGGCTGAGAAAGTTGTGAAAGTCCTCCACGGGCAGCGGGTCGATCAGGTGGATGCTGGCACAACCGCTCAACTCCTCGTCCGCGATCCGGCGCACTTCGGGGTTGAGGTGAATGGGATAGACCGCCTTGACGTCCGGAATGTCCTCGACGATGCGTCGAAGCGCGCGAAACATCGCCCGCATGGGCTGGCCGAGGTTCTCGCGGCGATGGGCGGTGATCACCAGCAGCCGGCTGCCGCGCGCCCAGTCCAGCTCCGGATGGGTGTAGTCCGCCCGTACCGTGGTCTGCAGCGCATCGATGCCCGTGTTGCCGGTCACATAGATGTGCGAGGGGTCCTTGCCTTCCCGCAGCAGGTGCTCGCGGGCGGCCTGCGTGGGCGCAAAGTGCCAGCGCGCACAAAGCCCGATCGCCTGTCGGTTATACTCCTCGGGATAGGGGGAGCTCAGGTCGTACGTCCGAAGCCCCGCTTCGACATGGCCGATGGGAATGTGATCGTAAAATGCCGCCAGACTGGCCGCGAACGCCGTGCTGGTGTCGCCGTGTACGAGCACGGCGTCCGGCCGTTCCGCCCTCAGCACCTCGCGCATGCCCAGCAGCACGCGGCTGGTCACGTCGTATAGGTCCTGCCCCGGCCGCATGATCTGCAGGTCGTAGTCGGGCAGGACGCAGAACGTGCGCAGCACCTGACGGAGCATCTCGCGATGCTGTCCCGTCACACACACCGTCGCCTTCATGCGTCCGCGCTTTTTCAGCTCCAGCACGAGCGGACACATCTTGATCGCCTCCGGCCGCGTGCCGAAGACCAGCAACACATTGCTCTCGCTCAAGGTTGGAACGCCTTCTTTCTCGCCCTCCATCGCTGCGGGCGCCGTTGAGCGCCCGGCCAAACGGGCCGGCTGGGGCCCTCTTTGGCCCCGCGCAACACTTTACGCGCAGGTGCCTGCCGCCAAAACCGGTTTTGCCGATGTCGGGCTCCTTTCGGCCCCGCATCTCCCTTCCCGCTATATTATAAGGAAGCGACGGCATGTCCGGGACAATGGGTTCGAAGGGGCGGCTGACATGGCGAAAGAAAAGGCGCCCCGGATCGGCGCGCCTTCTTCGAATGGGCTTGACCCATACCGATGCCATATCGTAATATGATGGTAAGAAAGGCCCTTGGAGGCAAAGGGCGTCTCCCTCATCTGCGCGGGCTTCACGGAAGCGGAGGTCTGCAGTGCGAAGCGCATTCGCAGCACATACTTGACCATCTGGACAAGAAGGAGGCACAACAGAATGAAAAAAGTATCCGTACCTGCAACCAATGATCTCTGTCCGCAGACCCTGTTTGTCTATGGCAGCATGAACGAGAATGGCATGCCGGATTTCGGCCTGTTTTGCTGGTTCAGCTATTGCTGGTTTGATCAGTTGGGCGTGATGTGTGCGATTGGCGCACCCAAGCGCACGCTGGACAACATTCGCAGGAACCGTGTGTTTTCCGCAAACCTTGTGGTGGAAGACAACTTGCCCCTGGCGGATTATTTTGGAACGGCGGATGGGAGGGATGAAGATAAAATGAATGTGGCCGTCGAATGGGAACGCGGCGCAGTGCTGCCCGTTCCCATCCTGTGCAGCAGCCCGCTCAGCTTTGAGCTCGAGGTGGATCGGGAGATCTCCACGGGCGAACGGGATGAGACGGTGCTCCTGTGCCGCATCCGAAATACCCTCAAGGATGAGCGACTGACGAATGCTTCGATGTCTTCAGAGGCAATCCTCCAGGCGACTGCAGCGGTGCGAACCTGCGTGAATTGCGACTACTGGTCATGGGATGGCCGCCATCTGGGCAGATGGCACGAGCGGGCGAAGGAAATCAAGCCCGCGGTGGAAACCGGAGCGGCCGCCCAGGGGCATTGAGACGTCGCCCCTTGGCGCATGGGGCATTGGACCCAGGCATTGTGGGCCGCCTCGCCGGGAGTCAGGGCCAGCAGGGGTTCGTTCCATTCGGGGCGGAGATGCTGCGCTCCATGGCCGTTGGCGCCGTCGAGCCGCAGCCAAGCCTGCCGCCTTTGAGCGTTTTTCATCCCGCGCAACACGTCCCCTGTCGCCGCTTGCCCTCCAGGCCTGTTTGCCCATTTAGGCAAAAAGGCGGCGCCCATCCAGGCGCCGCCGGTAGGCGGAAGAGGGAAGCGGACGCCGCCGCTAGGAGCGCACGAAGAGAAAGTCCAGTTCGCTGTTGATCAGGCCGGTCACGTGGATCTGCGCTTGGCCGGTGCCGCTCGTGAATGCGTACGATGCCGCGCCCGGCTGATAGGCCGGCAGGCCGCCGGTCAGAGCCAGCGAGCTGCCGGAGATGTTCTCCACGAGGATGCCGTAGTCCTGCGCCGTCTCGCCAATGCCGAAGACGCACAGGGAGCCGGTCAGGTGCAGGGTATATCCGTGAACGCTGTCCGATGCGAGCGTCAGGCTCAGGCGCGCATTTGCCCCGTAGACGGTGCTGGGGCACTGAAGGCCGCTCGCAAGAGACGCTTCGCCGCTTTTCACATCCAGCACCACCTGTCTGTAGGCGCTGCGGGGTACGCACAGCGTGGCTACGGCGTCCGCCGACGCGCCATCCCGCGGTTGCACCGTCAGCTGCTGCACATCCTGCGCCGTCTCATGCGAAAGGCGGAGGGCGCCCGCGTCATAGCGGCAGGAGACCAAGGCCTCGTCTGTCGGCACGACGTTGACGGTGCAGCCGCTCGCTGCGATGTAGAGAACGCAAGCGCCCGCCGGATCGATCGTCTCCGTGGCGCTGTGGGGGTTGGGCGCGGCGGCGCCGCTGTCCGTACCAGAAGCGCTGGATGGCAGCGCCACGTAGTCGGCCTTGATGTAGCCCATGATGCCGTCGGCGGCGCAGTAGTACCAGTGCCCGGCTGTCTCGCCCAGGAGGGTCGCCCGGTCGCCGTCCTGAAGCCGGGCCAGCACCTGCGCGTCCAGGGAGGGGCTGCTGCGCAGATTCACAAAGCCCGGGGCGCGCACGACGCCCTGCGGCTGATCCGGCTGCACGTCCAGCGCAGCGTCGCCGGTGCGCAGGTAGGATGTCATCATGTAGCCCTCCTCCGCGCCGATGATCACGCGCGTCCACCCCTGCGACACGCCCTGCGAACAAAAGACCTGCGTGCCGGTGAAGTACAGCCCCTTTGAATCCGCCTGCACGGAGGGCGAGGCACGCAGGTGCACCCGGTTGGCATTGCCCCCGTCGATGGTCGCATAGACGCCCGCGGACTGCGCCGCCGCGCCCGGCGCCCATATCGCCCAGCAGATCGCGCACAAGAGCGCCCAAACAGCGATTCGCTTCATGGTAAACGCCTCCCGCCTTCCATTGTTGCGCATTGCAAGACAATGTGTCTTGTATCTGCCCATACAACGGACGGATGGAGGCGTTTATTCCCGCATGCGGGACATTTTTGCGCAAAAGCTCGGCGCGGGGGACGTCCAGCCGGCCGGCGCAGGGGAAAAGCCGCTTGATAAAATTTTTGCCGCGCGCTAAAAAGGAAGCGCATGCGCGCGTCTAATGGGTGAAAGGAGGTGGAGCGGATGGCCGTCACGGGCCCGGACGGACATCGCGAATCGCAACTCTGCCGCCTGATGGAGCAATACGAGCGCGAACTGCTCCGCACCTGCTATGCGATCCTGCAGGACCGGCAGCTGGCCGAGGATGCGGTGCAGGAGACGTTCCTGAAGGCATACCGGCACCTGGATGCGTTTCGCGGGGAGAGCAGCGAGAAGACCTGGCTGGTGCGAATCGCCCTCAACGTGTGCAACGACCTGCGGCGCTCGCGTTGGTTTCGCTTCACGGACAGGCGCGTGACCCCGGAGGAACTGCCGGACGCCGCCTGCGTGCCGCACGATACGGCGCTGGCCGATGCGATCCTGCGCCTGCCGCGCAAGCAGAGGGAGGCCGTGCTGCTCTATTACTACCATGGGCTGACGCTGGAGCAGACCGCCAGGGCGCTGGGCATCCGCCCGGCCTCGGCCTCCACACGGCTCAAGCGCGCCCGCGCACGACTCAAAGACCTGCTGGAAGGAGACGATCCGGATGAAGAATGACGAAGCGCTGCGCGACGCGATCCGCACGGCCCTGGACCGCCGCCTCTCCAGCGTGACCGAGCGGCCGGACAGCAGGCAACGCATGCTCCGGCTGATTGACAAGGAGGAGACGATCGTGAAAAAGAAGGTTTCGGCGGGCCTGATTCTCGCCATCGCACTGATCCTGGCCACGATGTCGGCCGCACTGGCCACGGGGGGCTTCGGGTTGCTGGAATACAAGCGGGAACAGGCAGAAAACGAGGCGTTTACAGAGCGCATCGTGACGGTGGGCCAGCGCTTTGAGGGCGACGACCTGACGCTGACGGTGAACGAGGCCGTCTTCAATGGCATGACGCTGGCCTTTACCATGGACATGGCGCCCCGGGATGCGTCCAGGCCGGTGTATGTCATCCCGACCATCACGGCGGAGGCGGGCGGTCAGACGTGGACGGCCGAGCCGGAGGCCGCCAGCGGCGGGTTCAGTGCGGACGGCTTCTGGGTGCCCAGCATGGACCCGCGCCAGGCGCCCACGACGCAATGGGGCGTCGAGGCGACGCTGTCAGGGCTGGTCGGCGGCGAGCGCGGGGGCGCGCTGCCGGAGGGCGAGGTGACGTGGCGGCTGTCCCTGCGGATCCTGCGGCCGAACTATCCAATCGCCTATGCGCAGCCGGCTGCGGACGATGCGATGATGAGCGACGAACTGCCGGAGGGCAGCGAGGCGCTGTTTGCGCAGGCCTATGCGCAAGGGCGCATTCTGCTCGGCCCCGACGGCTCGCTGGCGGCCTATGCCGCGCAGCTGCCGCAGCCAGACGGCGTTCCGGGCGGGGAGAAGAGCTGGGCGGAGCTGCTGGACGTGCTGGCGGAATCGGATGCGTTCACGGCGGTGGACGGCCCTTCCGTCGTCTTCACGACGGACGGCGTGACGCGGCAGACCGCGCAGGGCGGGCAGAGCTTCGCATTTGCAGACGGATGGCAGGCGGAGGTCACGGAGCTGAACGCGACCTTTGACCGCGTGGAGTGCAGCCTGCGGATCACGCGGGATGCGCCGGACGGCGTCACGGCTGCGCAGAAGTACGAGGCGGGCGACTACTGGACGTTTGCGGTGCTGGCCGAGGGCGCGACGACGTCCCCGCAGGGCGCGAGCTGGAGCGGCTGCCCGGACGGCAGCTACGTCTGGCAGGGGAACGTAGAACTGTCCGCGCCCGCGACGGCGATCACGTTCGTCCCCTGCCGTGCGGACGAGACCTGGCAGGGCGAGCCTGCTGCGGACGGCTTTGTGCCCACCTACAGCACGGAGCGCATGGTCTATCTCGGTCAGGCACCCTATACGGACGAACAGGAATCCTTCGCCTTTTCCGTAGCGCTGCGGTGAGGGGGAAAGGGCGGGGCGCACAGCCCCATGTCAAGCGCGAGGCGGCAGGCATGCCCGGATGGGCGGGGCCTGCCGCCCCATTTTTTGTGCCTGCATTTTCGTGGAAATCATCCAAAAACTTGAATCTTCCAATGGAATATGCTATCATCAAACAAAAAAAGACCTGCTTTCGCAGGTCCGTTCCGCTCGATGCGGGTCCTCCAGGAGGACGGGTTGGCTAAAGCCTTATTTGAACATGGTGTTGTCCTGAGGTAACAAGACACCTGTATTATACACAAGAGAAACGGAGGATGTCAATGGAACGCGGTGTAAAAAATGCGGCATATCTGGGATTGGACATCGGCTCGACGTCGGTCGGCTGGGCTGTGAGCGACGAAACATACCGGCTGTGCAGGTTCAAGGGCAAGGACATGTGGGGCGTGCGGCTCTTCGACGAGGCGCAGACAGCCGCCGTGCGCCGCGTGGCGCGCGTGCAGCGCAGACGCTATCAACGGCGAGGCCAGCGCCTGGCCCTGCTGCAGGAGCTGTTTCAGGCGCAGATTGCCCAAGTCGATCCGGCTTTCTTTCAGCGCATGGATGCGGCGAGGCTGTGGCCGGAGGACAAGGGATGGAAATATACGCTCTTTGCGCAGGAGGGTTGGACTGACCGGACGTATCATGCGCAATATCCGACCGTCTATCATCTGCGCCGCGCGCTGATGACGCAGGAGGGTCCCTTCGACGTGAGGCTGGTCTACCTGGCGCTGCATCACATCCTCAAGAAGCGGGGGCACTTCCTGTACGCCGACCTGGGGAATGGGCAATTGCCAAGCCTGGATGAGATCCTGCAAGAGCAGGAGCTGATGTTCGAAGATGAGCTCGGCATGGAATTGCGCTGCAGTGACGTCGGCGCGCTCAAGGCCCTGCTGATGGATGGCACGTCCGGCGTCAGCGTCCGGCAAAAGCGGCTGAACGCGCTGTTTGCGGCGGAAACGAAGCAGCAGAGGGCGTGGGTCAGGGCTCTGACCGGCGCAAAGGCCAAGCTGGCCGAGCTGTACGACGACCCCGCGCTGGAGGATGCGGAGCAGAAGGAGGCGGAGTTTCAAAAGGCCGGCTATGAGGACGAGCTGCCGGCGCTGGAGGCCCTGCTGGGCGAGCGCTTTGCGCTGCTGGAGGCGTGGCGCAGCGTGTACAACTGGGGCGTGCTACAGCGCCTGCTGGGCGGCGCGTCCTCCATCTCCGAGGCGAAGGTGCGCCTGTACGAGCAAAACAGGCGGGATCTGGCCGAGCTCAAGGCGGTCCTGCGCGGCAACGGCGCGCTGTACGACCGCGTGTTTCGCGCGGAGGACGTGCCGGGCAACTATGCAAGCTTCGTCGGGCACGCATGGGCGAAAGGGAAAAAGCGGGCGGTCAAGGCCTGTAAGCATGAGGATTTTTGCAAGTTCATTGAAAAGGAACTGGGCAAGCTGGAACAACAGGATGAGCGCGTGCAGGCCCTGATGGCCAGGGCGAAGGCGCGGACGCTGCTGCCCAAGCTCGTCTCCGGCGATAACAGCGTCATCCCCTATCAGCTGCACAGGGTGGAGCTGGAGCGGATTCTCGACCGGGCGTCCGCCTACCTGCCCTTTTTGCACAAGCCGGACGGCGACGGACTGACGCCCGCGGAGAAGATCCGTTCGCTGCTGACCTTCCGCATCCCGTATTACGTGGGTCCGCTCAACCCGCACGCCGCGAACAGCTGGCTCGTGCGCAGTGCGGAAGGGCCGATCTATCCCTGGAATTTTGAGGAGAAGGTCGACCGGGTTCGCACCGCGCAGGCCTTCATCGATCGCATGACCGCCTCGTGTACTTACTTGCGCGGCTGCGACGTGCTGCCCGCCTGCTCGCCCACCTATGAGCGCTTTGCCGTGCTCAACGAGATCAACCCCATGACCGTGAAGGGCTCGCCCCTGCCCGTCGAGGTGAAGCAGGCGCTCTATGAGCAGGTGTTTCTCCGGGTCAAAAAGCCGGGCGTTCGCAACATCGTCGGCTTCCTGCGGGCCCGGGGCTATGATGTGAATCGGGAGGACCTGGGTGGCATCGACGTGCAGGGCGGCATCAAGAGCAGCCTGCGCACGACCCTTGCGCTGCGGGAGATCCTGGAAGATCGCTACGACGGTGCGCTGGCGGAGGAGATCGTGCTGGCGGCGACGTATTTTGGCGACGACCGCAGGCTGCTTCGGGAAAAGCTGCGCGGCCTGGATCTGCCGGATGCCCTGATCGGCCGGCTGCTGCGCCTGCGCTGCACGGGCTGGGGACGCCTGAGCCGGGAGCTGCTGTGCGGCCTCTTCGCCTGCGCGCCCGGCTGGCCGGACGGCGTGAGCGTGCTGGACGCCCTGTGGAGCACCAATGAGACGCTCATGGGCCTGCTGAGCGACCGCTATGCGTTTGCGGATGCGATCGAGGCGCGCAACCGCGAGCTGGGCGAGGAGACCTTGTATGACTTCATCGACGAGCTGTACGTCTCGCCGTCGGTGAAGCGGCAGATCCGACAGACGGTGCTGATCGCGCGCGAGCTGCGCAAGGCCATCGGGCACGATCCGCAAAAGATCTTTGTGGAGATGGCCCGCGGCGGCGAGAAAAAGCCCGAGCGCAAGCCTGAACGCAAGCAGACCCTGCTGGCGTGCTACGAGACCTTCCGGGATGAGGCGGGCGCGCTCTACGACGCCCTGCTCCAGACGGACAACCAGCGGCTGCGCCAGGACAAGCTCTACCTGTACTACACGCAGATGGGCCGGTGCATGTACTCCGGCGAACCCATCGATCTGGAGGAACTGCTGCGCAGCGAGAGCCTCTATGACATCGACCACATCTATCCCCGGTCGCGCGTGAAGGATGACAGCATCGACAACCGCGTGCTCGTCAAGCGGACGATCAACGAAAAGAAGGGCAACAGCTATCCGCTCAGTCGCGAAATGGTCGAGGGGCAGCGGGCGTTTTGGGGGATGCTGCTGCACAGGAAGCTGATCTCCCGGGAGAAGTATGAGCGCCTGACGCGCCGCACCGGCTTCACCGACGAGGAGCTGACGGCCTTCGTCGCGCGTCAGTTGGTGGAGACCCGCCAGGGGACCAAGGCGGTCGCGCAGCTGCTCGGGCGCATGATGCCGCGCAGCGAGATCGTCTATGTCAAGGCGGGGCTGGTCTCCGAATTTCGCCATGCGCGCGGCCTGCCCAAGGTGCGCGAGCTCAACGACCTGCACCATGCCAAGGACGCCTACCTCAACATCGTCGTGGGCAACGTCTACAACACGCAGTTCACCCACTCGCCCCTGCGCTACGTCCGCGAGCACAGGGACAACTATACCGTCAACCTTGAAAGCCTCCTGCGCATGGAGATCCGCCGTGGCGGCGTGCTGGCGTGGGATCCGGCAGACGCGGGCTCCATCGCCACGGTGCGCCGGACGATGGCCCGCAACAGCCCGCTGGTGACGATGATGCCCGTGATTCGCGGCGGCCAGCTGTTTGACCTGCAGCCGGTGCCCAAGGGGCAGGGGCAGATGCCGCTCAAGAAGGGCTTGCCGGTGGAGAAGTATGGCGGATACAATAAGGTCGCCGGCGCCTGCTTCATGCTGGTGGAGCATACGGCCCGTGGACGGCGGGTGCGCTCGCTCATCGACGTGCCGCTGCACCTGTATCCCGAGGCCATCTCCCGCCCGGAGCTGGCGCTGGGCCACTGCGTCAAGACGCGTGACCTGAAGGAGCCCAGGATCATCCTGCCGATCATCCGCATGCAGTCGCTGCTCTCCCTGGACGGCTACAGGATGTACCTCACCGGCCGCACCGGCGAGAACCTCGCCATCCAGAACGCCAACCAGCTGATGCTCTCGCAGGAGTGGGAGCGGTACGTCAAAAAGGTCGTCAAGGCCGCGCAGGAGAGCGAGGCATACGAGCGCCTTCGCGGCGAGGAGGGCTACCGGCTCAACCCCCGGGATGGCCTGTGCCCGGAGAAGAGCCTGGCGCTGTACGATCTGCTCGTGCAGAAGATGGAGCGCGAGCCGTACTGCCGGCGGATGGGCGGCCAGCGGGACAAGCTGCTCCGGGCGCGGCCGGCGTTTGAGGCGCTGGATGCGCTGGGGCAGTGCCGGGTGCTGCGCCAACTGCTCAACCTGTTCACGCGAACGGGCGGCGCGGCCGACCTGACGCGCATCGGGCTGGTCAAGAACTTCGGCGTGATGTACCCGTCCAGGACGGTCTTTGGATGTGGCCGGGCGCTACTGATCCATCAGTCGCCGGCCGGGCTGTACGAGCGGGCCGTCGACCTCAACAGGCTATGAGCTGGCGCACGGTGGTGATCTCCGGCCGCTGCAAGCTGGACATGAGCCTGGGCTATTTGCAGGTGCGCCGGGAGGATGTCGTGCGGATCCATCTGTCCGAGATCGGCACGCTGATCGTCGAATCCACCGCGGTGTCCATGACGGCGGCGCTGCTGGTGGAGCTGTCCCGGCGCAAGGTGAAGGTGCTCTTCTGCGACGAGCAGCGCAACCCTGCGGCCGAGCTCATGCCCTGCTACGGCAGCTATGACGCCAGCGGCAAGCTGCGCAGCCAGATCGCCTGGCCGAAGGCGCGCAAGGAGCTGCTCTGGGGCGCGATCATCCGGGAGAAGATCCGCAGGCAGCAGGCCATGCTCCTCTACGCCCACGAGGCGGACCGCGCGCGGATGCTGGAGGAATATGCCGGTCGCGTGGAGGGTGCGGACGCCAGCAACCGCGAGGGGCATGCGGCGAAGGTCTACTTTGGCGGCCTGTTCGGCGCGGGGTTCACGCGCGCAGACGGCAGCGCGATCAACCAGGCGCTGAACTTCGGCTATGCCATTCTGCTCTCGGCGTTCAACCGGGAGATCGTCGCCAACGGCTATGTGACGCAGCTGGGCGTCTTTCACGACAACATGCTCAATCCCTTCAATCTGGCCTGCGACCTGATGGAGCCCTACCGGCCGCTGGTGGACAGGCTGGTGTACGACCTGCAGCCGAAGGAAATGAACAAGGAGGTCAGGCTCGGGCTGATCGACGTCCTCAACCGGCGGGTCACCATCTGCCAGAGTCGGCAATACGTGAGCAACGCGATCAAGATCTACTGCAAGAGCGTGTTCCGCGCCCTGGAGGAAAACGACATGGAGGAGCTTCGGTTTTACAGCGATGAGCTATAGATTTATGCGCGTACTGGTGCTCTACGACCTCCCCGTGAAGGACGGGGAGGACCGCCTCGCCTACAGCCGCTTTCACCGGTATCTGATTCAGAATGGCTTTCTGATGCTGCAGGAGTCGGTCTACTGCAAGCTGGCGCTGAATCAGACCGCCGTGCGTGCGATCCTGGCCAACCTGCGGCGCAACAAGCCCCCGGCGGGGCTGATTCAGGTGCTGTGCATTACGGAAAAACAGTTTGCCCGCAGCGAGTTCATCCTGGGCGAAGTGAAGACCGACGTGATCGACAGCGACGAAAGGTTGATTGTCCTGTGAAGTTGGCGCATCTGAACCGCGAAATGGTCGTCGACTGGCCGGAGAACCGCGTGCCGGTGCTGGCCGTCGAGTCGCCCGCGCGCTTTCGCCGGGCGGTGGGCGAGCTGATTGCGCAGGCGGAGGGCGAAGCGGGCGGCTTTGTGCTCTCGCGCGACATGCAGCCGCTGGAATTGGGAAAGTACTGCGAGGTGATCACCGATCCGCTGCGCGTAGAGCTGAACGACCGGGCCGCGCAGGCGGCGCTCTCCAGATGGGCAAAGGCGCAGGCCGTGTCTGCGGAGCGCTTCCTGTGCACGCAGCAGGTCTGCAGACAGGTGCTTTCCTGGGCGGGGGAGATCGCCCTGGAGAGCGAGGAACCCCTGCTCCTGGCGGATGAGCTGGACTGGGCGCAGCTGCTCAAGCTGTGCGGGCTGCGCTTTGACGACCGGACGGAGGATCTGCCCGAGCGCCTCCTGCGCCGGATGCGCATCGCGCAGAGTTTCCTGCGCAGGGAGTGCTTTATCTTCGTCCACCTCAAGCGCTATCTGTCCCAGGCGGAGCTGAACGCGCTGTACCGCGAAGCGTTCTATCGCAAGCTGCGCATGCTGCTGGTGGAAAATCCATGCCCCGCCATCGACAGCACCTATGAAACGGCCTGGATTATCGACCGGGACGATTGCGAAATCTACCCGGATCCGCTATAATGGAGGGGGTCGGTTGCCTCTGCGACCGCACGGGTGGTGTCGTGCGATTCTCCCCCCACAGGATTTGGGGTTTGAGAATGGTGTTGTTTTAGAGGTAACTTAGACCCAAGCACATGGCAATCGGGAACAACTGTTGGTTTGAGAATGGTGTTGTTTTAGAGGTAACTTAGACCCGGTGGTGCCGGGTAACGTGATCACTACTGTTTGAGAATGGTGTTGTTTTAGAGGTAACTTAGACTGGCTTGCAGAATGGTGGGCGTTTCTGAATGTTTGAGAATGGTGTTGTTTTAGAGGTAACTTAGACTTGCCAAGGCCACGCGCGCCAACTACGGCTGTTTGAGAATGGTGTTGTTTTAGAGGTAACTTAGACGCCTACGACCCGTTTTTTGTTTCTACCGCCGTTTGAGAATGGTGTTGTTTTAGAGGTAACTTAGACCCTGCTGTCCGTCGGCCGTCTGTCCCGTCCGTTTGAGAATGGTGTTGTTTTAGAGGTAACTTAGACAACGGCCATGTTTAGAAGGTTGTTATGTTCGTTTGAGAATGGTGTTGTTTTAGAGGTAACTTAGACTTGCAGTTCTTGCGGTATGGTAGTGTTGTAGTTTGAGAATGGTGTTGTTTTAGAGGTAACTTAGACTGCTGGAAGAGAACCACTATCTCGCCATAGTTTGAGAATGGTGTTGTTTTAGAGGTAACTTAGACAGTGGTACGAACTATTACGATTACGCTGTTGTTTGAGAATGGTGTTGTTTTAGAGGTAACTTAGACTGCTCAAGCCCTGCTCGCTCCGCATGCGCTGTTTGAGAATGGTGTTGTTTTAGAGGTAACTTAGACTGATCTGAGAGAGATAAGCATACCAAGCGAGTTTGAGAATGGTGTTGTTTTAGAGGTAACTTAGACAGAAGTCTGTAAGAGTTGTTCCACGTTCCAGTTTGAGAATGGTGTTGTTTTAGAGGTAACTTAGACGGAGCGAATGACCATCATTGAGCGCGAAACGTTTGAGAATGGTGTTGTTTTAGAGGTAACTTAGACGGATGCAATCAACCGCGTGAATCAATTTTAGTTTGAGAATGGTGTTGTTTTAGAGGTAACTTAGACACGGGTGATGCCATCACGGACATGTCGGTCGTTTGAGAATGGTGTTGTTTTAGAGGTAACTTAGACCTCTTCGGCGCGCACAACGCTCCTGATCTCGTTTGAGAATGGTGTTGTTTTAGAGGTAACTTAGACAATTCCATCGCGTTCAGATGGGTGGTATTGGTTTGAGAATGGTGTTGTTTTAGAGGTAACTTAGACGAATCTGCACCCGTATCGACCTGCAGCCTGGTTTGAGAATGGTGTTGTTTCAGAGGAAACCCGACCCACAGCTTCGCCGCTGTCGTAGTGGTGCTTGAGCAGGTGTTGTGCTCTGAGGGGAAGCGGGCGTCCCCACCTATTCACGTCAGAAAAGGGGAGGGGCGCCGTGATGCCCATTCGCTTTCAGGACAGGCGCTGCCCCAATGCGCCCAGGGCCACGCATGAGTCCAAGGCGCTGAACATGCTGCTGAGCGTGCCGTGTGGGGCGATCTACAGCCTGTTGTTGGTAGCGATCGTCGGCTATGTGCTGGGTGCGTCCGAAGCGGCATATCTGTTTGCCCCTGTGCTCGTGATTCCGTTCAATCTGCTGCTTGGCGCCTATAAGAAGAGGCGGGAACGGATCATCGACCGGCTCGCGCTGGAGGAGGCCCTTTCGGTCCGCTGCGGCGGGCCGTTTTTTTGAGCGAGCAGGAATGTTAAGGCGCACATCCGCTGATCGGGCAAAGGCCGGCTTCTCGTTGCGCCAAAGCGCATACCGCTTGCGCCGCTTACGGATCATTCTTCGGCCGAGCTTCTGGCCTCGGCTCCTCCTGCCTGCCGGATTGCCCCGTTGGCGAGGCGCTGATGCCCAATCGGCGCCTTTCATCCAGAACCCCCATGCGCATTGTCTGGTTTGTCCAAAATAACCGCGCTTCAATTTGGGCTTTCTTTCCTGCTTCGCCGATACCGGCGCGTTTTGACTTGACGTTTTGAACAAAACTTTTCAGAAAAAAGGATTGACATCTGTTTTGAGACTGAGTATAATAAAACCACTGAAACGGTTAAGTAAAGGCGCATGCGCCTTTGTTGGCGGCCAAAACGTTCAAACAAGGACTGGGGGACGGCGGCATGAAGCGCGTTAGCATCAAGGATGTGGCCAGAGAAGCCGGGGTTTCCACCGCCACGGTGTCCTATGTGCTCAACCGGCACCCGGGCGAGTCCATCAGTGCAGAGACGACGCAGCGCGTGTTGGAGGCCGCCGCAAGGCTTAACTATGTGCCCAATCTCAACGCCCGCAGCCTGTCCAGCCGCCATACCAACCTGATCGGCGTGTTGATCCCGCAAACGGAGCCGGGCAAGGCGTTCGTGTTTTCCAACCCGTTTTATGGCGAGCTCCTGTCCGCCATAGAATATACCGCGCGCGAAAACGGCTATCACCTGCTGTTGTCCGGCACGCGCGAAGATCAGAACTACGCAAGCATCGCTCAGAATCGCGGCGTGGATGGGATTGTCATTGTGGGGACCTATCCGGGCGAAAATTTGGATGCGCTGCGCACCATTGGCGTGCCCGTCGTGCTGGTGGACAGCTATGTAACCGACAGCGCTTTTCACACCATTGGCATCAGGGATCGCGAGGGCGCGCGCATGGCAACCCAATACCTCATCGAAAAGGGACATCGCGACATTGCCTTTGTCAGCGGATCCATCCGCGAAAATGGCGTCAACAGCAAGCGCTATCAGGGCTATTGCGAGGCGATGCAGGCGGCAGGTCTGCCCGTTCGGCAGGATGCGCTCTATCTGGGCACGGTCAGCCATGAGTTCGGGCAACAGGCTGCGGACATGTATGTGCAGCGTGGCGCAAAGCAGACGGCGGCCTTTGTGACGGCGGATATATTGGCCATGGGCTTTGCCAAAGGGCTGATGGAGCGCGGCGTAAGCATTCCCAAAGATATCTCCATCGTGGGCTTTGACGACGTGTACCTGGCGCAGATGTGCTATCCGTCTCTGACGACGGTACATCAGGATATCGCCCAAAAGGGGAAGCTGGCGGTGCAGTGCATTCTGGATGCGCTGGAAAACCCCAACGCCGGGCGCATGGAGCACATCCTGCCGCTTACGCTCACAGAGCGCGACTCGGTCGAAGAAAGGAGCGCGGGCGAATGCTGAAGCACTTGCCGGAAGGGCTCACGCCTTTTGAAGATAGCGGCTTTGCCCGCCGCCCGCTAAGGCCGCTGGCCGGAGAACGCGTATGGGTGGATTGCCGCGTGGATGCGGGCGACGGCGTGCCGAAGCTGGACCTGTGGGTGAATGGCCGTCAGGTCGAACCGCCCGTAGCGCAGCAACAGGATGAGCGCCATATGCATTTTGACCTGGGCCTGTTTGACACCTTTGATCGCATCCGCTATCAGATCAGCACGCAGCGGGAACAGAGCCGTACGTTCTCCTTCGAGATAGAAGAGGAGGTCAGGCTGGAAAGGCCGCTGGCCATCCTGCAAACGGCGCGGGGGCTGTGCCTGCAGATGGGGGATTTCGTCCTGTTGCTGGAGCGGCGCGGCGATGCATTATGGCAAACGGCCTGTCAGGAGGAGGCGCCTGAGGGCGAGCTGTGCCAAACAGCGGCGCTTGAACTGCCGGATGGTTTTGCGTTGCATGTAGGCGAAAAGGATTCTCTATGGGAACTTAGACGTTTCAGTTCCTGCGTTTGCAGGGTTTCCGGCTTCACCGTGCGCAAAGATTCAGCGGGGCACATCGCGCATATCACCCAGCATGGCACGCTCAACACGAAGTATGTATGGGGCACGGGCGAGCGCTTTGACCATGTGAATCAGCAGGGATATGGCAGCAACGGGCGCGTGGTGGAAAAGTTTACCCAACAGGGCGACCAGACCTATCTGCCCATGCCGTTCTTTATGACGGAGCGGCGATTTGGCTGGTGGTGCAGGGGCAGCATCAGCACCCAGATGGATTTTCACAATCGCTTCGACCTGTGCCGCGAAACGGCGGGGGATTGCCTGTCGCAAGACGTGCTGTTCTTCGGCGCGCCCCAGGAGCTGCTTGCGCAGTTCCTGGCCCACACGGGACGGCCTGTCCTCCCGCCGGAATGGGCGTTTGGCGTGTGGATGAGCGCCAACGGATGGAACAGCGATGAAGAGGTAGACAAGCAACTCAAAGCGCTGCGCGCTTACGACTATCCCGCCGATGTGATGGTGCTGGAGGCGTGGAGCGATGAAATGACCTTCTATCGCTGGAACGACGCGGCGCATTGGAAAAATCCATCGCAGACGGTCAGACGCATTCGGGAAAGCGGTCTGCACCTGCTGCTTTGGCAGATTCCCATTATCAAATACGAATGGGATGCCGAGCCCAATGCATGGCTCAAGCGCGATACGGAGGAGGCCATCCAAAACAAATACTGCGTATGCCTTGACGACGGTACGCCCTACCGCATTACCGAGAAATGGTTTCATCATAGCCTCGTGCTGGACTTTACCAACCCCAAGGCCGTCGAGTGGTGGTTCGAAAAGCGCAAATACCTGCTGGACATGGGCGTGGAGGGCTTCAAAACGGATGGCGGCGAGTTCCTGTTTGATCGGGCGGCAAGGCTGTGCAATGGACAGACGGGGCTGGAGGCGCACAACCTCTATCCTGCGCAGTACATCGGCGCATACCATGACTTTCTTGACCAAAATGGGGTCGATGGGCTCACCTTCAGCCGCGCCGACTATGTGGGCGCGCAGACGCGGCCCATGCACTGGGCAGGCGACCAGCTGAGCCTGTGGCCGGAGCTCTCCGCGCAGTTGACGGCAGGCATTTCCGCCGGGCTCAGCGGCGTGCTCTTCTGGGGCTTTGACATCGGCGGCTTTGCCGGGGAACTGCCCAGCGCTGAACTCTATCTGCGCGCCACTGCCATGGCCTGCTTCTGCCCCGTGATGCAATGGCATGCCGAGCCGCGCAGTGGACAGTTCTATGCCACGCATGAGAACGGCTTTGTCAACGACCGCAGCCCATGGAACCTGGCGGAGAAGCTGAAGGATGCGCGCGTGCTCACCATTGCCACGGACTTTGCCAAACTCCGTCAGCAGTTGCGCGCGTATCTGTATGCGGAGGCAAGGCATTGCGTGACGGTGGGCCGTCCCCTCATGGCGCATCTATGCATCGACTTTGCGCAAGACCCCGCCGCATGCGCCTGCGAAGATACATATATGTTGGGCCGAAGGCTTCTGGTAGCGCCCATCACCCGAGCGGGGCAGATCGAGCGCGAGGTCTATTTGCCCCAGGGCCGCTGGAGGCACTGGTTCACGCACGAGGCATACGAAGGGCCACGGACGCTCACCGTGCGCGTGCCCCTCGATCAGATCGCCGTGTTTGAAAGGCTGGAACCGGCCTTGCCCGCATGACGCCATCGCGAAGCCGGCCAAGGGCATCCGTGGCGGCACCCCCAGTGGATGCGGCAGGCGCGGCCATTGAGAAGGAGGCATAGAGAATGTATATCCCCAAAAACGCAGGCAGGCGGCGTACCACGGTGCTGTTTTTGCTGCCGTCGCTCATCGGCGTGGTGGTGTTCTGCCTGCTGCCCATTGGCGCCTCCATCCTCTTCAGCGTCATGGATTACGATCTGCTCAGACCCATGAGCAGCATGGAATTCGTGGGCCTTCGCAACTTCACACGCATCCTGACGGGGCGCGAGTTCCCCAAGGTGCTTGCCCACACGTTCGGCTATCTGGGCATGTATCTGCCGCTGATTCTGCTCACCTCGGTAGCGCAGGCGTTGATCCTCAACAAGACGTTCCGCGGCCATGGCCTCTTCCGCACGGTGTGCTACACGCCCGTGATCACCTCCTGGGTGGCGGCCGCCGTGGTGTGGACATGGGTGCTCAGCGGCAAGTATGGCTTGCTCAATCAGCTGCTGGCCTATGTTGGCATCACGGGGCCGGCATGGCTATCCAGCACCAAGTGGGCCATGCCCGGCATTGTCATCGCCGCCGTGTGGAAGGATGCGGGCTATTATGCGTTGATGGTTCTGGCGGCGCTCAAGTCCATCGATCCGACGTATTACGAGGCAGCCGCGATGGACGGCGCAAGCGGATGGAAAAAGCTCACCTCCATTACGCTGCCGCTCATTTCGCCAACGCTGTTTTTGCTCATCGTCATCAACATCATCTACGGCCTGCAGGTGTTTGACTCCGTGCTCATCATGACCGACGGCGGCCCTGGCGGCGCAACCACGGTGTTCTTGGAACGGATCTACAAATATGCCTTTGTGCAGTACAAGATGGGTCTGGCCAGCGCATATTCCTGCATCCTGTTTGTGCTGATTCTCGTCTTCACTGCCATTCAGTTCTGGCTGCAGAAGAAGTGGGTGAATTACGATGCGTAGAGTGGTCAGAGGCGTACTCTTTTATGCCATGCTCGCGGCCATTATCCTCATCACCATCATGCCCTTTCTGTGGATGATTTCCTCTTCCTTCAAGGGAGAGGAGGCCATTCGCACGATCCCCATCCGCTGGATTCCGGAGCGCCCCACGCTGGAGGGCTACCGGCGCGTGTTTGACATGCAGGGCTTCTCGTTTACGCGCGCCAGCCTCAACAGCCTCATCCTTGCCGTGGCCTGCACGCTGGTGGAGGTGGGCTCGGCCACGATGGCGGCCTTCGTGTTTGCCAAGTTGCCCTTTCGCGGCTCCGGCAAGCTGTTCGGGCTGTATCTGGCCACCATGATGATCCCCGGCACGGTGACCATGGTGCCCAACTATATCATCCTGCGCGTGTTGAAGCTATTGGATACCTACACCGGCCTGGTGCTGCCCAAGCTGGCCTATGCCTTTGGCGTATTTCTGATGCGTCAAAGCATGCTGGCGGTCAATGATGCCTACATGGAATCGGCCTTTCTGGATGGCGCGACGCTCAGGCGCATCTTCGTTTCCATCATGCTGCCCATGGTTGCGCCCACATTGGCCACCATGTCGCTGCTTTCCTTCATGGGCAGCTGGAACAGCTATCTCTGGCCGCTCATCGTGCTCACCTCCACCGACAAGCAGACCCTGCAGGTGGTGCTGGGCAACATGAACGGCATGTATAAAAACAACGAGCATGTGCTCATGGCCGGCGCAGTGCTCACCATCCTGCCGATACTGGTGGTGTATCTGATCTCGCAAAGATACGTGGATCAGGGCATCAGCCTGGGCGGCCTGAAATGACCGTACGTAAACGCGACCGGTAGCGTTTGCAAAATAAAAAGGAGGTATTCGATCCATGAAAAAACTGCTTGCTCTTGTGCTGGCTCTGGCAATGATCCTGTCCATGTCGCTTGCGTATGCAGAACCCGTCACCATCACCTACGCGCATTTCTCAGGCTCCGGCGCACAGGAAGAAACCCTCAAAAAGATGATCGAAGTGTTTGAATCCAAGAACCCCGACATCAAGGTCGATATCCAGATCACCGGCTATGAGGATTACTTCACCAAGCTGGCCACCACCATTGGCGGTGGCAATCCGCCCGACGTGTTTGAAATGAACATGGAAAACTTCCTGTCCTACATGCTGCGCGACGCGTGCGCCGATGTAACGGACATGATCACCACCGAAAACTACAGCGAAGGCACCTTGGCAGCTGTGAGCTCTGAGGGCAAGGTATACGCTGTCCCCATGAGCTTCTCTACCTGTGTGCTGTTCTACAACAAGGCGCTGTTTGACCAGGCCGGCGTGGACTATCCCACGGATGAGTGGACCTGGGCAGATGCGCAGGCCGCCGCGGAAAAGATCAAGGCGCTGGGCGACGACATCTGGGGATACTATCAGCCCATCACCTACAATGAGTTCTACAAGTCCATCAAGGGCAATGGGGGCAGCGTGCTGAGCGACGATTACAGCCAGTTCACCATGAACACCCCTGAAAACGTGGCCGTGCTTGACGCCATGATCGCCCGTGTGCGCGGGGACAACCATGTGATGCCCACCAAGGAAGAACTGGCCGGCCGCGGCGACTGGGATCTGTTCAGCGAGGGCAAGCTGGGCATGCTCATCACCGGCATCTGGGCCTTCCCCACCTTTACCGACAAGTGTGCCTTTGACTGGGATATCGTGGTTGAGCCCGGCTTCAAGACCCCCAGCACCTTCTTCTTCGCCAACGTCAACTGCGTGTCTCCCGCGAGCGAAAAGAAGGAAGCCGCCGCGAAGTTCATCGATGCCATGGGTTCTGATCCTGACATCGTGCAACTGCGCCTGGATGCCAGCTGGGAGCTGCCGGCCATTGCCGATCAGAGCAAGCTGACCCAATACATTGACATGACGCCGCCTGCCAACCGCAAAGCCGTGTTTGACAGCATGGACTTTGCCGCCGCACCGCCTGCGCTGGAAGAGCAGGGAGCTGTGGTGGAGATCGTTGACAACGTGCTGAGCACCTTGGAGACCAATGACATGACTGCGCAGGAAGCGCTGGATGAGATTCAGGCGCAGCTGGAGGATGCCGATCTTCTGTAAGCCCTGAAATCCCACCATGGGGAGGCAGATGAGTCTGCCTCTCCATTTTTTTGCCGCTGGGGAGGGAAAAAGAACATGGCATAGGGCAATCAGCATATCCGAATCGGGAACAGACAGTCCTTGTTCCCATTTTGGAATGGCCTGCCGCACGACGTTCAGCTTAACGGCAGATCTTGTTGTGAAAGCCCTTTTGACTTTCGAATTGCTTTGATATTTTTACTGAGCATTACAGACACCCTCCTTTTCTCTCGGTTGCTGGCACTATGATAGGCAGAACAAGTCCATTGCCACAAGCAACGCACATTGACATTGAAGAAATGAGACGCCGTTGCCACAAGCAACGCATATCAACATCCAAGAAATGGGACAGCAAACCAATGGAGAACCGGGGGAGCCAGTAACACGCAACCTACGAGAGAAAGAAGCCCGCTATCGTTTCATCGCGCGGCGAGATGAATCAAAGCACATATTTTCTGCCCGCCATTGACATACATCTTTAAAGTGATATAATCCCATTTGGGATTATGATGCGAAGGTGATGGGTATGGATCCAAACACGCTTGCGCTGCTCAACGACGTCAACCGGGCGATCATCAAGTTTCGCGGGATATACTCCCAGTGGTCGAATGCCCACGGCATAAGCTACAACGAAATGCTGGTACTGTATACCATCCGCGAAAAGGGATTCTGTACGCAGAAACAGATCTGCGATAGCTATCTTCTGCCTCGCCAGACCATCAACAACGTGATCACCGGCATGCGAAAGAACGGCATGCTGAAGTTCAGTCCTGAAAACAGCGTGGGCCGCGAGAAGGCCTTCATGCTGACTGAACAGGGAGAAGCCTATGCCCACCCTCTCGTGGATTCCATGAGCCGCTTTGAGGAACAGGCAGTTGCTTTGCTGGGCGATGAAAAGCTGACCGCTCTCACCGCACTCATGCTGGAATACGATCAGGCCTTGAGCCAGTCCATGCAGGATGTGAGGTGAGCGCGATGGAAACGTCACAGATTTTTGGAACGGAAAGGATCGGCAAAGTCCTGTTGAAGATGGCCCCGCCAGTGATGCTGGCACAGCTGATCCAGGCGCTGTACAACATCGTGGACAGCCTGTTCGTAGGCCGCTATGCGGAGTCGGGCCTGACTGCACTTTCCATTATCTATCCGATCCAGCTGTTGATGATTGCCTTGGCTGTCGGCACAGGCGTGGGCATTAACACCGTAATGGCTGCCCGGCTTGGCACCGGGCAAAAGGATGAAGCGGACGAATACGCTGGTGTGGGAACGCCGCTGGCCATCGCCATGTGGCTTCTATTTGCGCTTGTCTGTTGGCTGACCATGCCCGCTTATGCCCGGATGTCAACCGATTCCGAAACAGTTATGCAGGATGTGGTTACCTACGGACGCATCGTGTGCGTATTCAGCTTTGGCCTCTTCCTTGAGAGCATCTGGACAAAGGTACTGCAGGCCACGGGAGATATGAAAACCCCCATGTTTGCGCAGATCATGGGCGCGGCAACCAATATTGTCCTCGACCCACTGCTGATTTTCGGTATGTTCGGCTTGCCGGAGATGGGCGTTGCAGGCGCAGCCATTGCAACGGTTGCCGGACAGATCGTTGCCGCGCTGGTGGTTATGGGAAAAGGGCTGCGCAGATCGCCCGCTCTGGCGAAGTACGCCGAGCGCATCAGAACCATATTTCGTCTGGGCGTGCCGAACATGTTGATGCAGTCTGCATACACCTTCTACATCCTCGGCTTAAATCTGATTCTTTCGGGCTTTTCCGACCAGGCGGTCACGGCGCTTGGGCTTTATTATAAGTGGCAGACCTTCTTCTTCATCCCGCTGGGAGCCATGCAGACCTGTATCGTGCCCATCGTCAGTTTCAACTATGCTGCTCATCAAATCGACCGCTGCCACAAAACACTGACAACCTCCGTGCTGTTTGGGCTTGCGCTGATGGCGGTGGGAACGCTGTGCTTTGAGGCAATTCCCGGCCCTATGTTGCGGGTGTTTACCAGGGATCCGCTTGTGGTGTCCATTGGCACACACGGCTTTCGTTTCATCGGCGCGAGCTTCTTTGGCATGGTCACCTCACTGATCTTTCCAGTATTTTTTCAGGCTGTCGGCTTTGGCCTCAAAAGCTCTCTGCTGACGGTCATTCGTACGGTGTGCCTGTTTGTGCCGCTGGGGTGGCTGTTTTCGCGGTTTGGTCTGGAATGGTTCTGGCTCACCTTCCCGGTGACGGAGCTGGTGACAACGCTGGTCGGCTTCGCGTTCTACAGGCAGTTTCTTGAAGCGCCCTATCGCAAAACGGCAAGGAAGCGCAAGTATGTGGAGCACAAGCAGGCGGCCATCCAACCCTCTAAGCCCGGTGTGATCATCACCATTGCCCGCGAACACGGCTCCTCTGGCAAGCAGATCGGCAGGCTGGTAGCACAAAGGTTGGGCATTCCGTTCTACTACAAGGAAGTGACCGCCCTTGCGGCACAAGAAAGCGGATTGGCACAGGCGTTCATTTCTGACATCAACCAGAACGCGCCTGCGGTGCTGCATGATCTTTATCTCAACACAACAGTGGTACAGCATGCCATCGCCGCCCAGCACAAGGTGATTGAGCGCATCGCGGAAAATGGCAGCTGTGTGATCGTGGGGCGTGCCGCGGATCATGTTCTGCGCGATCATAAGGACATCGTGCGCATCTTTATCTATGCTCCGGAGGAATATCGTATCGGCAGGGTGATGGAGGTCTACAACGATACGCGTGAGGAGGCTGAGCGCAATATCCGTCGCTCGGATAGTGCCCGCGCTGCGTACTACCAAAGCATTTCCGGCAGAGACTGGGGCAACCGCCATAACTATGATTTGATGCTGGATTCGTCTGCCGGTGTAAAGCAAACGGCAGATTTGATTGTACAGTTTGCGCGCAGATGGCGTAAATAGTGCGATAAGGACCATCCTCCGGACTTGTGCCTATACCCGTCTCAAGGAGAAAATGTTGCGCCGGCCTGCATCACCAGGAAGACGGTCTTTGCCGGCCGGTCCGAAACCACTGAATGTTGCACACAAAAGGCCGTGCCCAGGGGAGAGGTAGCCCCTGGGACACGGCTTTTTCTGACTGCCCCTGAATACCTGCGGCCAAAACGCCTCCCCGTGATCGGTGTCATCCGATTGCAGGCGAAAAGGGGAGGGTCCGTTTGTGCCCGGTTTGAGCAAACGCGAAACAACAAAGCCGGACTTGCTTTCACAAATCCGGCTGATCGTGCTCCCACGTACTGACTTGGCTACAAAATGACGTATATTTTTTGACACGCCGCTGCCCGCCATCGAGCAAAGTTTTACTCCTGTTTAAGGATAGACCAAGGGGGGCCTTGTGGCGCTCGATGGCAGCTGGCAGGAAATTGCCCGGCACTTGCGCGCCCAAACGTCATTCAGACGTTTGGGCGTTGATGTATGGCCAGGCCCTTCGGCGCAGGCGTGCAAGAGGGTCCATCAGAGGGTCTTGACATACTCGGCGATTTTGAGACCGCATTCCAGCTGAACCGCTACCAGCTTGCGGATGGGGATCACCGAATACTGGAACTCATGTTCGAGCGTATCCGCCAATTGGGCGTGCATGGAGATGGCGTTATCGAGGCCTGATTTCAGCAACCGCTCCTGCTCAATGGCCGAGCAGCCCTGTGCAGACAGGCGTTCGAGCTCCCACTCGTGCGCGCGAATGAGCATACCATAGGTCAAAAGCCGATAAAAGCGGTTGAGATAGAGGTTGTCAAACTTTTCTGCTTCGGTTGCCGGCACATCGTAGGCCGGATCCTCCTGAGCCATTTTCATTTGGGCCAAGGTGCTTTGATCCTTCGTGTGATCCATGATGGCCATGAAAAATGGGTTATCGTCCTGCATGATGTCGCGAATCGGGGCGATCGCTTCGCGCAGCCGCTGGTTAGAAGCCAGCGTCCAACGGCATTTTTCGAGAATGGCCTCCTTCCGCTTGGTGTCGGACGGGGTTAGATCCTGGATGCGCGCGTCATAGAAGTACGGCATTTCCGTCAGGAACGTCAGCGATTTGCACAGATTATAGGCGTATTCATCCGAGCAGGTTCCGCTGTTGATGACAGCGGGGATGTCCTGAACGCCAAACTTCTCCAGATAGTCATATTCAACCTGTATGCCGCCGCCCTCAAATACCGCGGGATAAAACTGCTTGAGCGCAGGAGACTCCGGCTCGCCAAAGTGAATGGGAAGCTGGTTGCGACGCGGCGCCTCATAGAGCGTATCATAGATGGCATGGGGAATGTCGTAGGTCACATACCAATATACGCCACCAAATCCGGAATTGTGCAGCGAGTAAATCATGTGAGGACGAACCTGGTCGATCAGGTGCATCATGGCCTCGGCTTCAGGCATGACGTCATGAAAATGCAGGTCCTTATAGTCAATGGGGAAGGTCCAGTCCACCTGCTGCCTGGCCGCAGGCCGGAAGAAGTTGCGCGAATACTGATACAGGGTATAGGGCCCCTTGATCCAGCCGCTGTTCAGTTCATATCCGTCGCGGTCCCATGCCTTGACAAAATACCACGTATAATCCAGTTCGCTTCTCAACGATTCATTTTCGGCCAACTGGCGGGAAAAGAACTCAATCATGGCCGTGCCGATCGGCTCATTGGGGTGCGGCAGACCGAACACCAGCGCATTCTTGCTGCCCGAACCGACCTTCAGGCACAGCAAATCATGCCCGGCGCGGGACTTGCCAAAGGAGAAGAGTTCCACAATGTCGGGGTACTCACTGGCCAATCTGCGGCTGCTTTCGTCCATCTCATCAGCCGTCAGAAAGGAACTGTAGTCCGGTATCTTCTTCAACAAATCCTCATAAATCTGTTTCATATGGCGCCTCCTGAAGCAATGAGAGATAGCCGCTCCGGAGCACATCCGGAGCGGCAGTGAGACGGGGGATTATTTCATGTCGTTAAAGTACACCCGGCCATTGCCCATAAACGTCGGACCGGTGACATCCTGGGCGCATACATAGTTGATCAGAGAGGTATACAGCGGCACGATGACGACGTCCTCGCCCAGCATCTGCTCCACGCCATAGACCATCTCGGTACGCGTGGCATAGTCGGGCGTGGCGGCGATTTCATCAATGGCGGCAAAGAAGGCATCCTGTCCGCAGGTGACATCCAGAGAGTCATAGTAGTTCAGCGCCCACTGCAGCAGCATGATCGGCTCATCACACCCAAAACGCGAGGTGCCGACCTGGAAGTCGCCATTGATGAGCGTATCGTAGTGATAGCTGTCCTCCTGCATGTCCAGATCCAGATAGACGCCGATATTCATCAGCTGAATCTGAAGGCCCTGGGCGACCAGCGCATCGGGCGACTGGATGTTGGACGTGACCGTGTGCAGCACCAGCGGCACGCCGTCCTTGTCCACAATGCCGTCGCCGTCCGTGTCGCTCCATCCGGATTCGGCGAGCAGGGCCTTGGCTGCCTCCACATCGTTACAGAAGTTCTCCTGGTAATAGGCCGCCCAGTCAGCATTGTGGTTAAAGACGTGGTCGGTCACATAGGAGTAGGCGGGTACGATCGTATTGTCGCACAGAGCGCACAGCTCATCGCGATCAATGGCCAGCGCGATCGCCTTCCGGATGTTGATATCGCTCATCACGCTGTCGGTCAGATTGAATTCCAGGTAGTTGATGTTCGGGTTGGCCAACAGGTGCGTTTTGACCATGTCCTCGCGGGTGATCTGATCGGCGCCATTGGCGGAGATATTCATGATGATATCAATGTTCCCCAGATTGGCTTCCTGGGCCATCGTGAACTCTTCAGAGATGAACCGCACCGTCACTTCTTCCACTGCAGCGGGTCCCTTGTTTTCAACATGGGGATTGTGGGTGACGAAGCCCTCGTTTCGCGCAAGCACCACATGGCTGCCCTGAACATATTCCTTGACGCTATAGAGGCCATAGGGCGTGCAATCCCACAACAGCTCATCAGCCGTCTTGCTCTCGATCTCGGACGTGTCCAGGATGTTTACCCAGGAGCTTGCCAGGGCATTGGTGAGATCCGCCGCATACGTAGAAAGATGGAAGATGACATCGCGTCCGCTGATCTCCATGCTTTCAATGGTGGAGAATTGGCTGGAGAAGGGACTGATCTCCTGCAGACGTTCAATGGATGCGACAACATCTTCGGGATCCAGCGTATTGCCATTGGCGAAATACATGCCCTCGTCAAAGGTCATGGTCAGCGTCAAACCGTCTTCAGACATGCTGACGGCAGATGCGATACAGGGCTGCAGCGTGCCGTCTGCATCCAGCACGATGAGGGGCTCCGTGGTGAGCGCCTGCGTATAGCTCGTTCCATCCAGCTGACCGACGTCCAGCCCCCACCATTCGCTGACATCAGCGATCACCAGGGACGTGTGCGCTTCTTCGGCCGAGGCCAATGGGCACATGCAGCCCAGCAGAGCGGCCATGATGAGGAGAGCTACCATTCGTTTCATGAAGTGACTCCTGCCTTTCATAATGGGATTGAATCAGACGACGAATCTATCACTCGCTGAGCAGAAAGCATGCAGCGCAATGATCGGGCGAGACTTCCACCATGGGCGGACGCTGCGCATGGCAGCGTGGCTGCGCATAGGGGCAATGGCCGGCGAGCACGCAGGCATCTTTTCCGACGGACTGGACAGTCAATTCGGGGGAAAGGGATTGTTGCATGTCCGTATGCCGCTCCTTGGGGTGAAGCGCGGGAATGAACTGCTTGAGATTGCGCGTATACGGATGCAGGGGAGAGCGCAGCACCGCCTGCGTCGTGCCGTATTCGACCAATCGGCCCATGTACATGACGGCCAGCCGGTCGGCAATATAGCGGATGACGTTGATGTCGTGGGTAATCACCAGATAGGTCAGCTTCAACTCTTCCTGGAGATCCAGCAGGAGGTTCAGCACCTGCGCCTGTACGGAAATATCGAGCGCGCTGGTCGGCTCGTCCAGGATCATGATATCCGGCTGCAGCACAAGCGCCCTTGCAATCGCAATGCGCTGCTGCTGCCCGCCGGAAAGCTGATGGGGATAGGCGGAGAGGTAGCTTCTGTCCAGCTTGACCTTTTCCAGCGCATCGTATGCCCGGGCGCGCGCCTCCTTTGCAGACACCCCCCGAATCCGCAGCGGACGAACAATGGAACTTTCCACGGTCTGACGGGGATTGAGATTGGCAGCCGGGTCCTGAAAGACAACCGCCATCTTGGAGCGCACGGCTTGAAGCGTCTTCTTGTCCGCGCCGACGATGTTTTTTCCCTCGATTTCAACCTTGCCCGCGCTGGCGGAAGTCAGTCCCAACATGATGCGCGCCAGCGTGGTCTTGCCACTGCCGCTTTCGCCGATGAGGCCCAGAATCTCGCCCTTGTAGATGTTCAGCGAAACCTGGTCTACGGCATGGACATACATCTTTGCATTGGAGAAAAGGCCGTGCGAGACTGAAAATGACTTGCTCAATCCCTCCACGTGGACTAAGACATTTTCCATGATGCATCCTCCATATGGCAGCGTATAAAGTGGCTGTCGTTCAGCCGCCTGATGGGCGGATCACTATTCCGGCATCTATCCGTCGCGTGGGGACAGCGGTTGGCAAAGCGGCAGCCCGTAAACTCGCCTACGATGCGGGGCACCGTACCGTCGATTGTGCGGATACGCCCTTCGCGCTTGCTGAAGCGCGGCAAGGCGGCCATCAGCACTTGGGAATACGGATGGGCGGGATGGTCGAATACCTGATCCACAGGGCCCTGCTCGACCAGCTCGCCGGCATACATGATGCCGACGCGATCGGCGATCTCCGCAACGATGCCGAAGTTATGCGTGATGATGAGTATGGACGTGCCATATTGATCTCGAAGGTGCCGCATGATTTGAAGGATCTGTGACTCCACGGTGACATCCAGCGCCGTCGTCGGTTCGTCTGCAATCAGAAGCGAGGGATTGCGTGCAATCATCATGGCGATCATCACGCGTTGACGCATACCGCCTGACAGCTCGTGAGGATAGCTTTTGATGCGCTGTTTGGGCGAGGGAATCTGAACGTCTTGGAACAATTCTATGGTGCGTTTTTCAGCCTGTGCACGGCTCATGCCGTCCAACATGAGCGCTTCGGCAACCTGCCGGCCGACCCGATATACCGGATTGAGCGAATCCAGCGGATCTTGAAAGATCATGCCGATTTCCCGGCCGCGAATCGCTTCCATCTCTGCCTCGGACAGAGCGTTCAGATCTTTGCCCTTGAAGATGATTTTGCCGGCGATCTGTTCGTTGTGATCCAGCGACAGCCGCATGATGCTCTGTGCGACGGTCGATTTGCCGCAACCACTCTCGCCCACCATTGCGAATACCTCGCCGCGCTGGATGCCCAACGATACATCTTTCACCGCGGAAAGATAGCCATCCTCCACCTTGTATTGGATGCTCAGGTGCTCGAGGCGAAGCAACTCATTGCTCATCATATGATCACCTATACCTTCATTCTGGGATCCAGCAGATCGCGCAGCCCTTCGCCAAACAGGTTAAAGCCAAACACCGTATAGACCAACGCGATGCCCGGGAAAATGGCCAGCCAAGGCGCCCTGGTGATGTAACTGAAGCTGTTGGACAGGGCATATCCCCAGTCCGGCGTCGGCGGCTGTGCGCCCAGTCCCAGAAAGTTCAGCGCTGTGGTAGACATGATGGTCTGCGGAATGGAAAGGGAGGCCAACACGATGATGGAGGGCAGTACATTCGGGAAGATATACCGGAACATAATGCTGATATCCTTCTCGTTAAAGGCGATGGCCGTTTCGACAAACGGCATGGCATGAAATGCCTGCGTCTTTACGCGTACAACGCGCGTGTATTGCGCCCAACTAACCAGCGCAATGGCGATGATGACGTTATCCAGGCCCTTGCCCAGGATGGTGATGACCGCCATCGACAATACGATGGGCGGCATGCTCCACGTCAGGTCGGCGGCAAATGAGACGATGCGATCGACAATGCCGCCAAAGTATCCGGCTATCAGGCCGAGAACGATGCCCAAGCCCAGTTCAATCAGCATGGCGATCAGCGCAACGCGCAATGCCGGCTGCGCGCCATAGATGACGTTGCTGAACGTGTCTCTGCCAAAATCGTCCGTGCCAAACCAATATTTTGCACTCGGCGGCTGCAGCGCATCCGCCATATGCGCTTGCGCATAGGGGTAAGGCGCGATCAACGGGGCCAATATGGCCACCAGAACGATGCTCAACACCATGATGGAGCCGATCAACAGGTTGCGGTTGCGCACGAAGGCACGCCAGTATTTTCTGAATTTCATGCGTTATCGCCCCCCATCGAGTCCCGGATGCGCGGATCGAGAATGGCAGTGACCATGTCGCAGATGAGATTGCATAAGACGGTCAGGGCTGAAATGATCAACACACAGGCCTG
The DNA here is from genome assembly GCA_944349855.1 of uncultured Eubacteriales bacterium. Classification (GTDB taxonomy): domain Bacteria; phylum Bacillota; class Clostridia; order Christensenellales; family Aristaeellaceae; genus Beduinella. Next base: position 5,304 of record CALVNS010000010.1, on the reverse strand, counting down.
CACGACGGCAAAATCCTGATTCAGAATCGAATTGGTTAGAAGCGAGCCCATCCCCGGAATGACAAAAATATTCTCTATGATCACCGCGCCGCCAATCAACCAGGGAATGTTCATAAACACCATGACCGTGACCAGAACCAGTGCATTGCGCAGCACGTGGCGAACCAGCACCTGCTTTTCGGCAAGCCCCTTGGCGTAGGCCGTCCGAATGTATTTTTCATGTAGCACGTCCAGCACTTCGGTCTTCGTCATCCGGATGGTGGAAGCCATCGTTCCCAGCACCATGGACACAATCGGAAGGATATAATGCGCTGGCGTCGAAAATCCGCTGATGGGGAGGCATCTCAATGTGACGCCAAAAATCAAGATGAGCATGACCGCCGTCCAGAAGGAAGGAATGGCCGCAAAAAACAACGACAGACTCATGGTAATCCGATCGAATAGACCGCCCTTTTTATAGGCGGCAAGCAAGCCGATTGGAATGGCAATGAGGAGCTCCAGCAGCAGCGAAATGCCACATATTTTCAACGTCACCGGCAGGCGTTCCCCGAAAATCTTTGTGACAGGCTGCCGCATGCGGATGGAGGTGCCCAGATCGCCCTGAAACACCCGTTTGAGCCACATGAGATACTGTTCAGGCAGCGACTTGTCCAGACCATATTGCGCGCGCATTTCATCGCGCCGCTCCTGACTGACCCTGCGATCGACCATCAAATCGATGGGATCTCCGGGCATCATATGCATCATGGAGAACACCAGAATGGAAACGGTAAGGATGAGCAGAAAGCCTTGTGAAAGTCGCTTCAGGAAATAATTGCTCATACATAAAACCTTTCTTCATTCGCCGATTGAAAATTTACCGTTTTAGTATAGCACAAAGGATTATGGGTTTCAATGAAAGTTCTAAAAAAAGTGAATATTAATACGAAAAATACAAAAAATACGGGTAAATTATACATATAAAATGATGGATCAAATGAAATTTGGTCATATGGATGAACCCAAAAAATGCACATGGAAACGTTGCACACGAACGTTCTCCATGGCGAAATAGCCCGTGTCAGATGGAAGAGGCTGGTTTCATCCTCCCGGAGGAGAGGTTTGGCCGGCTTCTGTGAACATGGAGAAGGTATTTACCGGCAGGCCTGCAGCCGCTACAAAGTGAATGCTGCATACAAAAGCCATGCTTGGGGGAGGAAAATCCCGTGGAGCACGGCTTTTGTCATGAACTTAGCGCCCCCAAAATTGCGGCCTGCTGAATGGTAGCCTGATTTAACGATTCTGAAGATGATGCCAAGTTTCACATTTCATGCGCCGGCTGTCCTTTGCCTCGTTTCGCAGATGGACGACATCTTTGAAATGCCCATTGAATATTCGCCTCAAGGCTTCAAAGGGCACTGGCGCAGGGATCTGACGTCCCCGGGAAAATGTGGAAGAGGATGGCGAGAATACGGGGCTCATGGAGGTTTGGACGGAGCGTGAATGCAGCGATGAAGGCGGCGTGCTGAGCTTCGATACCGATGCAGCGGGGCATTTCGGCAGGGTGGCCAAGAGGTCATCAAGTAGACGTCGGATCGAAGGCGGTATTCTGCTCAAGAAAAATGGCCGTGTGCAGTAGATTTTTTACATTTCTGTGGTATAGTATAATCAAATACAGTACAGGAGGACCTTTGCTATGGTGAAACGTCGGATTTCCTTCTAAGCGATAGAAGGAAATATAGTCTATCCTTCTATCGTTTTCGGGGAACGAAACAATAGAAAGGATAACTGAAATGAAGAGATATCCGCGAAAGCATAGCACCTATTATATGGGGGCTTTGGTTTTTATACTCGTCAGCACGATTTTTGCGGTTGTGCTGCAATTCTTCAAAGGCGATGTTTTGGACCATGCAATCGCTGGTGACGCGGGGACAACGCTCAAATACGCTGCCCTATTGATTGGGTTTATTCTCGGCGAAGTGCTGCTCTACTACTGTTATAAGCGATTAAGCGCGCGATTTTCTGTTGGCTGTACGAGGCTTTTGAAACACGATATTTTTGAGAGCATCATCCAGCAGAACTATGTGACGTATAAGGAGAAGCAGCAGGGAGAGTATGTGGCAAAATACACCAACGAAGCCGATATGATAAAATCCCGCTATTTTCAGATGCTGCCCCTGTTTTGGGAAATCCTGCTGAAAATTATTTTTGTAAGCCTTGCCTTGTTTATTTTGGATTGGCGCATTGCATGGATTACTATTTTGCTTTTGACAACACCGCTTTATATTCCTAAACTCATTGAGAAACGCTTGCAAAAAGCGCAAACGGAGTATTTGAAAGCGGTTGAAGAAAATCTGGCAAAAGTGAACGACTGGTTCAGTGGGTTTGAAATCATCAAGAATTTTTCAGTCGAGCGGCAAATCCTCTTGAGATTTGATGAATCCAATACGCTATCGATGGACAAACTTCTCCGTGATACGTTTTTGGGAGCGACGGCGCAACTAATTACAACGCTGATTTCTTACCTGTCGTATTTTATCGTACTGGCCTGTTCAACCTGGCTGGTGCTATCGGGAGAATTTTCAGCAGGCGATTTTTTCGTCGCAATCGGCATGATTGACCAGCTTTCCTATCCGCTCATCTCTTTGGCGGAGATCATCCGTCAATTGATTGCCATTAGACCGTCCTGCACAGCCATGGAACAGTTCGTTTCGCAGAACAATGGCGGTGCGAATACGAAATCCCTGCCCTGTATCGAGAAAGAAATCCGCTATGACAGCGTTTCTTTCGGATATACCGATGATCGCCCGCTTTTACAGGACTTTAACTTCACGGCGGAAAAAGGAAAAAAGTATTTGATCAAGGGTCCCAGCGGCTGTGGAAAGACGACCGCCATCAATTTGCTTCTGCGCTATTACGATGTTACAAGTGGCGAAATCACGATTGATGGAGTGCCTATTACCGAATATGACATCACCTATTCGGCGATGACCGTTGTCAGGCAAGAGGCGGTTTTGTTCCACGATACGCTGAGAAATAACTTGACGATGTACTGCGGTGTGAGCGATGAAAAACTCATAAAGATGTTGCGAAGTCTCGGCCTTGATCGATTTGCCAATTTGCAGTCGCTGGATAGCATCATCACGGAAAATGGTGCAAACCTCTCTGGCGGTGAGAAAAAACGGATCTGCTTGGCACGGGCACTGCTGCGGAACACCAGCGTTTTGATCCTTGATGAGCCACTTGCGAATCTCGATGAGAGCACTGCAAAAAAGATTGAAGATTTGCTTTTGTCCATTTCGGGGAAGCTTCTGCTTGTTGTGTCTCATCAGTTCTCGGAGGAAAAGCTGTGCCTGTTTGATGATGTAATCGTGCTGGGCGCGCAGTAAAAACGCTATATGGAAAAGCCAATGACTGATAAGAATTTCTTTTAAGTCATTGGCTTTTCGCCTTTTATTCAAGCACCGCCAGCTGAACCGCTCGGCGGCAGGAGGTACTGTCAAGGGTTATGCGCAAAATAGGTTGAGGTCTGGTAGAACAAAGCCTGCACAGGTGATTACGCTGAGCAGAGGAGGGAGCAGACGTCAAGGGCGGCGCAGCGGCTCGCGAAGCCCTTGAGCGATTGCTCTGTGAGACCATCTAAAGCTTTGTGTAAACCGCCTGCGCAGTAGAAGCACCTCACAGGAGGTTTGCCCTATGTCCAGAAAGAATCGCACCTTGGGAAAAAATGCCCGTCGAAAAAAGATCCGTGAATTGTTAAAAATGGAAAACACCGGAAGCGTGGATGACATCCGGAATCTGTTCAAGGAGATCATTGCCGAGTTCATGGAGAACGGCCTGGAGGCGGAGCTGGACGAAGAGCTGGGCTACAGCAGATAGGATTACAAGAGCCACCAACCCTCTTCGGAGGGAATGCAGGTCATATCGCCCACCCAGGCTTGATGTGGACGCTCAAAAAAGAAGTTTCGCTTAAGAAGATTGGACGCAATGGGGTGGCTATACTGGGATATGGTTTTGACAGGATGCCCACGGATTTTTTTAGGATATCCACGCCGGCGCGCATGCGGCAGGCCTTGTATCCAGGCATCGCCTTCCTGGAAACAGTCATAAAGCGCTCCCACGCCGTGCTGACGGGCACGGCCGTCTCCCGTTGCGAATTTTCCGATCGGGGCGTGCTGCGAAGGCCTGCAGCACGCCCCGGGTCTTCCGAAAGGTCACGCCCCCGCGGCCATCATAGCGGACGCCGTTGGGTCCGCTGTTTGTTGGCTGGCAGGCGCCGTCGGCCGCTTGGTGCGGCTATCGCTGGTCGCTGACGGTGGCGTTGCTGTTGCTGCTCTCCAGTGCGGAAAGCGGGTCGTACGGCGCGCCCGTGGCGGTGCCGGCAAGCAGGGCAATGTCCACAGCGTTTTCGGGAATCCCCCAGGAATTTCCGGAAAACAGGAATGTCGCCTGATCCACCACATACCCACGAGTGTTGTATGCGACATTGTCCATGATCGTGCCGGTGGAGCCCGGGTTCAGATAGGCAGGCTGGCGCAACGTGTGAAACACGTTGTTCCGAACCAGCAGATTGGTGGCATTCCCCTGGGTGACAAATCCCCGATTGACCACCCAGGTCGAAGAATCGCCCGGCTGGTCAGGGCCATAGATCTGGCAGTTCAGGATCTGATTGCCGTCCCCGCCGATCTGGATAAATTCAACGGGATAGGGTTGATCGCTGGTTATGGTGAGCCCGTCAAGGGTGTCGTCGCCGCCGCTGCATAAAAACGGCACCACTGGCGCCTGCAGCAGAATGACGGCTCCGGCCCGGCCCCGGATGGTCAGGCCCGGCGTCGTGACCGCCATCTGTTGCGAGACGGGATACGTTCCGCGCAGCACGTGGATGACGCCATCCGGCGGAGCTATCGCCAGCGCCTGCTGAATGGTCTGAAACGGCGCAGTTTGGCTGCCGTCTCCGCCTGGCGCCGCGCTCGCCTGGACAAACAGCTCATAGGGGTTGGCCGCAAGCCCTCCGGTTGCGCCCGTGGCTCCGGTAGGACCCGTCGGGCCTGTGGCTCCCGTCGCCCCGGCAGGTCCGGCAGCTCCCGCAGGGCCCGTCGGACCGGGAAAACCGGCGTTGCCCGCAGGGCCGGTGGGACCCGTCGGGCCCGTGGCTCCCGTCGCCCCGGCAGGCCCGGCAGCTCCCGCGGGGCCCGTCGGGCCGGGAAAACCGGCGTCGCCCGCAGGGCCCGCGGGACCCGTCGGGCCCGTGGCTCCCGTCGCCCCGGCAGGTCCGGCAGCTCCCGCAGGGCCCGTCGGACCGGGAAAACCGGCGTTGCCCGCAGG
>CALVNS010000009.1 GCA_944349855.1 uncultured Eubacteriales bacterium | reverse complement strand
CCCGCCTTGCGACGCGGAACGTCTTGCAGATGCCCTCCAGTTCGATCACAGGCCGCACCTCCCCGCCGTCATTCGCCCTCCCAAAAAAGGATATTTATTATATCATCTCTTCGCGCGGCCTGTCAACGGGCCGGCGCGCCGTGGGACGGGGTATCGGGCCGGGCCAGCTCGCCGCGCTTTCGCGCCAGCACGAGCGCGGACAGCGCCGCCGCCAGCAGCGCCGTGCCGGCGAAGTTGAGCCAGATGCCCGTAAGGCCCAGCGGCCAGAGAGCGGCCAGCAGCAGCGCCGGGAACAGCAGTGCGGTTGACACCGAGATCAATGAGGCGGGCAGCGGCTTTTCGACCGCCAGCATGTAGCTCTGCGTCGCAAAGGAAAACCACCGCGTCAAGTAGGTGAACGCAAAGAGGCGCAGCGCGCCCTCGGCCATCGCCAGATAGGCCGCGCCGCCATCCGAGATGAACAGCCCGGCGATCTGCCCGGGAAACGCGTAGAGGGCCGCGGCGGCGGCCAGCGACAGCACGGCGCTGAAGGAAAAGCAGCAGCGCTCGATGGCGCGCACGCGCGAGAACTTCCCGGCGCCCCAGTTAAAGCCCACGGCCGGCTGGAGCGAGTCGCACGCGCCGTACAGCAGCGGCTGGATGAACCCGTCGGCAAACATCAGCACGCCGTAGACGGAGACGGCGGTCTCCCCGCCCATGCGCACGAGCACGAGGTTGAACAGGATCGACGCGATGCGCCCGGCGATGTTGTTGAGAAAGTTGGGGCTGCCGCACACGACGATCTTGCGCAGCATGCGCGCGTCCATGCGGGGCCTGCACAGGCGCAGCGTCGCGCGCCCGCGCAGGAACGGCACAAACGCCACGGCCGCGCACACGAACATGCCGGTGCAGGTCGCCAGGGCCGCAGCCCCGATGCCCCAGCCGAGCACGCCGAGGAACCAGAACTCCAGCGTCCCGCTCAGCGCCGACATCAGCAGATTCAGGCCCATGCTGCCGCGAATCCAGCCGCAGATGCGCCAGAAATTGTCCATTGCAAAGACGATGGTCGTCACGGGCGAGCACAGCGCGTAGACGCGCAGGTATTCCACGGCCATGTCGGCAAACGCGCCCCGCGCGCCCATGGCCGCGATGAGCCACGGGGCCGCGGCGTACAGCGCCGCCCCGGTCGCGATGCCCGCCAGGAAGATCAGCAGGCACGCGCAGGAGAAGATCCGGTTGGCCTGTTCCGGCTCCCTGCGGCCCAGGCACACGGAGATGGGCACGGCCGCGCCCACGCCGATGAGGTCGGCCAGCGCGAAGTTGATGATGACCAGCGGCATGGCCAGGTTCAGCGCGGCAAACGCCGTCGCGCCGACAAAATTCCCGACAAAGATGCCGTCCAGCGTCTGGTACAGCGCGGAGGCGAGCATGCTCACCGCGCCCGGCACCGCCGCCGCAAAGAAGAGCCGGACGGGCGGCGTCTGGGCAAAGAGCCGTTTGGCGTCCGTGTTGTTCATGCGTCCTCCTCCCCCCGGGGCCCTTGCCCGGCCTTTTCATGTGCAGGCGGAAAGCGGCGCAGGTAGGCCGCGTGCAGCCTTTGGGAAAAGTAGTCCAGCGCCTGGACGAACTCGGGCGGATAGGCCTGCAGCGTCTCGCGCAGGGCCTGACGCTCGGCCTCATACACCGTGCGCAGCACGTCGCGCGCATAGGCCTGCCCCTGCTCCGTCAGGCGCAGCGCCTTCTCCCGGGCGTCCTCCCCTGCCTCCAGGCGCACGTAGCCCGCCCGCGCCATCTCCTTGACGATGGTGTTCACCGTCGTCTTGGGGATCAGCCACTCCTCGCTGATGCGCGCCTGCAGGTGCGCCCTGCCGTCGTCCAGCGCATACAGCAGCGCCAGCGCGTTTTCCTTGACGCCAAGGCTGCGGGCAAAAAAATAATAGCTCCCGTCGATCCGGTTGGTCGCCTCCACCAGCCGGCGGATCATCTCGTCGTCTTCATCCGGCATCGCGCTTCCCTCCTCTGAAAATAGTACGTATCCGTACTTTTTGTAGTATAATACGAATCCATACTTTTGTCAAGCGCACATCAAAAAAAGGGGGATGCGTCGCATCCCCCTTGGGTTGAGCCCGATTACTTGCCCAGCACGCGCAGCGTCTCCTCGCACACGTGCTGCGCCGTGAAGCCGAACTGCTCAAACAGCAGCTTTGCCGGCGCGGAGGCGCCGTAGTGATCCAGGCCGATCACCGCGCCGTCCAGGCCCACGTACTTGTACCAGGGCATCGTCGCGCCGGCCTCGACGGCCACGCGCGCGCGCACGGCGGCGGGCAGCACGGACTCGCGGTAGGCGGCGTCCTGCTTGTCAAACAGCTCCATGCAGGGCATGGATACGACGCGCGCATCGACGCCCTGCTCCTTGAGCAGCGCCTTGGCGCCCATCGCCTGCTCGACCTCGGAGCCGGAGGCCAGCAGAATCGCGTCGGGCGTGGGCTTGTCGCTGTCGCAGAGCACATAGCCGCCCTTGAGCGCGGCGGTGCCGCTGCCCTCGTACTGGGGCAGGTTCTGGCGGGTGAGCACCAGGCAGGTGGGCAGGCCGCTGGTGAGCGCGACCTCCCAACCGGCGGTCGTCTCCTTGCCGTCGGCGGGGCGGAAGACCAGCAGGTCCGGCGTGGCGCGCAGGCCCGCCAGCTGCTCGATGGGCTCGTGCGTGGGGCCGTCCTCGCCCACGCCGATGGAGTCGTGCGTGAGGATGTAGGTGACCGGCAGCTTCATCAGCGCGCTCAGGCGCATGGCGTTCTTCATGTAGTCGCTGAAGACGAAGAACGTGGCCGCGTAGGCGCGCAGGCCACCGTGCAGCGCGATCGCGTTGCAGATGGCCGCCATCGCGTGCTCGCGCACGCCGAAGTGCAGGTTGCCGCCGGCGTAGTTCTCCTTGGAGAAGTCGCCCGCGCCCTTGATGTCGCTCTTGTTGGAGGGCGCAAGGTCGGCCGAGCCGCCGAAGAAGTTCGGCACGCGCTTGGCCAGCTTGTTGAGCACCGTGCCCGAGGTCGCGCGCGTGGCGGCCGGGCCGTCAAACGACCACAGGTCCGCATCGGCCTCAAAGTCAAAGGGCAGCTTGTCCGCGTGCCACAGGTCCCACTCCTTGGCCAGGTCCGGATACGCCTGCGCGTAGCGCGCGAACAGGTCGTTCCAGGCCTGCTCGTCGGCGGCGCCCGCCTCGATCTTCTCGGCCGCGTGCGCGTAGACCTCCGCGTCCACGTGGAAGCTCTCCGCGCTCATGCCCAGAAACGCCTTCGTGGCGGCCAGGTTCTCCGCGCCCAGCGGCTCGCCGTGCGCGCTGGCCTTGCCCGCCTTGGCCGGGCAGCCGTAGCCGATGGTCGTGGGCACGACGATCAGCGAGGGACGCGGGTCCTGCTTGGCCGCCTCAATCGCCGCGGCGATCTGGTCGGCGTCGTTGCCATCCTGCACCTTCTGCACATGCCAGCCGTAGGCCACAAAGCGCGCGGGCACGTCCTCGCGCATGGCGATGTCCGTATTGCCCTCGATGGAGATGTCGTTGTCGTCGTAGAGCAGGATCAGCTTGCCCAGGCCCAGCGTGCCCGCCAGGGACGCGGCCTCGGAGGAGATGCCCTCCATCATGCACCCATCGCCGCAGATGGCGTAGGTGTAGTGATCGACGATCGGGAAGCCCGGACGGTTGAACTTGGCCGCCAGGTGCGCCTCGGCCATCGCAAAGCCCACCGCGTTGGCCACGCCCTGGCCCAGGGGGCCGGTGGTCGTCTCCACGCCGACGGTGTGGCCGTACTCGGGATGGCCGGGCGTCTTGGAGCCCCACTGGCGGAATGCCTTGAGATCGTCCATCGTCAGGCCGTAGCCGTACAGGTGCAGCAGCGTGTACAGCAGCGCGGACGCATGGCCCGAGGAGAGCACGAAGCGGTCGCGATTGACCCACTTGGGGTTGCGCGGGCTGTGGCGCATCTCCTTCTGCCACAGGGCGTAGGCCATGGGCGCCATGCCCATCGGCGCGCCGGGGTGACCGGAGTTCGCCTTCTGCACGGCGTCGGCGGCCAGCACGCGGATGGTGTTGATGCAGCGCGTATCCAACTGGTTCATGTGCAAGACATCCTTTCTCTGATGGTTTTCTGACGGTTTTCTTATGCCTCAAGCGCCTGGCGCAGCGGCGAGAGGTCGAGCCCCTCGCAGCCCGCGAGCGCATCCGACAGCACGGTGAGCATCGCGTGCACGCCGCCCGCGACGTCCGATTCGCAGTTGACGGGCATCACCGGGTCGTGCACGGACATGCGGATCAACAGCCAGCCGGCCCCTGCGCGCCCGCCCACGTCAAAGGACGCGCGCACGCCCTCGCGGCTGTCCTGCGCCAGCTGTCCGCCATGCGCGGGCGCATACGCCTCGAAGGCCGCCAGCGCCGCCGCGCCCGCCGCGCGAAAGTCCGCCGCAGTGATGCCGATGCGCACCTCGCGCGCCTCGACGGGCTCGCGCAGGCCCTTGATCCAGTCGCCGATGCCGCCACCCGCGGCCTTCTTGCGCATGGCCGCGACGATCAGGCGCGTGACCAGGTACATGCCGTCGTCGAGGAAGTAGTTCTCGCGCAGCGCGGCGTGGCCGCTCGTCTCGATGGCCAGCGGGCAGTCGACGCCCGCCGCGCACAGCCTCCGCGCCTCCTCGATGACGTTGTGATACCCGCGCTTGAAGCGGTGGTGCACGCCGCCGTGCGCGCGGATGAAGTCCGCCAGGCCGGAGGAGGTGACCGAGTCGGTGACGATCGTCGCGCCCGGCGTCTGCGCGAGCAGGATGGCCGAGATCAGCGCGATCAGCCGGTTGCGGTTGATCTCCCGGCCCGTGGCGTCGACGATGGCCGCGCGGTCGCAGTCCGTGTCGAAGATGACGCCCAGGTCCGCGCCGCTGTCGCACACAGCCCGCGAGATGGCGCGCATCGCCTCCTCGTCCTCCGGATTGGGCATGTGGTTGGGGAACATGCCATCCGGTTCCAGGAACTGGCTGCCGGACGTATCCGCGCCCAGCGCCTGCAGCACGCGCGCGTAGAAGCCGCCCACGCCGTTGCCCGCGTCCACGGCCACGTGCAGCCCGGTCAGCGGCCGCTGGCCGCCGCCGAGCGCGGCGCGCACCTTCTCCTCCAGCTGCCGGGCGTAGACGGACAGGAAGTCCACCTCGCTCACATCCGCGCCGTCCGGCATGCCGGCGGGCGCGTCCTGCGCGTCCTGCAGCAGGCCGCCGACCTCCTGCGCGGACAGGCCGCCCTGCGCGGTGAAGAACTTCAGGCCGTTGCGGTACCAGGGGTGGTGGCTGGCGGTGATCATGACCGAGCCGTCGGCCATGAACCCGTCGGTCACGGTGGTCATGAACATGGCGGGCGTGGTGCACAGGCCGCACACGCGCACGCGCGCGCCCTCGCGGCACAGGCCCTCCACCGCGGCGCGCAGCAGCGCCTCGCCCGTCACGCGCGAATCGCGCCCCACGGCCACGAGCGGGCGCTCATGCCCCTGCGCGCGCAGAAAGCGCGCAAACGCCGCGCCCAGCGCGCGCGCGACGTCCTCGGTCAGCGCGGCGGGATGTCCTTCGCGCGGGACTGCGTCGCCGCGCACATCCGTGCCGCTGAGCAGGGAAAGCCGATCCTCGTGCATGCGAATCCTCCTTATCGGTCCCAGCGCCGCTCGCGCGGCCCAGCCGCCTCCTGCATCCGGCGCATGTAGCGGTACAGCGGGCCGAGCGCGCGCAGGTCGCGCGACACCCGCTCCACAATCCGGCCGGAGAAGATCAGCTCCAGGTCCTGCTCCGCGTCGGTCGCCTGGTGAAAGTAAAAGCCCTTCTTGTTGTATAGCGGCCTGAGCGCCTCGGGCAGCGCGTCCGGCACGGCGAGCTTCTTGTAGTCCGGCCCCTCCAGGACGAAGCGGCCCTTGAAGTCCGGCGCGTTCAGGATGGCGAGCATCTCCTCGGGGTGCTCCAGCATGCGCGCGCGCAGCGCGTCCATGACGGGCTTGTTCTCGCCGTACGCGCCGCAGCCCCAGCTGCTCGACTCGGGATAGGCGTCCCAGTACAGGCCGAAGATCTCGCTGCGCGGCTCGCCGGCGTAGCGCCAGCCGATCCACACGTGGTCGCGGTAGGGCGACTTGTCGCGCGAGAAGCGCGTATCCCGCCGCAGGCGGGAGCACACGCCCGCAGGGCGCGTGTCCAGATCGGGATCGATCTCCTGCACGACGGGCGCAAGCGCCTCGCACAGCGCATAGAGCGGGCGCTTGACGAAGCGCTCATACTCCTCGCGGTGCGCCTGAAAGTAGGCCGTGCTGTTGTTAAAGCGAATGGACAGGAGAAAGCCGATCATCTCCTGCGGAAAACCGTCGAACACGGGGCGCCTCCCCTCTGTATGCGGGGGCCTTACGGCCCTCAAACGCCCTCATTATATCATCTTTTGCGCGTCGCGTACAGGGGCAGCGCGCGCGACGCGTCAATTTCGGCGTCCCTTCACAAAAAACGGCTGCGCCGCGAGTGGCTCGTGGCGCAGCCATGATGTGTGGGTTTACCTGTCCTTGCGCCGGCCGCGGGGCGCGTCGGCCGGGCCGTCTACGTAGGGATCATCCTCCGGCTCCCCGTCGATCCATTCATCGTCCGCGCTGCGCTTGGGGGGCTCGGCGGGCTTGGGCGCCGCGTTGCGCACGCTTCGGCTCAGGTGGTAGCTGCCCGTGCCGCCCTGCATGAGCAGTTGATCCTGCTCGCTCAGTTCGCCCTCTCTGGCAGCACTCTGGCGGATGCGGCTGAGCAGCTCGCGGTCGTAGAGCACGGTCTTGTCCATATCCCCATCCGAATCCCCATTAGGCTGTGCATCCGGCTCCTCGTCCGGCGCGGGCGCGACGTAATCGTCCTCCTCGGGGGCAGCCTTCTTGCGGCCATGCAGCAGGCCGCTGAGGAAGCCCCGCTTCTCGCGCGCAGGCTTGGCGCGCGTTGGCGCTTCGTCGGGCTCGCCGTAGTCGTCCTCCTCCTCGGGCTGCGGATGGGCGCGGCGCTCGGCCCTGGCCCGGCGCTCGGGTGCGGCCGGCCGCTCGGCTTCGGGTTCAGGCTCGGGTTCAGCCTCGGATTTGAGCTCGGGCTCGTCCTCAGATTCAAACTCGGGTTCAAGCTCGGGCGCGCCCTCCGTCACAGCCCCAACCGGCGCTGCCTCCTCAGGCGCGACCGGCTGCTCAGGCGCGGCCGGCTGCTCGGGCTGCGGGCGGGCGCGGCGTCCGCGGGCAGGCGGCACGTCGGGCGCGGCCTGTTCGGCGGCCTCGTCACGCGGTTCGTCGTCCGCGCGCGGCTCAAGCTCCACGCGCTCGCGCGGACGGCGGCGCTGCGTGCCGGGGCGGGCGGTGTAGCTGCGGCTGCCGCCGCGCTCGAAGCCGTCGACGGCGGCTGCGGCGGGGCTGCCCTGGCCCCTGAGGCGCACGGCGATCATGAGCCCCAGCACGGCCAGCAGCGCGACGCCCAGCACGCCGGCCAGGACGTAGAGCGCTACCATGCCGGCGGATGCGCCGGTCTCGGGCGCCTCGGTGGCCACGGGCTCGACAGTGACCTCAGGCGCGAGCGTGGGCGGCGGGGTGACGGGCTCGGGCGTGGGCGCCACGTAGGCGAGCACGACCTCGGGCGAGTCAAAGCGCTGCTGCAGGGGCTCCTCCTGCTGCTCCACCTCCATGTAGCTGACGGCAGTGAACTGGAAGGTGCCCTCCATGCTGACGGAATACTCCTTGACGACGCGGGCCTCTTCGCCCGCGGGGATGGAGTCGATGGTGGCCACGAGCGTGTCGCCCTGATAGAGCTCGACGTTCTGCGCGTCGACCTCGCCGATGTTCCTGACGGTCACGGCAAAGGCGACCACGGCGGGCTTTTCGCGGATGACGGTCTGGCCGGCCTCGGCGGAAACCTCGAGGTTGACGGCGCGCTCCAGGTCGAGCGCGACGACGCTGACCTTGTTGGAGGTGTGCTCAATCTCGCCGCCGGCGCTGCTGACGGCGGTGACGGTGAAGGCGTGGTCGGCGGATTCCTGCACGGTGAACTCGCGCTGGACGGTCTTCTCCTCGCCGGGCCCGAGCTCCAGGCCGCTCTCGATCTCGCCGAGCACGCTGTCGGTGATCTGGATGTTGGAGTAGGTGATGTTGCCGGTATTGCGCATCGTGAGAGTGAGGGTGGCCTTGTCGCCGGGCATGGCGCCCACGACGTTCTCGCCGCCGACGAGCTCCAGCTCCAGGTCGCCCTCGGCGACCTCGATGGTCTCCTGAGCCATGGTACCGATGGTCAGCACGCGGTCGGAGCCGTCGGCGCGGTAGGTGACCTTGGGCTTGAACGTGACGGCCTCGTCGCCCATCTCATAGACGAATTCGCGCGTGACGCGCTCGCCCGTCTCGATGCGGCTGATGTTGATGCGCTCGTCGGTCAGCTCCTCGTTGGTGATCTGCACGTTGGTCACGGCGACGTTGCCGGTGTTGGACAGCGTGTAGGTAAGGGTGACCTCGGCGCCCTCCTGGGCGGGGTTGGGCGTGACGGTGTAGCTGGCGGTCAGGCTGGGCGCGGGCGCGTCCTGCTGAATGGAGACGGCGATGGTCTTGTTGACCTGCACGGCGGCGCCGCCGGCGTTGAGCTCATAGCGCAGCGCAAAGCGCAGCTTGCCCTCGGCCATCTCCTCCTGGGAGACGTTCCAGGTGCCGTTCCAGCTCTGGGACTGGCCGGCGGCCAGCGTAACGTCCACAAAGTTCTCCACGGCCTCGCCGTTCGGGTCGTAGAGCGTCATGGGGCTTTGCATGTCCGTATCGCCGCTGTTGTAGACCTTGATCGTCACGTCGACCGGACCGGGCTCGACCAGCGTGTTGGGCACGCACGCGGAGGACGTGGTGATCGGGTCATACTCCGCCGACGCGGGCAGGGCGAGCGCCAAGGCAAACGCCAACAGCAGCAGCCCCAGGACCATAGACCTGCATTTCATCGCAATGCGGGAGCGCGCTGGCGCTCCCTCCTCCCTTCTGTCACGGCCCGGGACCCGCAGGGCCCGCCCGACAAGAATCGATACGATTCCCAGTTTGTCCTCATTGTAAAACATACGGCCCCGGCTGTCAAGTCGGGACGGCGGGGACGCACCGTTTCTCCCTATAGACGCGCGCGACGGCCGCCGCGTTGGGGAAAGTATGCTGAAAATATCCGGTATTTATACAGACGGCCGCCGCAAAGCGAAAAACCTTGCGGCGGCCACGGCTCAGGCCGTCAGATCAATGCGGTAAAAGCGCAGGCCGTTTTCGAACGTCTGGCGCGCGAGCGCCTCCGGCTCCACGCCGCGCAGGCCCGCCAGGCAGCGCGCGATGTGCGCGACGTTGCGCGGATCGTTGCGCCGCCCGCGCACGGGTTCGGGCGCGAGGTAGGGGCTGTCGGTCTCGATCAGCAGCCGGTCGTCCGGCACGAAGCGGGCGACCTGCTGCAGGTTTGCCGCCTTTTTGAACGTCACCGGCCCGGCAAAGGAGACGTAGCCGCCCAGGTCCAGATAGACGCGCGCGCTCTCCAGGCTGGCCGAGCAGCAGTGCAGTACGAACACGGGCAGGCGGCCGCGCGCCGCGCGCAGGATGTCCAGCGTGTCGCCGTGCGCGTCGCGCACGTGCAGGCAGGCGGGCACGCCCAGCTCATAGGCCAGGTCGAGCTGGCGGGCGAAGACCTCGCGCTGCACGTCGCGCGCGGAGTGGTCGTAGTAATAGTCCAGCCCGATCTCGCCCAGCGCGCGCACCTTCGGCTCCTGCGTCAGGTAGCGCGCAAGCGTTCCGACGTCCTCCTCGCGAAAGTCCTTCGCCTCGTGCGGGTGCACGCCGACCGCCGCGTACAGGAACGCGTAGCGGCGCGCCAGCTCCACCACCTGCGCGCTGGTGCGCATGTCCGAGCCCACGCACGTGCACAGGCGCACGCCCGCCGCGGGCAGCGAGGCGATCAGCGCCTCCTGCCCGCCGTCGTAGGTGAAGCGCTCGTCGTCCAGGTGCGCGTGCGTGTCAAAGAGCGGGGCGAGCACGTCCGCCCGTTCGGCGGGCGTTGGGGATTGCGTTTGACGTTCCATCAGCCGATCTCGCACCCCGCGTCCGCGTCCCCGTCCACGCTCAGCAGGCGCAGCACGCCCGCCTCGTCGTCGGCGGCGCACAGCAGCATGCCGCGCGACTCCACGCCGCGGATCTTGCGCGGGGCCAGGTTGGCCAGCAGCACGACCTGCTTGCCGACCATCTCCTCGGGCTTGTAGTGCCCGGCGATGCCGCTGACGACCACGCGCTCCTCGCCGCCGACGTCCAGCGTGCTCTTGAGCAGGCGGTCGGCCTTGGGCACCTTCTCGCACTTGAGCACGCGGGCGACCACGAGCTGCAGCTTTTCAAAGTCCTCAAAGGCGATCTCGGGCTTCTGCTCAAAGCGCTTGGCGGGCTTTTCTTCGGGCTGGGCGGCCTTTGCCGCTTCCTGCTTCTGCTTCTCGAGCAGCTCCAGCTCCTTTTGCACGTCGATGCGCGGGAAGAGCGCCTCGCCCTTGTGCACGCGGCTGCCGGGCACGGCGGCGCCGAAGCGCTGCACGGAGTCCCAGGTCATGAGCGCCTCGTCCGTGACGCCGGTCTGCTCGAAGATGCGCGCGGGCGTGCGCGGCATGAAGGGGCCGACGAGCACCGCGACGATGCGGCTGGCCTCCAGCAGGTTGTACAGCACGGTGCCCAGGCGGGGCCGGTCGGCCTCGTTGCGGGCGAGGATCCAGGGCGTGGTCTGGTCGATGTAGCGGTTGCACTCGCCGATGACCTTCCAGATCTCGGACAGGGCCACGGAGAACTGCAGCGCGTTCATGTGGCGCTCGACCAGGGCGGGCAGCGCCTCGAGCTGGGCGATGAGCGCGCGGTCCAGATCCTGCTGCTCGGCGGGCGCGGGCACGACGCCGTCGAAGTACTTTTCGATCATGGCGACGCTGCGGCTGACCAGGTTGCCCAGGTCGTTGGCCAGGTCGGAGTTGATGCGCTTGATGAGCGCCTCGTTGGTGAACTCGCCGTCGGAGCCGAAGGGCACCTCGCGCATGAGGAAGTAGCGCACGGCGTCGGAGGTGTAGCGCTCGCACAGCTTGACGGGGTCGACGACGTTGCCCTTTGATTTGCTCATCTTGCCGCCGTCGATGACCAGCCAGCCGTGGCCGAAGACCTGCTTGGGCAGCGGCAGGCCCAGCGCGTGCAGCATGATCGGCCAGATGATCGTGTGGAAGCGCACGATCTCCTTGCCCACCAGGTGGATGTCGGCGGGCCAGTACTTGCGGTACAGCGCGTCGTTCTCCGTGCCCGCGCCCAGGGCGTTGATGTAGTTGGTCAGCGCGTCGACCCACACGTACACCGTGTGCTTGGGGTCAAAGTCCACGGGGATACCCCACTTGAGCGAGGTGCGCGACACGCACAGATCCTGCAGGCCCGGCAGCAGGAAATTGTTGAGCATCTCGGCGGTGCGGGACGGGGGCTGGATGAAGTCGGGGTGCTCCCGGATGTACTGGATCAGCCAGTCCTGGTACTTCGACAGGCGGAAGAAGTAGCTCTCCTCGCGGGTCTTCTCCACGGGCCTGCCGCAGTCGGGGCAGCAGCCGTCCTTGAGCTGCAGCTCCGTCCAGAACGACTCGCACGGCGTGCAGTACCAGCCCTCGTATTCGCTCTTGTAGATGTCGCCCTGCTCGTACAGCTGGCGGAACCAGTGCTGTACGCCCTTGACGTGCCGCTCATCGGTGGTGCGGATGAAGTCGTCATAGTCGACGTCCATCAGCTTCCACAGGTCCTTGATGCCCGCGACGATGCGGTCGACGTACTCCTGCGGGGTGACGCCCGCGGCCTGGGCCTTGCGCTCGATCTTCTGGCCGTGCTCGTCCGTGCCGGTCAGGAAGAACACGTCGTAGCCCGTCAGCTTCTTGAAGCGGGCCATCGTGTCCGCGGCGGTGGAGCAGTAGCTGTGGCCGATGTGCAGCTTGTCGCTGGGGTAATAGATCGGCGTGGTGATGTAGAAGGTCTTCTTTTCACAGTCCTTACACATGGTTCTCCCTCGCTTCATGCATGTTGGCCGTCCCGCCCGGGACGAAAAAACGCCCCTGCCATCTGGCAAGGACGGATGCGGCTCCGTGGTACCACCCTGCTTCGCGCGCCGGAGGGCGCGCCTCGCGCGGCCTGTAACGGGGCCTGCCGTCGCGCCTGAGGCCGGGGCATGCCCGTCGTTTGGCGCAAGCGCTCCAAAGCCATGTTCGCGCGCGCCGCCCCGCCGGCTCTCACCCGCCCCGGCTCTCTGCGGAGGCCGCCGCCGCGCTACTCTCTTCTTCATCGCTTTCCCTATTATAAGGGCTTGGCCGGACGCTTGTCAATGCGCGGGCCCAAATTCGGCCTCCAGGTCGAACGCTTCGCGCAGCACGCGCATCACGCCGTTCTCGTCGTTGCCCGGGGCCTCAAAGCGCGCCGCCGCCTTGAGGCGCGGGTGCGCGTTGCGCATGGCGTAGCTGTACTCGCAGGCCTGCAGCAGCTCCAGGTCGTTGAGGTAGTCGCCAAAGGCCATGCATTCCTCGGGGCCGATCCCGAGGCTGCGCTGCAGGGCGCGCATGGCGCTGCCCTTGCTGACGCCGGGGCGCATGACGTCCGACCAGGTCGCGGCGGAGAGGATGACGGAGAGCTCCGGCAGCGCGTCGCGCAGCGCGTCAAAGCTGCGGCCCTCCGCGCCCTGCGGGTCGTAGGCGGCGATCTTGCACACCTCGCCCTGCACGCACAGCGGGATCAGTTCGGGCACGCGCTCCATGCGCTCGTAGTACATGCGCGCCTTCTCTTCGAACGCCGCATCCGCATCCTCGATGAACGCGCCGTGCGCCGTGCACAGGATGGGATACACGCCCTGCAGCGCATGCATCGCCCGCAGCGCCTGCGCGGCCTGCTCGGGCGGCACGGAGTCGACGAACAGGAGACGGCGGCCGTCGGCGGCCATGGCGCCGTTTTCGGCGATGAAGATCAGCTCGTCCGCCAGCCGCGGGAAGTCGCGCAGCAGCGTCTCGTACTGGCGGCCGCTGGCCACCGCAAAGCGCACGCCCTGCGCGCGCAGGCGGCGCACGACGCCCTCAAAGCGCGGGGGCAGGCGCTTTTTCTCATCCAGCAGCGTGCCGTCCATGTCGCTGGCAATCAGGCGGATCACGGCGCAACCCCTCCCTTCCTGGCGGCGTAGTCCTCGCGCAGCATCGCGTACAGCGCCACGTCCACATAGCGGCCCTTGTTGTACAGCCGCCCGCGCAGCACGCCCTCGCGGCGCATGCCGGCCTTCTCCATCACGCGGCCGGAGGCGGGGTTGTCCAGCTCGAACTGCGCCTCGACGCGGTGCAGCTGCATGTCCTCAAAGGCGTGGCGCAGCACCTCGCGCAGCGCCTCGGTCATGAGCCCGCGGTTCCAGTGCGAGCGGGCGAGCGAATAGCCGACCTCGGCGCTGTTGTGCTCGGGGCTGTAGGCCATGAAGCCGATCGTGCCGATCAGGCGGCCCGACGCCAGCTCGACGATGCCCCAGCTCGAGGGCTGGCCCGCGCGGTAGAGGCGCTGCAGGTAGCGCACGTAGGCGCGCGCGTCGCGCACCGAGCGCTGCGCCTCCCACAGCACATGGCGGGCGACCTCCTCGTCGCGGCTGTAGTCGAAGATATCGCGCGCGTCGCTCATGGCGACGCGCCGCAGCAGGAGGCGGCGCGTTTGCAGGGGCGGCAGGGCGAACAGGCCGCCGCCGTACAGATGCAGCATCATGCGACGCCTCCCAACGCGCTGGCGCAGGCGGTCACGCCGTGCGCGCGCGGGACGAGCGGCCGGTTTGCGTGCCGGATCGCCCCCGCGATCGTCAGGCAGATGCCCGCGGCCAGCAGCAGCAGCAGGAAGGCCATCAGGGCGCGATACAGGTATTTCATGCGGTTCTCCCCTCCGCCGGCGGCCCGGCGCAAAGCGTAGGATGGCTTCATTATAGTATATGCGGGCGCGGTTTTCAACAGCCGCGGCGGCAAAATCGCCTTGACAAAAGCGCCCGTGCGCGCTATCCTAGACGGCAAATGCAGGCGGGCGCGCCCCGCCACAGGAGGCATCCGCATGGAATTCACGTATGATTCGGCCCTCGCGCTGCTGCGCGAGTACAACGCCGAGCCCTTCCACCTGCGCCACGCGATGACGGTCGCGGCGGTGATGGGCCGCTTTGCCGACGCGCTGGGCTACGGCCAGGAGCGCGACTTTTGGACGGTCGTGGGCCTGCTGCACGACATCGACTTTGAGCGCTATCCGGACGAGCACTGTACCAAGTGCCGCGAGATCCTGCGCGCGCACGGCGCGTCGGAGCGGCTGGTGCACGCCGTCGCCTGCCACGGCTACGGGCTGTGCTCGGAGCTTCAGCCCGAGCACGAGATGGAAAAGGTGCTCTACGCCGTGGACGAGCTCACGGGCCTCATCGGCGCGGCGGCGCGCATGCGCCCCTCGGGCAGCATCCAGGACATGGAGCTCAAGAGCCTCAAGAAGAAGTTCAAGACGCCGTCCTTCGCGGCGGGCTGCTCGCGCGAGGTGATCGCCGGCGGCGCTTCGATGCTGGGCTGGGATCTGGACCGGCTGCTCTCGGACACGCTGGAGCACATGAAGCCCGACGAGGCCGCCATCAACGCGGCGATGGCCGCGCTTGAGGCGTAACGAGGCGTAAAAGGGGCCCCCGGCCTTCGCGATGCGAAGGCCGGGGGCCTTTGACGATTTGGGGATTTGCGCGTCATTCCTCGTCCTGCAGCGCGGCGTAGCCCTCCTCGCCCGTGCGGACCTTGACGACGTTCTCCACGTCGTATACGAAGATCTTGCCGTCGCCGATATGGCCGGTGTACAGCACCCGCTTGGCCGTCTCGATCACGGTGCGCACGGGCACCTTGCTGACCACGATCTCCACCTGCACCTTGGGCAGCAACGTCACCTCCACGGGCACGCCGCGGTAGTATTCGGGCTTGCCCTTCTGCTGTCCGCAGCCCATGACGTGCGTGACCGTCATGCCCGTGATGCCGATGCCCGTCATGGCGTTCTTGAGCGCCTCCAGGCGCGCCTCCTTGCAGACGATCTCGACCTTGGTGAACTTGTGCGCCCCATCGTCAAACGCGGGCGCCCTGTGCACGGGCACGGCCTCTGCGGGCGGCGTATCGCCGGTCACGACGGTCGGGGCGGGGGCGTCGTCATCCTGCGGCATTTCGGGCGCCATGGCAAAGCCGGCATAGGCGGTCAGCAGGCCGTGCTCGGACACATCCAGACCGGCCAGCTCCTCGGCGGGCTCGGCGCGCAGGCCAACGGTGCGGCGGATCAGCCAGAAGACGATTGTGATCACGACCGTGACGTACGCGGCCACGGCCGCCACGCCCAGCAGCTGCACGCCCAGCAGGTGCAGTCCGCCGCCGTAGAGCAGGCCCTTTTCCGTGGAGACGCCCGTGGCGAACACGCCGGTGAGCACCGTGCCCAGCGCGCCGCACACGCCGTGCACGGAGATGGCGCCGACCGGATCGTCCACCTTGAGCTTCTGGTCAAACAGTTCAACCGCCAGCACGATCACGATGCCAAAGATCAGGCCCATGACCGCCGCGCCCAGCGGGCTGACCGCGTCGCACCCGGCGGTGATGCCCACCAGGCCGGCCAGCGCCGCGTTGTAGGTCATGGACACGTCGGGCTTGCCATAGCGCAGCCAGGTGAAGATCATCGCGGCGCAACAGGCGACCGCGGCCGCAATGTTCGTGTTGAAGAAGATCAGCCCGGCGCTCTGCATCTGCGCGTCGGTCTCCATGCCCACGGTCGAGCATCCGTTGAAGCCGAACCAGCAGAACCACAGGATGAACACGCCCAGCGCGGCCAGGCTCAGGTTGTGTCCCAGGATCGCGCGGGGCTTGCCGTCGCGGCCATACTTGCCCATGCGCGGGCCAAGCGTCGCCGCGCCGATCAGCGCGCAGATGCCGCCCACCATGTGCACGGCCGTCGAGCCCGCAAAGTCATGGAATCCCATCTGCGCCAGCCAGCCGCCGCCCCAGATCCAGTGGCCGGAGATGGGGTAGATGAACAGCGAGATCGCCGCAGAGTAGAGGCAGTAGGCGCTGAACTTGGTGCGCTCGGCCATCGCGCCGGAGACGATCGTGGCCGACGTGGCGCAAAACACGGTCTGGAATGTCACAAACGCCCACAGCGGCACGCCCGCGGGCAACACGTGGCTGTAGTCCCGGGTGATCATCGGGTCCAGCCAGCCCAGGATGGCGCTGCCGCTGCCGAACATCACGCCAAAGCCCAGCAGGAAGAACATCGGCGTGCCGATGCAAAAGTCCATGAGGTTCTTCATCAGGATGTTGCCCGTGTTCTTCGCCCGGGTGAAGCCGGCCTCGCACATGGAAAAGCCCGCCTGCATGAAGAAGACCATCGCCGCGCCCAGCAGAACCCAGATGGTGTTGACAGAGCTGAAAGTCGTCATGAGCAATCCTTCCTTTCAATGCGTACACTGCGTATGCGCTGCAGCATCTATATCAAAAGGGGAGCCTGCCTCGGCGTCCAGCGCCGGTCAAGCCCCCCTTGTCTTGACGGGGATCACGCTCCCAGGAGCGTGCGTCTGTATTCGGTTGGAATGACGACCTTGAAGGATGGCACGTAGGCCTCGAAGTCGGCGAGGATGGCGCGTGCCAGCGGCGAATCCGTCCACTGGGCGTGGTCCTGCAGGATCGCGCGCAGCTCGTCGGCCAGGCCAGCATCCGCCAGCGGGGACGCCTGGGCCTGCGCGTTCAGGCGCTGCGGGAGCGTCCCATCCGGGTCGAGCACGTAGGCGACGCCGCCGGTCATGCCCGCGGCGAAGTTGTCGCCCGTCGGGCCCAGGATGACGGCGCGCCCGCCGGTCATGTACTCGCAGCCGTGGTCGCCCACGCCCTCCGCCACGGCGATCGCGCCGGAGTTGCGCACGCAGAATCGCTCGCCCGCCGCGCCCGCGAGGAACGCCCGACCGCCTGTCGCGCCGTAGAGCGCCACGTTGCCGACCAGCGCGTCGCCCGCGTGCCAGGGCGCGTCCTGTGGCGGGCGCACGGCGATCGTGCCGCCGGACAGGCCCTTGCCCAGGTAGTCGTTGGCCTCGCCACTGAGCGTGATGGCCAGACACTCGGGCAGGAACGCGCCGAACGATTGGCCGCCGCAGCCGCACACGTCGATCCGCTGGGGCGTCACGCCGCTGCCGCGCCTGCGCAGCGTCGCGCCCAGCATCGTGCCGAAGGCCCGGTCGGTGTTGTACAGGCGCGTTCCGGGTGCCACGGGCCGCGCGTCGGCGCGCTCGTCCAGGCGCAGATCGCACGCACAGTCGGACCGGTAATGGCGGTTGTCGCAAAAGCCGACGCACTCGCTCAGGTCGACCGGCGCGTCCGCCGCGGGCCGCAGCAGGTCCCCCCGGCCGACGAGTTCATCGGCCGTGCGCGCGCCCAGGCGCGCCATGATCCGCCGCAGCTGCTCGGCCACGAAGAACATGAACCGCTCCACGTGCTCAGGCCTGCCCGCAAAGCGTTTGCGCAGGTCAGGGCGTTGGGTGGCGATGCCCATCGGGCAGGTGTCCAGGTTGCACACGCGCATCATGCGGCAGCCCATGGCGACCAGCGGCGCCGTGGCGAAGGAGAACTCCTCCGCGCCCAGCAGCAGGGCCACGGCCACGTCGCGGCCGGTCATCAGCTTGCCGTCGACCTCCAGCGCGACGCGCTCGCGCAGTCCATTTTGGCACAGCGTCTGATGCGCCTCGGCCAGCCCCAGCTCCCAGGACAGTCCCGCGCCGTGAATGGATGCGAGCGGGGCTGCGCCGGTGCCGCCCTCGCCGCCGGAGATGAGCACGATCTGCGCGCCGGCCTTGGCCACGCCGCAGGCGATCGTGCCCACGCCTGACCCGGATACCAGCTTGACGCTGATGCGCGCATCGCGGTTGACGCACCGCAGATCGTACACGAGCTGGGCCAGATCCTCGATGGAGTAGATGTCGTGGTGCGGGGGCGGCGAGATCAACGAAATGCCGGGCGTCGAGCAGCGCGTGCGCGCGACCTCGGGCGTCACCTTCATGCCGGGCAGGTGGCCGCCCTCGCCGGGCTTGGCGCCCTGCGCCATCTTGATCTGGATCTCCCGCGCGCTGAGCAGGTAGTCCAGCGTGACGCCGAAGCGCCCGGAGGCCACCTGTTTGACCGCGGAGTTGAGCGGGGTGCCCAGGCGCTCGGGCAGCTCGCCGCCCTCGCCGGAGTTGGACGCGCCGCCGATGCGGTTCATCGCCTCGGCCAGGCACTCGTGCGCCTCGCGCGAGAGCGAGCCGTAGGACATCGCGCCCGTCTTGAACCGGCGCACGATGCGCTCGGCCGGCTCGACCTCCTCCAGCGGCACGGGCGTGCACGCCTCAAAGCGGAATGCGAGCAGGCCGCGCAGCGTGCGCGGGCCCTCCTGGTGCACCTGGCGCGCGTATGCGTCAAACGCCTCGGGGTCGTTTTCGCGCACGGCGCGCTGTAGCAGGTCGATGACCTGCGGGCTGTACAGGTGTTCCTCGGCGTGCTCGCCGCGGCACTGGCGGTGGCGGCCCACGCGCTCCAGCGGCGCGTCGGCGGGCAGCGCGAACGCGCGGTCGTGGTGCCACAGCGCGTCCGCCTCAATGCGCGCCAGGTTCACGCCGCCCAGGCGATGGGGCGTGTTGGTGAAGTAGCGCTCGACGAGGTCCGCGTTCAGCCCGACGGCCTCGAACAGCTGCGCGCTCTGATAGGCCTGGATCGTGGACACGCCCATCTTCGCGGCGATGTGCAGCACGCCGTCCGTGAGCGCGCGGTCAAACGTCGCGACGGCCTCCTGCGCGGGCGCGGCGATCTTGCCCTGGGCGCACAGCGCGCGCACGCACGCATGGGCCAGGTAGGGACACACGGCGCGCGCGCCATAGGCGACCAGCAGCGCCATCTGATGGCTGTCGCGCGCCTCGGCGCTTTCGATCACGACGGAGACCGCCGTGCGCTTCTTCGTGCGGACGAGGTATTGTTCCAGTGCGGAGACGGCCAGCAGCGAGGGCAGCGCCGGACGGTCCGCGCGCACGCCCCGGTCGGAGAGCACGACGATGTTCGCGCCGCGCGCGTAGGCGGCGTCACACGCCTGAAACAGCGCCTGCAGCGCCCGCTCCATGCCGTCTTCCCGCGCATAGCACAGCGTGAGCGTCTCCACCCGGAATCCGGGCAGATCCAGCGCACGCACGCGCGCGAGGGCGTCTTCGGTCAGCACGGGCGAGGCCAGCTCCAGCACGCGGCACGCGTCCGGTCCGGGCTCCAGCAGGTTGCCATCGTCGCCCAGATAGACGGAGCAGTCCGTCTTCTGCCGCTCGCGCAGCGCGTCGATGGGCGGATTGGTCACCTGTGCGAAGCGCTGCTTGAAGTAGGCGGAAAGCGGCGGATGCGCGCGGGAGAGCGCAGCGATGGGTTCATCCGCGCCCATCGCGCCGATGGGCTCCGTGCCCTTTTCGGCCATCGGGCGGATGACATCCTGCACATCCTCGGCCGCATAGCCAAACGCACGGCACAGGCGCAGGCGCTCCGCCTCGTCCATGGGGGCGGGCGCCTGCGCCTGCGGCAGGTCGCTCAGGTGCAGCACGCCCGCGCGCACCCACTCGCCGTATGGCAACCGCGCGGCAAAGCGCTCCTTGAGCGCCGCGCCCTCCAGCATCTGTCCGGTTTGCAGGTCGACGGCCAGCGCGTCGCCCGCGCGCAGGCGCCAGCGCCGCACCGTGCGCCGCTCCGCCTCGTAGAGCACGCCCGCCTCGGAGGAGAGGATCAACCGCCCGTCGTCAGTCTGCGCGCAGCGCAGGGGGCGCAGGCCGTTTCGATCCATCGACGCACAGACCGTGTCGCCATCGGTGTAAATCGTCGCGGCCGGGCCGTCCCATGGCTCCATCATGGTCGCATAGTAGCGGTACATGTCGCGCCAGGGCGTGGGCTGCGTCTGCCCCTGCCAGGGCTCGGGCAGCAGCATCATGCCCGCTAGCGGCAGCTCCACGCCGCTCATCGCCAGAAATTCCAGCGCGTTGTCCAGCATCATCGAGTCGGAGCCGTCCTCCGCCACGACGGGATAGGCGCGCCGCAGCTGCGCGCCCAGCGCGCCCCCGCGCAGCGTCTCCTCGCGCGCGAGCATGCGGTCCGCATTGCCCCGGATGGTGTTGATCTCGCCGTTGTGCAGCAGCATTCTGTGCGGATGCGCCTTGGGCCAGCTGGGCTGCGTGTTCGTAGAAAAGCGCGAGTGCACCATCGCCACGGCGGACACATAGTCCGGCTGGCGCAGGTCGTCATAAAACGCGCGCAGCTGATCCACGCGCATCATGCCCTTGTAGACGATGGTGCGGCTGGACAGCGAGCACACGTAGGCGCCCCGCGCATCGCGCTCAAAGGCGCGGCGCAGCAGGTACAGCCGGCGGTCGAACTCCGCGCCGGGGGCGACGCCGTCGGGACGCGCGAGGAAGCACTGCTCGATGCGCGGCATCGTGGCCAGCGCGCCCTCGCCCAGCAGTTCGGGATGGCAGGGCACCGCGCGCCAGGCGATCGGCTCGATTCCCTCGCGCCGCGCCTGGGCCTCAAAGCTCAGCTTTGCCTCCCACGCGGCCGCCTCCATGCGCGGCAGGAAAAACATGCCCACGCCGTAGCCGCGCGCCGGACCCAGCTCGAGCGCCTGCGCGTGGGCCCATCGCTCAAACAGCGCGTGCGGGACCTGCGTGAGGATGCCCACGCCGTCTCCCGTCGTGCCCAATGCGTCGCAGCCCGCGCGGTGCGCCAGGCGCTCCACAATGCTCAGCGCGTCGGCGACCACCGCGTGCGTCGTGCGGCCGCTCAGTTCGACGACCGCGCCCACGCCGCACGCGTCGTGCTCCATGCGCGCGTCGTACAGCGGATATGCCTGCCCCATCGTGCGTCCCCCCTTCAGGACTGTTCAGGATCGCTCTGTTTCCAGCGTCAGCTGGGCGCACACGGCCATGCGCACGCCCAGGCGCATGCTCTCGCGCTGCAGGAAGCGGTGCGCCTCGGCCTCGGTCATGCCACGCGCCATGAGCGCGCGCTTGGCCTCATCGATCAGGCGCCCCTCGTCCGCCGTTCTGGGCGCGGGCCGGTTCTGCCGGCGCACGATTGCGCGCACGGCGCCGGCCAGCTGCGCGCCCGAGGCGGGCAGCGCCAGCCGGTGCAGCGACGGCTCCTCGCATAGCGCCAGCCACTCGGGGCGCGCGGCGACGAGCACGGCGGCGCGGCCGTCCAGGTCGCGCGCCAACTCGTCTGCGGTCCGGTCAGGGAGGCGCGCGCCGCACACGAGCACGGCGTCCTCGCACGGTTCCAGCGCGCGCAGCGCCTGCGCGCCCGCCGTGCACACGCGCAGCACGGACAGGCCTTCGGCCTCGAGCGCGCCGGCAAAGCGCTGCGCCGTCTCGGGCCGGGAAAACGCCACGACGACCGTCACGCCGTTCGCCTCCCTCCGATGGTGGATTTCTCAGAATACGGTCAGATACCGCTCGATCTCCCAGTCGCTGACGTGGGTGCGGTAGGCCTCCCACTCGGCGTCCTTGCCCGCGGCGTACTGCGTGGTGATGTGCTCGCCCAGCGCGCCACAGATCAGCGGGTCGGCGCGCATCAGGTCGGTCGCCTCCTTGAGCGTGGCGGGCAGGTTGGCGATGCCATGGGTAGCGCGCGTGGCCGCATCCATCGCAAAGATGTTCTCCGTGATTTCCGGCGGCGGCGTCAGCCCGCGCTCGATGCCGTCCAGGCCGGCGGCCAGGCACACGCACAGCGCCAGGTACGGGTTGCAGGACGGATCAGGGCAGCGCAACTCCACGCGGGTGGCAGAGCCGCGCGCGGCGGGGATGCGGATGAGCGCAGAGCGGTTGCTGGCGGACCAGGCCAGGTAGCAGGGCGCCTCATAGCCGGGCACGAGCCGCTTGTAGCTGTTCACCAGCGGGTTGGTCACGGCCGCCATCGCCTGCGCATGGGCCAGCAGGCCGGCAATGAACGAGTAGGCCTCTTTGGACAGCCCGCGGGGGTCGGAGGGATCGGCAAAGGCGTTGCGCCCGTCGCGGAAGAGGGACATGTTCGTGTGCATGCCGCTGCCGTTGATGCCGAATACCGGCTTGGGCATGAACGTGGCGTGCAGGCCGTTCTTCTGCGCCAGCGTCTTGACGGCCAGCTTGAAGGTCATGATGTTATCCGCGGCGGTCAGCGCTTCGGCGTAGCGGAAGTCGACCTCATGCTGGCCCGCGGCGACCTCGTGGTGCGAGGCCTCGATCTCAAAGCCCATCTGCTCCAGCGCCATGCAGATCTCGCGGCGGGTGCTCTCGCCGTGATCGAGCGGTCCCAGGTCGAAGTAACCCGCCTCGTCGGAGGTGCGCGTCGTCGGCCGGCCGGCCTCATCCGTCTGGAAGAGGAAGAACTCGCACTCCGGTCCCACGTTGAACGAGTAGCCCATGTCCGCGGCCTTCTTCAGGATGCGCTTGAGCGCGCCGCGCGGGTCGCCCACGAACGGCGTGCCGTCCGGGTTGTGCACATCGCAGATCAGGCGCGCCACCTTGCCCTGCTGCGGCCGCCAGGGCAGCACCGTATAGGAATCGAGGTCCGGCCACAGGTACTGGTCGGACTCGTGGATGCGCACGAAGCCCTCGATGGAGCTGCCGTCGATCATGATCTGGTTGTTCACGGCCTTTTCAATCTGGGACGCGGTGATGGCCACGTTCTTCAGCTGACCGAAGATGTCCGTAAACTGCATGCGGATGAACTCCACATCTCCCTCCCGCACCAGGCGGATGATCTCTTCCTTGCTGCGCATCGCAAAACGACCTCCCAAAACAAAAAATAGAGCAAGCGGCCTCTTCACCAGACCGTCCTTGCTCTGATGGGAAAGAGTATAGCAGACCCTCCCCCTGATGTCAAGCAAAAACTGACGTTTGTTTTTCAAATTATTTCATTTTTCTCATGTTTTATCCGATCTTTTTTCATAAATGACGTCAATTACAAAACAGCGTCATTCATTCCGGCCTCACAGGAAGATCGGGTTCGTCCAGGCGCGCCGCCCCTGCGCGTCCACGACGACGGCGCGCACGAAGGCGCCGGGCAGGTCGTCCCCCTCCAGGAGGAAGACGGCCTGCGTCGTGGGGCCCTGCGGCGCGGCCGCCTTGACCCACCAGGGCCTGTGCGTGCCGGCGAAGAGCACGTAGGCCGCGGGGCTGCATGTAACGACGGCCCGGCCGTCCTGCACGTAAAAGTCGTGGATCTCCGGCCCGCAGGAGGCGTAGAACGCGCCCGCACGCAGCGCGCGCAGCACGTCGTCCGCGTCCTTATGGGCGTTGACCATCACCCAGCCGCCGCCGAGCCGGTCCGGGCTGTGGCCGTCGTCCGTGGCCACGGCCCATACGCGCCGTCCCGCGCGCAGCAGCTCGTCCCAAAGGAAGCCGTTGTCCACATCCATGTCGTTCTCCATCGCGCAGCCGGTGTTCCAGATCTCCATCGCGTCAAGGCCCGTCAGGCCCTCGAATGCCCGCGCAGGCGTGCGGCTCCACTGCGGGTGCGCGTAGATCACAAAGTTGTCCTGCGCGCGCATCTGGTCGATCATCGGCTGATAGCCCGCCGGGCCGTCCGCAGGCAGGGTGGGCACGCGCTCGTCCTGCGCAAACCCGCCGTCCCCCATCCCGCCGATGCCCACGGTGTGAAAGCAGGTGCCGCGCGCCGCGCCGCGCCCGCCGCCATCCGTCTCGATGCCGGGCAGCACGAGCACGCCCGTCTCCGGCGCAAAGGCCCGGCGGTTGTAGATGCGGTGATCCGTCAGTGCGACGGCGTCGTAGCCCATCCGGGCGTACAGGCGCAGCGTCTCCTCCGGCGTGAACGGGCCGTCGGAGCGCGTGGTGTGCGTGTGCAAGCTCGTCTTGAGCCATCCCCACTGGGGATGGGCGAAGGCTTCCTGTCTGATCATGTCGCGTCCCCCCTGGCGTTTCCTGAATTTTGCTTCATTATAAGGCAGGCATTTGCCCTTGTCAATCGTCTCATGTGCGTGGGGCGCGGCGCGATTCGACAAATCTTGCAAAAACCGACGCGTCCGGTTACAATAGACGTAAGTCCACCAGAAGGAGATGCGCCCATGAAACGCGCCGCCGCGCTGCTATGCCTGCTGCTGTTCCTGTTCGCGCCCTGTGTGCGCGCGGAGATCATCGTCATGCCCGAATCGTCCGAGGCCGGTGCGGCGCAGGACGCCGCGCCCGCGCCCACGCCCTTTGCGCAGCTGTACGTGGGCGCCACGGGCGAGGCTGTCTCGCTGGTGCGTCAGCGCCTGTTCGCGCTGGGCTATCTGGCCGACGGCACGGGCGACGTATATGACGAGGCCGTCGGCGCGGCGGTGCTCGCCTTCCAGCAGCGCACGGGCCTGGCGCAGACCGGCCGCGTCAACGCCACCACCTGGAACACGCTCATGGACGAGAACGCCGCGTCCATTGGCGGCGTAGCGCCCGCTTCGACGCCCACGCCGGCCGCCGCGCCCACGCTGGACACCAGCGGATGGATCATCCCGGCCACGGCGACGCCCGCGCCCACGGGCTCGGCCTATGCGGGCGCGACGTTCACGCGCACGCTGACCTACGGCGCGGAGGGCGACGACGTGCGCGCCGTGCAGACGCGCCTGGCCGAGCTGGGCTACTTCCGCGAGAACGTGACCGGCGGCTACTACGACAAGACCGAGGAGGCGGTGCGCTCGTTCCAGCTGCGCAACGGCCTGTCGCGCGACGGCGTCGTCGGCCCGGACACCTGGGGCAAGATGATGGGTGAGTGCGTGCGCTCGGACGGCACGGTCGCCTCCCCGGCCGACCTGCAGCCCGCCGCAACGCCCACGCCCTCCCCCACGCCTGCGCCCGCGCAGCCGGGCGTCTCGGCCACGCCCATGCCCTTCACCTATGAGCGCAAGCTCGAGTATGGCGACACCGGCGACGACGTGGCCGCGCTGCAGCAGCGCCTTGCCGAGCTGGGCTACTTCGACGCGAAGGTCACCGGCGGCTACTACCGCCACACGCGCGACGCGGTGCGGGCCTTCCAGAAGAACAACGGCCTGACCGTCGACGGCGTCGCCGGACAGGACACGCAGGCCGCGCTCTTTGCCGACCCGCAGCCCGTGCCCTCCTGGGCCACGCCGCGCCCGACGGCCACGCCCGCGCCCATGCCCTACCTGCTCGAGGTCGATCTGACCAACCAGATCACCACTGCCTACGGCCTGGACGAAGCCGGGCAGTACACCATCGTCGTGCGCCAGATGATCTGCTCCACCGGCACCTCCAGCCATCCCACGCCCGTGGAGACCGTCAAGATGCCGGCCAAGCGCGCCCGTTGGGGCTACTTCCCCCAGTGGGATTCGCACGCGCAGTACCTGACCCGCATCGACTCGCTCAACGCCTTCCACTCCGTGCTCTACTACTCGCCCAATGAGGACGACCTGGCCGTCAGCTCCTACGAGGCGCTGGGCACGCCCGCCTCCCACGGCTGCGTGCGCCTGCTCGTGGCGGACGCCAAGTGGATCTATGACAACTGCCAGGCGGGCACGATCATCCGCATCTTCGAGGGCGAGCCCGACCCCGAGCTCACCGAGTCGCTCAAGCCGCCACCCCTGGACTACGGCACCATGCTGCCCGCCGTCACGCCCCAGCCCACCGCCGAGCCCGTCTACGACGGCGTCAACTTCCCCGCCTACTCGGGCATCCTCAAGCGCGGCACGGAGAGCGAGGCCGTCTACTTCCTGCAGCGCAGGCTCCAGGAGCTGGGCTACTATCACGGCACCGTCACCGGCGGCTATTACGGCGGCACCATCGAGGCCGTCGAGGCCTTCCAGCGCGACCACGGCCTGAGCGTCGACGGCGTCGCCGGCCAGCAGACCCTCGCGCTGCTCTACAGCCCCGACCTCAGCCCCAGCGCCGTGCCCACCGTCTCCCCCGCGCCCACCGCGTCGCCCGTGCTCACGCCCACCCCGTCGCCCGCGCCCACCGCCGTGCGCACGCCGGAGCCCGACGCCTTCTTCGTCACCGCCACCCCGGGCCCCACGGCCCTCCCGACCGCCACGCCCGCGCCGACGGCCATCCCCACGGCCACGCCCGTCCCGACCGCCACGGCCATTCCCACGGCCACGCCGTCCCCGACGCTCATCCCGCCGGACGCGCCCTTCTCCGGCAACGCAGTCGGATGATATTCGTCTAATTTATCTTAAGATATTTTTCGAATATTTCCTTGACAAGGCGGCATGCTTCTGCTATCCTTTCGTTAGATGATCGTGAAAGGATGTATTTGCATGCCGTCTAACAACAAATATGCCATCCTGCGCAGCCAGCGGATGTACCTGCGGCTGCTGGCGGCCAACACGGTCAGCCGCTTTGGCGACTCGCTGGACATGATCGCCTATTCGCTGATGATGTACGAGGTGACGGGCAGCGCGTCGCTGATGGCGGCGCTGGTGGCGCTCAACGCGCTGCCGACGGTCCTGCTGCAGCCGCTGGCGGGCGTCTGGGCGGACCGGTGCGGGCGCCTGCAGCGGATCATGGCGCTGTGCGACGTGGGGCGCGGCGCGGCGGTGCTGCTCACGGCGCTGCTCTACGGCGCAGGGCGGTTGACGCCGTGGATGCTGGCGGCAACGACGCTGGCCATCTCCAGCCTGGAGGCGCTGCGCATCCCGGCAGGGGTCGCGCTGCGGCCGCTGCTGCTGGACGAGGACAAGTACACGCTGGGCGCAGGGCTGTCCGGCGCGCTAGAGCGGACCGCGGAGGTCGTGGGCCTGTGCCTGGCGGGCGGCGCGGTGGCGCTGCTGGGCACGCCCGGGGTGCTGGCGATCGACGCGGCGACGTTCCTGTTCTCCGCGTGCGTCGTGGCGCGGCTGCGGCCCCGTCGTGCGCAGACGCCGCATGCCGTGGAAGGCGGCCTGCGCATGCAGCTGCTGGAGGGCGTGCGCTACGCCGTGCGCGGCGACCGCTTCGTGCTGTTGCTGCTGCTCGCCGGCGCGCTGATGAACTTTGCCCTCGTGCCGATGAGCGCGCTGGGCACGCCCTACGTGGTGGATGTGCTGGGCGCGGGCGCGGGCATGCTCTCGGCGATGGAGCTGCTCATCTCGGCGGGCATGGCGCTGGGTGCGCTGGCGATGCCCAAGCTGCGCATGGGCGGGCGGCGCATGTTCTTCGCCACGCTCGCGTCTCTGGGCGCGTGCCTGCTGCTGCTGGGCGGCGCGCCGCTGCTGGAGCCGGCCCCGGCGCGTCTGGCCGCGGCGCTGGGCGTCTTCGGCCTGACCGGCGTGGGCTTCGGCGTGCTCACCACGCTCTACTCCGCGGCGTTCATGCGCTGCATCGGGCGCGACGTGATCGGCCGCATGAGCGGCCTGACCAACGCAGTGCTCAATGCCGCCACGCCGCTGGGCGCGCTGCTGTGCGCGGCGGCGGCGGGCGTGCTGCCCATCGCGGCGGTGATCGCGGTCTCGGGCGCGCTGCTGCTGTGCATCACGGCCGTGCTCTCGCGCATGCGCGGCTATGCCCGCTTTGACGAGGTGACCGCAGCTCCCGCTGCGCCATCCCAGAAGGAGGTTTTGTCATGACGTTTTTGCCCGGACTGGATATGGATTTGGAGTGTTGCCTGCTGCTGGAGTGCTTCGCCGGCGATCCGGCGCAGGCCGACGACCCGGCCCTGACGCCTGCGCAGCTGCGTGCGCACTATGCGCGCCGGTTCCGCCTGTCGGATGCGCGCGCGGACGCGCTCTTCGGCCCGCTGGAGGCGGCGTACGACGCGGTGACGTCGCGCCTGCCCTTTGCGCCCGAATCGCTGCGGGCCGACTTTTCGCTGCCCGGGGCCAACGCCAGCCCCGCCTGTGCCATCCTGCTGACCGAACGCTTCCTCGCGCGCGTGCCGGATGCCACAGAGGCGGAGCGGCGGGCGCTGATCGCACGGCGGCTGCTGGGCGCGCTGCTCCCCGATCCGGAGCCAACGGACACCGGCTGGGGCGATCCGGAGGCGGCGTTCGTGCGGGCGCTCGCCGGCGCAGGGCTGTCGGACGCGACCAAGTGGGCGGCGTGCGACCTGTTCTTCCGCTATGACGCGCGGCGCGACGCGATGCTGGACGTCCTGGCGCAGACGCGCCCGCTCCTGGAGCAGGCCCTGCCGCTGCTGGAGCCGCTGATGCGCCTGTTTCGCGAGGAGACGGACGAGGCCGTCGCCCACGCGGGCGGCGCGCAGTCGTTTCTCACGCGCTACGGCGTCTCGCTGGACGCCGCGGATTGCCCCATCCAGCCGCTCGCGTTCGCGCCCACGCGCATCTGCGCGCAGAGCGATGCGACCTGCGCCCGGGCGGTAGGGCTGCCGGAGCGCCAGCAGCTGCTGTGGGGGCTGCTCTTCTGCCCGCTTGCGCGGGAGGAGGAGCGTCTGGACCCCGCGGAGGCGCTGATGCCCGCGCTCAAGGCGCTCGCCGATCCGCGGCGCATGCAGATCCTGTCCATGCTCGCCCGCGGCCCGCTCTACGGCCAGGAGATCGTGCAGCGAATGCGCCTGACGCCCGCCACGATCTCGCACCACATGGCGGAACTGATGCACGGCGGCCTGCTGGACGCGCGCAAGGAGGGCGTGCGCTATCGCTACGCCCTGCGGCGCGACCGGATCGACGCGCTCGCCGACGCGCTGCGCGAGCTGCTGGGCGGCGCGGGCGGGGCCTGAACTTCGGGCGGGGCCTGAGCCGTCAGTCCGCCCGCATCCGCCGCACGGCGTGCGCCGCGGCGAGCAGATAGCCCAGGATGGGCGACGCGCCGCCGCCGAGCACGGGCACCGGGAACGCGCCAAAGCGGGTGCTGAGCAGCAGCCCTGCAAACAGCAGCGCGTTGCCCGCGCACAGCGCGCGCGCAGGCTGGCGGCGCGGGCCGAGCGCAAACGGGATGAACAGGATCGCCAGCGACAGCAGGCTCAGCAGCCCGTATCCCGGGCCGCACGTCCAGGCCAGCGACAGCATTCCCTCCACGTGCGCGACCGGCTCCAGCGGATCGGGCCGCAGCCACGACGCGACTGCCAGCGCAAACAGCGCGCAGAGGGCGACCCAACGGGCCGCCCGATTTTTTTGTCCCTGCAGCAGCACTGGGACCGCGGCCAGCGCCAGCGCGCTGGCCATGGACGCATCCAGCTGCAGGAGCAGCAGCGCGCCGACGGCCACGCCCCACGCGCACGCCTCATACGTCCTCCCCTCCCGCATCCGGCGGTCCAGCCCGATCAGCGCGGCAGGCACGGCCAGAAACGCCGCGTTCAGCGCCAGCGGCCCCAGCCGGATCCACCGGTGCACGCCCTGCAGGCCGGCGTCCAGGAACGTGCACAGCAGCAGTCCCGCGCACAACAGCATGCCGGCATGCCGGCTCCAGGCCCTCCCGCCGCGCGGCGCGGCCACATAGAGCCACGCGCCCACGCCGCCCACGAGCAGCGCCGCGACGTTTTGCAGGATTGCCGAAGCGCCCACGCCCTGCACACGCATGACCGCACACCCGACGGCCACGCCCGGCGCGGCCGCCAGCAGGGGCCACAGGCCCCATGTCCAACGTCTCTTCATCCTCAGCACGTCCTTTCCCATTCCATGGCGCTCAGACCGTGTCGGCATACGCCACCCGGCTCAGGATCCAGCCGTCCTCCAGATAGCCCCGGATCCGCTCCGTCTGGTCGCTCACGGCGTGCACCATGAGCATCTCGCCCAGATAGAAGAAATACATGTGATAACAGTAGAAGGCCAGCCGCTCCGGCCGCAGCCGGCAGGGAATGCCGCGGGCGCGGAGCGTCTCCTCGAACAGCTGCCGCGCCCAGCCGTAGCAGCCCATGACCCACGCGTCTCGCTCCAGGGGCGCGTACATGACCTCGTCCCAGTCGAAGATGTAGTGCCTGCCGCCGCCGACGAAGAAATTGCCGCCGGCATCCCCATGCGTCAGGTAGAAGGCGACGTCCCCGTCCCGGCAAAGGCGCGCCATATGCGCAAGCCGCGCGGCGCAGTGGGCCGTCTGTTCCCGGAAGCGCTCCAGCACGGCCAGCAGCGCACGGTCCGCGTCCGCGCGCGGGGCTGCCTCAAGCGCCGCCCACAGCTGGTAAAAGCGCGCGGCCGCCTCATCCGAAAATACCGCCGTGGGGATGGCAAATCCCGGCCTCGACAGCGCGTACACCCGGCTGAGCAGCCGGTATTCCGCCGCCTTGGTCTCGTCCGTCTCCACGTTCTCGCCGTCCACCCATTCAAACAGGCCCGCCACCGCGTCGCCCATGCGCGCGTGCAGCCGGCCCTCCCGGGTGGGTATCACACGGCCGACGAAATCCGCGCCGTGATCGTACAGATATGCGATCACCGGCAGGCTCCCTTGAAACCTCGCCTGATGAAACGCCAGCGCGTCCGTCTTCAGGAAGTACGCGCGCCCCGCGCCCTGGACCTTCCAGGTCTGGCCGTAATAGCCGCGCCTTGCGGGCGCAATGCCGGCGGGCTCGACGCCGTAGTGCCGGTCCACCTCGCCCATGAGCCAGTCCATATAGCGCTGCCCGCACGGCAGATCGTTGTGCGACATCGCGCCCTCGCCTCCCTTGACCAAAGAGGTAATAAAAAAACCCGAATGTCAATACATTCGGGCGTTGGTGGAGCATTTGCGTTCAAATCCGAACCACTGCCCTCTGAACCGGCTTCCAGTGATTCAGAAAGGTCAACATAGGAAACCTGTTTTCCGCCCTTAATGTTGTAAAATATGATGATGTGATCATCGTATAGATAGATGCAGTTGATAAAGGTGTCGATGATGTTGCGGCGAAATTCGAGATCAAAGAGGTCACCGGTGCAGAAGCGGCGAAGCCATGCCCGTACTTCTTCTTCGGTGAAACGAATTTCACTGGCGATCCGCAGCTTGACCAACTCATTTTCCATGGAGGCTTTTTGCGCCTCCAGGGTTTCCATCTTCTCGTAGATGCGTTTATGAGCTACCTTCGGAGCATCCACCAGAGCATCGACCAGCTTATCCAGCTCTCGCTCATACTGCTTAATGGCCCTTTCGAATTCCTCTACCCTACTTTCCGAAAACTCCTTGTCATATTCGGCGACGACGGCTTTTGCGATGTCCCGTATACGGGCGGGAGTGAGAACATATTCCAAGGTTTGCTCAACAACATACCACTCGATAAAGTCCTTCTTCTCGTTTTTCTTCCGGCAGGAGTGCTTCTTTTTGCGAGCAGCACAGGAGTAGTAATAATAAGTGTCTCCGTTACGGCTTCTGCCGCTCTCGCCAATCATATGGGAGCCACAATGCCCGCAGAATGCCTTGCCCTGTAGCATATACTCCACATTCGCCTTATTGGCTGCCGGAGCGTGAGCGTTGGCCTTGACGATGATCTGCGCCTGGTTGAACACGTCCTCGTCTACCAAGGCTTGTGCAACGCCGTCTATCACTTCGCCCTTGTATGTGAAATTGCCGATATACACAGGATTGGTGATGGCGCGGGAAAAAGTAGTATAGGTCAGCTCCCCACCGCGGGAGCTGCGGACGCCACGACGTTTCAACTCGTCGATGATCTTCTTCATCGGGATGCCCTGGGCATACTGCTCAAAAACATAGCGGATGATCGGCGCGGTTTTTTCATCCGCCAGCAGCTTACCCTCCACGGCCTTATAGCCATACGGGGTAGGCCCGCCACACCAACGGCCCTTTGCGATGGTTTCACGCTGGCCGCGAAGGATCTTTTTCTTTAGGTCAAGGGAATAATACTCCGCAGACGCCTCAAGGAGCGCTTCCAGGAGGATTGATTCATCCCCCTCTCCGACGTTCTCCATGGCAGATATGACGCGGATGCCATATTGCTTGAGCTTGTGCTTGTAGAGGGCCGAATCATAGCGATTGCGGGCAAAGCGATCCAATTTCCAGACGATGATCCGCTCAAACTGCTTTTTGGCAGCATCGGAGATCATGCGCTGAAAGTCCGGCCGATCATCGGTCATGCCGGATATGGCACGGTCGATGTATTCCCCGACGACGTTTATATCATAGCGCTTTGCGTACTCGTGGCAATCCCGGAGCTGACCTTCGATGGACTGTTCCCGCTGGCTATGCGACGAAAACCTTGCGTAAATAACGGCGTTCATGCTTCATCCTCTCCGGCTCTCAACACAGGCAGCATGCGATATGCTGGCCGCGGAAAGCGCTTCGCGGCGATTGCGTTTCCCTTGCATTTGATCCGCACAGGTAGCAGTCTGGGCGAATTTTTTATTAAAGCCTGATATACCAGGCCGGACGATGACCTGTCCCTTTGGTTCCTTTCTCAGCAAAGAACACGGGATAATCCTTCATTCTCAAATTCTCGGCTTCTGTTTCGCTAAAAAAGTATAAACCACCGCCACTAACGGTTTTATCGACATATTCAATCCCCTCCTCGTCAAAATGGCGAAGAAGTTCCCTGTAAAGAAGTCTTGTCCTTGAAGCAATCATACCATGCTCCTTCTCCGCCCCTTCTGCGGGCTGAGAATTTTCTTTTGTTGGCTTCTGGTTTGTTTTCTTGGCTGGCGAGTATTTTTTTGCAGCGGCATCTGACAAGACAACGAAGTATACAGAGCCTTGTTTATATTCGATAACGGCGTGTTCTTTCAGAAGGCCTTTATAGCAAGCGGTTATCTCTCCTGTGACAAACCCATCGAAATGCGTCTTGAGAAGGTGGCTTCTTTGCACAGTTCCATGGCTGCCTATCTTTTGCATGATCAGGGAACGCAGCTTCGTTTTGCGCTGGTATTCAGGGCGCATCATTTCGATTCGCTTATCTAATGTTGCTATAAGCTGCTGGCGAACAGTAGCGGCACTACCGGTTTGCTCGTTCCACAGAACATAATGGTCGTAGCGTTCAAGAATCGCACCCACATCTTCTTGGGCTTCATTCCATATGTTTATGTCTTTCCATATATCCCCGTTTTCCTCATGGCACATTCTGGTCCAATCGAACAAGTCATCATATGCCTTTATCAGAATGTTTTTGGATTTATAAGCCTTTTCAACGGTCTGGAAATTGTAGTACGCAATCGCGTCATATGCCTGTTCGATTTTCAAAAGATAAGAATCTGCTTTTTTTCTCCATTTTTCTTCTGCTATACCTTCGGCGTTCTGCCTGATTTCTTCGATGTCATCTTCATAACAGAAACGCTCATTGGCATTTGTGTACCCCTTTATATCTTCGTAGCTGCTGGATAGTGTATACAAGCACTCTTTTGCCGTTTTAAGACTATTGGTATCTGATCCCTTATTTGTGAATTTCCAACTCAATTCGTGATGCCGCACAAGAGCCTGTCTGCGACGCTCTGCAACGACGCCCTGATATATAGCGTATATGATAAACAGGATTGAAGCGATGATGATGCAAACGCAAATTGCCAAAGGCATCACCTCTTTTCAAAATCGACGAATATCATATTGCCGACGCGCTTTTCTTTTCTTTTTGCATGTCGGGATTCCCGGCAAAGGTGCGTGCGGTATTCATCATCAGGCTCCTACCCATGTCGTTCATAGAACGATAGATGGTCAGGAGTTCTTTTTCTTCTACGCCTATGGCTTCGATCTGCCTGCCATAGTTGCGATCCGTGATAGAGGGTCTGACGAGATAATCAAGCTCTACGGAAAAATAGTCGGCAAGTTTAATGAGCGTGCTGACCTTTGCTCCTTCGTATCCCTTCTTAAACCATCCATCTATTGTTGTGTACGGAATCCCGCAGGCTTCCGAAAGCGTATGCCTATTCAATTTTTGTTCCTGCATGAGCAGGTTGACCTTCTCTAAAAAATCCATCTCACGCCTCCGAAGTGTTTTCTTCTTTAATTATATCATCGGTTGCCATTTGGTCAAGTAAAAAATTACGATTAACGGTAAAAAACTATTGACAAAGTACGTGCAAGGGTATATTATAGGCATAGATATACGAGCAGGGGTAATTGGAGGTGGTGATTTTGCTCAATATCAAAAATGTTCTTACCGCCAAGGGGATTTCCACTAAAGCCTTTGCGGACTTCCTGAACGTGTCCGAAAAGACAGCGTATAACAAGCTTATGGGCCTTACCGACTTCACTTACCCGGAAGCGGAAAAAATTATGGAGTCTTTACTGCCTGAGTACAA
The DNA here is from genome assembly GCA_944349855.1 of uncultured Eubacteriales bacterium. Classification (GTDB taxonomy): domain Bacteria; phylum Bacillota; class Clostridia; order Christensenellales; family Aristaeellaceae; genus Beduinella. Next base: position 47,369 of record CALVNS010000009.1, on the reverse strand, counting down.
CGCACGGTATCTGTTTTCTCGCTGCGATCCTATGAGCGCAAAGGCGGTGTAATGATGGCAAAGCAGGAACGATTCATCCAGGTGGGCGTTACAGCCCTGCGCGATCCCGCAACCGGAGATTTTCTGCCCGCCGTACCGCTGTACATCAAGGCGGAAGACGGCGCGGAGGAGGCCGAGGAGAAGCTGACGCGGGACATCGGGAAGCTGCTGGCAGAGCGCATGCGCAGATACAAGGCAGCGTGCGAAGCTGCCGGCGTGGCTGTATGAGGTAAAAGATGGCCTTTTATGGCCGGGATTGAGATACGAGAGGTGTAGACGTGGTAATGGAAAACAACCAACCCAAGAAGTCCAACGCGAAGCCAATGCCATTGCATAGCAGGGTATACACAGACCGGCCCGCATATGCGGACTTCAACGCGCCGCGCAAGTTTATGGCAATCGAGGCAATTATTGCAAAGAGGTTGATTGAGCACCCAAGGGCGATGCTTTCCTACAGCGGCGGAAGCGACAGCGACATATTGATTGATTTGGTGGAGCGCGTGCGGACATTCTACGGTCTTCCGGACATCCACTATGGATTTTTCAACACGGGATTGGAAATGGAAGCGACAAAACGCCATGTGAAGGAAGTGGCGGAAAAATATGGCGTAGAAATTCACGCTTACAGGCCGAAGAAGAACATTGTTCAAGCCGTCCGGGAATACGGCGTGCCATTTGTATCGAAGATCATGAGCGCCGGTCTGGAGGGCGTTCAAAAGAAGGGCGTTCCCCTGTCCATTGCCGATGAATACGCACTGGCGGAAGATAAAGCAATCAAGCGGCGCGAGCTTAAAGAGCGCTATCCCAAATGCGAGCAGACCATCAACTTTCTTTGCGGATGCAACAGCGCAGGCGATCCGCGTCCCGACATTCAACTTGTCATCGGTTCCAGCAAGTGGATGCTGGACTTTATCAAGGAACACCCGATCCCCTTCAAGATCAGCAACAAGTGTTGCGACGTATGCAAGAAATCCGTTGCACATAGCGTGCAGAAGCATTTCGACATGGTGATTACCGGAGAACGCCGCGCAGAAGGTGGGATGCGAAGCGTTCCACGCAAGGACTGCACAACGATGTGCTTCACGGAAACGGCGGATGGAACATATCGGCTGCGCCCTCTGTACTATGTGACAGATGACGATAAGGCGTGGTACAAGGAACACTACAAAATCCGATACTCGGACGCTTACGAGGTGTACGGGCTAAAGCGAACGGGCTGCTGCGGATGCGCCATATCTTCCAGGGCCGTTGAGGACCTGGAGAAGATACGACCCTATGAACCGAACCTTGTAAAGGCCGCATGGAATGTGTTCGGGGACAGCTACAGATACAGGCAGGCATACAACGCTTACAAGGCGGAGCGGATGCAGCGCGAGAATGAAGCGGCCCGGAAAGATGGGCATTCGTGAGGATACTGGCCGTTGGCAGCCACCCGGAATATAGTACATCTTCCGTTGGGTGCCGGTTCGATTCCGGCTATCCTCACCAGGGCTTTACGGTTCAGCATGTTTCCCACCTAGCCGGGAAACCTCGCCACGGCATTGCGTCCGCTGGGAGAAAAACCGTCCTTAAACAACGGTCTTTGAGGTTTCGACAGCGACTTGCGGCGCAAGGCGGCAAGGTAAACCTTACGATCCCGTGGGTACGGTCAACATCGCACGGTGACAATGCGGAAGACAGCGCATGACACCCCGGACAGACGGGCGCGGTTTCTGCGGCGTAGATGCAGATGGCAAAGCGGAAAATCAGCAACGCTTGACAGCCCGGACAGACGGGCGCGCTGCTGGGTCGCACCCATCCGTAACCAGCCGGACGGAACACAGACCGATAGCAACTGCGACACGACGGAGAGCGACGCCGCGCAGTCCTGTACGGAGAGGACGGGTTGCCTGCCCCAACTGACTTTGAGAGCAGAAAAAGCAGGCACTACGCTGCCGTGGCTTAGAGGGAAAGCGCCTGATCTGTAACCAGGGGACGCGGGTTCGATTCCTGCCGGCAGCTCCATATCGAAAAAACGAAAGAGGGTGTTTGAGGTTGAGAATCATTCAGGCTGGATTTGAAGTGATGCGGCCGCAGAAGATGGACAATGCCAGCCGAAAGGCGATTTACAGCGCCATCGAACAGGCGGGCCGCGTGTGCTACAAAACCGAGTACAAGATCGGCGAGGACACCGCCGAGACGTTCATCAAGGCACTGGTATCTCGCGGCCATGAGGCCATGCTGGAGCACGCCGACATGACGGTGCGATTCATCGTAGACCGCGGCGTCAGCCATGAGCTTGTGAGGCATCGCCTTGCCAGCTTTGCCCAGGAAAGCACGCGCTACTGCAACTATGCCAAAGATCAGTTTGGAAGGGAGATCACGGTGATTGAGCCGTGCTTCTGGCGCAAGGGTTCCCCTTCCTACGACGTATGGAAAAAATCCTGCGAGGCATGCGAAAAAGCATACTTCGATCTGCTTGAGATTGGCGATACGCCGCAGATGGCACGCGATGTGTTGCCCACCAGTACGAAAACCGAGGTCGTCATGACGGCCAACATCCGCGAATGGCGGCATTTCTTCAAACTACGCGCGATCGGGGTAACAGGCGCCCCTCACCCGCAGATGCGCGAAGTCGCGCTGCCGCTACTCCGTGCAATGGCTGTCCATCTTCCACCCCTATTCGGCGATCTGGTGGAGGCCTTACGGCATGGTTAAGATCAAAGAAATCCCTTTTGAGAGCGTGGTAATCCTACCGCCGAAGCCTGGCGTATGCCCGATATGTGCGGTAGATCACGAGCCGGATCAACCGCATAACCGCGACAGCCTGTACTACCAGATGAAGTTCCGGCAGCAACACGGCCGTTTCCCCACCTGGGCCGACGCCATGGCCCATTGCGACGAGCATGTGAAACAGCTATGGATTGCCGCCCTTGCGGAGCGTGGCGTGAGCGTTACGATGCCGAAGGAAACGGCAGATGACAAAAATGACTAACGGATGGATTCACAGGGAAAGCCGCCTGCCCGCCGAGGCCGACGGCGACGCAGACGGCAAGGTCTTCGCATGGCACGCATATCAGGGCGTCATGCTTACGCAATGGGACGATTTCCCCGGGAACTCGTTCAACTTGTATTGGTTACGTATCGCCGATGGCCTGGATGCCCCATGGATCGCAGCGACGGACAGAAAGCCGACCAGGGAAGACAGCGACGTGTTCAACTGCGTTGTGGCGCGAAGCAGGTACGACGAGATCAGCGTAACGGGGTTCCACCAGTTCCAACGGAACAACGACCTGACGCACTGGCTTCCGCTGCCGCCGCCGCCGAGCGATTTTAAGGAACCGCAAGAAAACAACAAAAAATGCCCGTAGCTACTCGCAATAACTACGGACGGTGGAAATCGCTCGACTTGCATCAATTTCCGTCGTTATTATACCACGAAACGCAGACATTGAAAAGAATTTTTTCCCGAGACAGAGAAAGGGTCATGTCGAATGAACGAACTTACCAAACAAAGCAGGACCGAAATCACCGTGCTGGGTGGGCTTGCCCAAGAGGCCCAGTATTACGCCAAGTGCATCGCAAACGGCATGATCCAGCTTGGCCGTGTTCTTACTGAGGCGAAGCCCCTGGTAAAGCATGGCGAATGGGAACAGTGGATCAGGGAAAACGCCGGTTGCAGCGTGCGCTATGCCCAGGTATTCATGCAGGCCTATGCCCGCTTTGGCGACAATGCCGCCGTTGCGCAGATCGGTGAACGCGGCAAGATATTCAAGCTCCTCGCCCTTCCTGCCGGCACAGAGGAGCAGTTTTTGTCTGAAAACGACGTTTCAGGCATGACCACCCGCGAGGTAGAGGAGGCCGTGCGGAAGGTGCGCGAGGAAGCGGGCATTGAACTTGCCGAGGAGCGGAAAGCCCGCAAGAGAGCCGAGGATCGCGCCCGCGAACTTGAGCAGGACGCCGGCAAAGTGCCGGATCACATTATGGACAAGCTGGCAGCCAAGCAAAACACCATTGACGAGCAGCAGCGGGAGCTTGCGCGGATCGCCCATGAGGGCCGTGCTGCATTGCAAGAAGTCCAACGTCTGCGCCGGGAAAATGCCGACCTGGCCCGCGAGATTGAGGAGCAGAACGAGCTTATCGAAGATGCCCAGCGCCAGTACGACAGCGTGCGGAGCGAACTGCTGACCATGCAGAGTGTAGCTGCCAAGGGCGACGCCGAGCGCGTACCCGTGGACGAATTGACCCTTGATGTTTTCGCAAGCGCCGTGCGGCAATTCATCGGGACATGCGCCCGGATGCCCCATATGGGTCATGCATTCAGCGCGATGACGCTATCTGAAAAGAATGCCTATGACGAGCTGCTGCGTACCGTCGAGGGCTGGGCAGCCAACGCCCGCCAGGCAATGAATACCGTCGCATGCGAGGAGGTAGAAATCCATGGATGAAAAGGCCCTGTCCACCCTTACGCCGGAACAGGCCCAGGTGATCCCGGCCATCGTTCAGCAGATGATGGGACCGCTGGTCGAGGCCATGGCCAAGCTGCTGGAAAACAACACCGCTGCCCTACATCAGCTTTCAGCGGCCCAACAGGTACAGAACGACCGGCTGGAGGCCCTGGAACGGCAAATTCGCCTGAATACGCCCGTCACCCGCCAGCAGGCGCGGTATCTGAGCGCGGCGATGAAGGAACATGCCCTTGAGCTGCTGGACAAGTCCTCCATTTCCGATCCCCAGGCCATACGCAAGCTGGCGGGGATCATCAAGAAGGATGTGCTTTCCAACTACGGCATTACTGCCCTTGCGGAGATCCCGAAGCACGAATACAACGTCGCAATGCACTTCGTCAAGACGTGGAACAACATGCGCATTGTGCGCGAGGTTGTGAAGGAGGCGCGTAAGCGTGAGGAAGAAGTGGCGGATGCTGCTCTGGCGGATGCTGAACCGGATGCGGGCGAAAATGGCCTATAGGCGCACCCCTGCCCGGTTCATAAAGCCCATCAGCAAATTGTGCAACGCGCTATGGGAGGATATGCCGTAAATCTGAGCAAGTGCGCCCGCAGGCTTTGCATTTGAAAACCCATGGAACGAAAAATGAGACGATCCAATTCCCATGAAGGGAGTTCCAAATGAATGTGAACTATCTGATCGAGATTAACGCGCTCGATGATTGGGAGCTGACACATCCTCTCTCTGCAAACGCATACAAGGTTATGCGCAAACTGCTGTATTTGGCAAACAAGGAGCGTTTCCCGGAGAGGATATCGGTTGCCAACACGGTGTTGATGTCGTTGGTGGGATGCTCGGAGGACAGTCTTATCAAGGCAAGGAACCAGCTTATCCAGGCTGGTCTGATCGCCTACAAGGGCCAGAAGAAGGTCACGCCCATCTATACCATCTGCTATTTCAGCAATAACCCCGCATATAACCCGAAAATACAGAGTTATGAGCAGGGATATAAACAGGGAATAAAACAGGGATATATACCGGGAAATGAGCAGGGAACATATATAAACCAAAATAAAGGGTTGGGTGAAGAAGAAAATGCCGTGCGATACTTCGAGCGATGCGGCATTGCCCTCGCCAGATCACAGTTTGAAGCCATTCGGGATTTTTATGAGCACGGCATCTCTGACGACATGCTGCGGTTTGCAGCAGACGAGGCCGTGGAATACGGTGCGCTTTCCTTCGCGTACATTCGGCGGGTTGTAGACAGCTGGATCTGTTCCGGCATCCGAACGCTGGACGATGCAAAAGCCCGTCAGGCGCAATTCCGCAGGGAACAGGAATCCGCAAGGGCCGAAAGACAGCGGAATGACCGGCAGACCGCACCGCCGCAGACCGCTCCCCCTTCCCCCAGATTTTTTGCAGAGAGGTGGAATGACTGATGCTGGAGCCCCTTGATATTGCCGGGCGCACCGCGCTATACGCACAGGATGCCGAGCGCAGCGTGTTAGGCGGCATTGTACAGCGCATCGAGCGCGGCGAAGGGAGAGCCGTCTATGCCGTCAACGAGGACGACTTCTGGCTACCGAACCATCGGAGGATTTACAAGGCGATCCGATCGATGTACGAGCGCAAGGAGCCTGTCGATCTGATCACACTTGACGCGGAGCTGATGCGTCTGTATCCAAACGACACGGCCACCATATCGCCTGATCTTCTAAAATCCGTTTGCGAGGGCATGTATTATTACAATTTTGAGCAATACGTCGAAATGCTCAAGCAGGCATCGATCCGGCGAAAACTGGCAGCGCTTGCGGACAGAATTGCCACTTCGGCACGCGATGTTGCCGAAGACATGACGGTGCTGATCGATAAGGTGCGTGCCGAGCTGCGGGATATGATCCAGACGCAAAGCGCATGGCGCAGTATGACGGACGTGATGATGGCCACCTTTGACGACATCGAAAAACGCCAGAAGGGCGAAATCGTCGGCATCAAAAGCGGCGTTTACGACATCGATCGGGCGACCGGAGGATTCTTCCCGGGGGAGCTGGCCGTTATCGGCGCACGCCCTTCCGTCGGCAAAAGCGCGTTTGGCCTGCAAATCGCCGTTGAAGCCGCTGCGCATGGACACAAGGTTTGCTTTGTGAGCTGCGAAATGGTGGATTCTCAGTTTGGTCAACGTCTGATCTCAAACACTGCAAAGATAGACGGCATGAAACTGCGCACTGCAAAGCTGGAAAATGAAGATTGGGCGCTGATCGGGGATGCGCTGGGTCCATGCGCTTCTCTCCCGATTTCCTTCACCTTCGGCGCAAAGACCATTGAGGACTTACGAAACGACGTGCAGCGCAAGGTTGACATTGGAGAATGCGATTTGGTGGTAATCGACTATTTGCAGCTGCTCAAAACCAGGCGCCGGTTTGACATCGAGCACGAGCGCGTCGGCTACATCAGCCATGCGCTAAAGCAGATGACGACCGATTTCAAAATCCCGGTGGTGGCACTGGCCCAGGCGAAACGTCAGAACAACAACGGTCGCGCACGGTGTCCTGTGCTGGATGACCTGCGTGCTTCCGGAGACATCGAACAGGACGCAGACACCGTCATCTTCCTGCACAGGCCGGATGATTCCTTTGATCCTGCTATCAACGACCGAGACAAGCCCTATTTTGACACGCTGACCCAAAACGGATTGCAATACATTGCGTTCTCCGTCGCAAAGCAGCGACAGGGACAGACGGGCATCATCGGAGCGGTCTTCGATCCGGCGCACATGCGCTACCTCTCCATGGACAGAGTGCGAGACAAACAGGAGTGATACACAATGAACAAGGTCATTCTGACCGGCAACCTTGCCGATGATCCAAAGACCAGCATGACGGCTGGCGGCGTTTTAAAATGCACATTCCGGCTGGCAACGCAGCGGAAGTACATCAACCCGCAGACCGGCCAACGGGAGGCCGACTTCCACAACATCGTCGCGTGGCGACAGCTTGCTGATAATTGCGCAAAGTATCTTGCGAAGGGCCGCAAATGCTCCGTAGAGGGCACGATCCAGTACCGCAGCTACGATGCCCAGGACGGCAGCAAGCGCTATGTGACCGAGATTGTGGCCGAAAGCGTGGAATTTCTAACTCCCCGCTATCAGAACGCCGGACAGGACGGCCAACCGGTCGGAGGGTATGCGCAGCAGGACGGCTTCGTCCCCGTGGACGACCCGGAATTGCCGTTCTGATGGAGGCGAAAATGAGAGACTTTTATGAACGGAGACAGCATAAGGCGAGAAAGCCTCATATCTGCGGATTGTGCAGCAGGCCCATTCTGCCAAGATGTGAATACATCCTCACCAAAGGAACATTTGATGGGAAGTTTTACGAATACAAAGCCCACATCCACTGTGATGCAATTATCGAAGATTACGTGAATGATCCGATGCATGACGGCTATTTCGATGCGGAGGAACTGATCGAGCAATACACCCGCAAGGCGTGTTCTGCCTGCCCCGAGCGTGGCGAATACGACGATGAATGCGAGGTTGATCCGCTGTTTTGCGAAAAAGCGGCACGGATGGTGCTCCATCCCACGGTTGTTGCTTCCGCCATAGCATCCATCAGAGCGAACCGTCAGGGGGAAAACACATGAGCAGCGAGGCATGGAAAGCCCATTTCATACGTTCGACGGCAATTTGTCCGAATTACCCCATGCTGGCCCATCTGGCCGAGGAGAAACAGAATGGTTAAATTCCCGAAACGCAATGCAAGCGGCTGCCCTGATCCGACGGCGCACGACGCGCTGCTGCCTATTGCACAGGCGGACGCCGCCCTTGAGGCCCGCACCACGCGGCTGATTCGGGCGCTGAAAAGCATGATTGATCTGGCAGGATACGATCTGGTGGCGCGAATTGAGATACGCGACCGCGAGAGCGGAAAGGTATTCCGATAAGTGCGCCCGGAAAGGGATGGAATATGAAAAACAGCCTTCCGCCATCTGACGTCCTGTTGGTGGCGATCCGCGCCAAGTGCCTGGACTGCGCCGGCAACCAACGAAAAGAGGTCGAGCGGTGCACATTGAAGGATTGCGCCCTATACCCCTATCGCTCCGTAAAGGCCATTGGAAACGAACACAAATGCCAGCTGGAGATCAGAGGGCAGATTGATTTGTTTGACGTTCTGACGGGGACACAGGAGGAAAAAGCGATATGAAAAAGACCAGGATCGACTGGTGCGACAGCACGTGGAACCCCGTGACCGGCTGTCTGCATGGCTGCGAATACTGCTACGCTCGCGGGATTGCGAACCGCTTCGCTGGGTGCGATAAGCTGAGTACCTACACGCCTAATTGCCAAGCGACGTGGAGAAGGGTGAATCCTGATTCAAAGCCGAAAGATGCAATCTTTGAGGTGGACGCACAATGTCCACCGATCAATATTTTCTTCGATGCGAAGAAGCAGAAGGTTATTCGCAGAATTGCCCCGTACCCATGGGGATTTCAGCCGACACTGCGACGCGACAAGTTGAGCGAACCTTCCAACTGGAAAAAGCCTCGCACAATCTTTGTTTGTTCCATGGCCGATCTGTTCGGCGAATGGGTGCCGGACGAGTGGATTCGGGAGGTGTTTGAGGCGTGCGGGGCTGCGCCACAGCATCGCTATTTGTTCCTGACGAAGAACCCGGCGCGATACATCAGGCTTGCCAAGGCTGGCAAACTTCCGGGGAACGAAAACTTCTGGTACGGCAGCACGGCGGTTCATGACCGGATGGAGGTATATTGGGCGGACGAATACAACACCTTCGTCAGCATCGAGCCGCTTCTGGAACGGTTCGACTGCAACGGCATGAACGAGGCGAACAGCTTCACAGACTGGATCATCATTGGCGCTGAGACCGGCAAGCGGAAAGGAAAGGTGATCCCGGAAAAGGCGTGGGTCGACGAGCTGGCAGAGTACGCAAAGCGATCCGGCGTGCCGGTGCTCATGAAGAAGAGCCTTCGTGTCCTGATGGGCGACGACTTCCGGCAGGAATTTCCGTGGGAGGTGTAAGCTATGAACATCGAGCCGATTGGGCAGAAAACCTACGGATGGGACGCCAGTTTCCGGGTTTGGCAATCGAATTTGAACGATGCGACAGGCTGGAAGGGTGGTGTTGAGCGTGGCGAGTCGATCCAAGAGGCGAAGAGCGCTTGAGACCCATGCGATGATAAAACAGGCACCCAAGCCCATGACGATCATGGACGTGGACGCCGCGTATCGAAAAGGTTTCACCGAGGGATACGAGGCGGGCCGGGAGGAAGGCTTCAAGCAGTCCGCCATGACGACCATTCAGAGCGTCTATGGCGCGATCCTTCTTGCATCCCATGAGCTTTTCGGCTTCGGGCAGGAGCGGGGCATACGGCTTCTGAACCGGATGCACGTGCTGCTGGTAGAAATGCTGACCAGCGAGGAGCTGGCACAGCGCGTCCTTGACGAAGTAGGCGTAGAGATTGATTGGAGCCAGCCGATTGAACTTGCCCAGCCCAAGGAGCCGATACGAAAAAGCAAGCAAACCAAGGAGGCCCAATAATGGAATACAAGCTTCATAATCCGAGCGATCCCTATACTTTCATTGCAGTCGACCAAGAGGTAGCCGCCCTAGTTGTTGGTCTGCTCAGTCCGGCGTTTGGAGCTGACACCCATGATGAATCCGAGGAAAACAGAGTGCCGATTTTTATCTTTGGCGGGTACAACGAATGGTATCAAGAAAAGTTCGGGAGAACACCAACGGAGGGCTTAAACGCCCGAAAGGAGGATGTGGGCAAAGCGATGCAATCCTTCATGCTGGGCGGATTTTCGGATAGGGCCAGATATAACGCCGCGCTGGAGGCGATCGATAATCCCATTAAGCGGAATGACTTTATTGCAAACTGGCAGGATGGACGGTCGAGTTTGAACAACATCGGCGGTGTTGCGCATGAGATCGGAAAGGCGCTGTTGGAAGTGAAAGAAGCGGGATGATCCTGTATCACTTCTGTGCAGCAAAGCACATAAAGTCCATCCTGCGTCAGGGACTAACAAAGGGTGTGCTTGCGGAACCTACGCCCGACGGATTCAGGATATATTACGGCTACACATGGCTGACGGTCGACCCTGACCCGGGCAAACAGAGCTGGGCGACGCGGAACGCGATCAAATACGACCGAACGGCGTGGCGGCTGACCATCGAAATTCCAGATGCAGAGTGCAGCAGGCTATATGATCCATTGAGCATTACGGCACACTACCCGGATTGCGACCTTCTGTTCACAGGATTCCCCGGAAGCGAGAGTTGGCGTGTATTCCGTGGGAGAATCCCCAAAGAGTGGATCAAGGAAGCCAACAGGGTGCGCCCGTGAACAACGTAACCGAGGGAGGGTTTTCATGACAGACACCATTAAGACCAGCAGCGACGTGCAATTTGATGTGCTGTACGCCGATGGAACGAAATACCGCGCCGAGGAGGGCGTGCTATTTGAGGCCAAGGGGCGGAAAATGATCTTTCACCTGGGGACGAGCAGGCCGGAGGTACTTTTTACTGTGGCAAAGGCATTGACGGAAGTGATTACGGATATGGGGCTTGGCGAAATGTTCAAGCGATATATCGAACGCGAACTGGAGGACTAAAGCAATGAATGAGATCGTCGTGGATAACTTCGCCGGTGGCGGAGGCGCTTCCACCGGTATTGAAATCGCCATAGGGCGAAGCGTTGACATCGCCATCAATCACGATCCGGCAGCCATCGCCATGCACCGGGCAAACCATCCCGCGACGGAACATTACACAGAGGACGTGTGGAAGGTTGATCCTGTAAAGGCGTGCGCCGGTCGTCAAGTGGCCCTTGCCTGGTTCTCCCCGGACTGCAAACATCACAGCAAGGCCAAGGGCGGAAAACCAGTCAGCAAGAAAATTCGCGGTCTCGCATGGGTGGCTGTGAAGTGGGCAAAGGCCGTCAAGCCCCGCGTGATTATGTTGGAAAACGTGGAGGAGTTTAAGGATTGGGGCCGACTGGACGAGAAAAGCCGGCCTGATCCGCGCTACAAGGGCGAAACCTTCCGGCGGTTTGTGGGCCAGCTTGAGAAGTTGAACTATCATGTAGAGTACCGGCTGCTGCGTGCCTGCGATTACGGCGCTCCGACGGTCCGAAAGCGATTCTTCCTGATAGCCCGATGCGATGGGCAAAAGATCGTATGGCCGGAGCCGACGCATGCTGCGCCGGACAGCATCGAGGTACGGATGGGCAGCAAAAAGCCGTGGGTGCCCGTTTCCGAGGTACTGGATTTCTCCCTGCCCTGCCCGTCGATCTTTGCCAGCAGTGAGGAGATCATGGAGCAATACGGCATCCGCGCCGTGCGCCCGCTCTCTGAGAACACGATGAAGCGCATAGCGCGCGGTCTGATGAAATTTGTGGTCAACAATCCGAAGCCTTTCATCGTCCCGATTGGTCAGACGGGATTTGCCGGTGACAAACGGCAGTATAGCAAAGCGGAGCATTGCGTCTGCGCCCCGGTACTGATGCGGAACAACGAAAACGCTGTGGGCAGTGATGCGCAGGAGCCCATCGGAACGATCACCACTGGAGGCCACCACATGCTGATAGCACCGAGCATGATCCAGTATCACGGCGAACAGCGCGAGGGGATGCGTGGCCAGACGGCAGACAGGCCTATCATGACCGTGGACAGCAGCAACCGATACGGGCTGGTATCGACCTTCATCTCCAAGTTTTACGGCGGCGATAATGTGGCAGCCAGCATTGAGAATCCACTGCCGACGGTTACGGCCATTGACCACAACGCAGTATGCGCTGCATACGTCACGCAATTCAATAACAACTGCGACGGACAGGCGGTTGATGCGCCGCTGAACACCATGACCGCCAAGAGCAATCATTTCGGAGAGGTGTGCGCATTCCTGACCAAATACTATGGCAACGGAGAAAACGCCGCACCGTGCGACCGCCCCGCCCCTACGATCACTGCAAAAGACCGAATGGCCCTTGTGACGGTGCGCGGCGAGGATTACCAGATCGTGGACATCGGCCTGCGGATGCTGACGCCGAGGGAACTGTTTGACGCCCAGGGATTCCCGCCGGATTACATCATCGACGTAGACGCCGACGGAAGGCCCTACCCCAAGAGCGAACAGGTGGCCCGATGTGGAAACGCCGTATGCCCGCCGATCCCGGCTGCCCTCGTGCGGGCCAACCTGCCGGAGCTGTGTGAAATGAAGGAGGCGGGTTAATGACCCATTTTTTGAATCGCATCCTGCCGTTTCTATTTACGAAGCCCAAGCCGGCCGCGCCAGCGCCAAAACACCCAATGGAAACGGCAGAGGAATTTACCTGCATCCTTCGGAGGTTTGCGGATGCGACGGACAACGACCTGGCCCGGCGCATATACGACCTGGCCGGTCGCCTGTCCTGCGCGACGACGCTCTCTCACGAGGAGGCCGTCTGCTACATCCGAGACTTGATTCAAAGCAAGATCGAAAAAGGAATGTCAGCCGATGATGCGGTGCAAGAGGCATTTGCCTATACAACGGCAACATACCTGACTTGATCCTTGGCACGACGAGCAAGAAATGAAAAACGAAAACATTTGCGCTTTTTCGGAGGGCCATATGAAGGGAAAGGATAAAATCCAGGAGCCGCGGATGATCAAGAACCGGGACATCCCGCTGCTGTCGCGCGTGTTGTGCGTGATGCAGGATGTGTGCAGCCTTGAGAAAAGGTGTGAATGGCAGCGCGACCGAATGTTTAACATCACGCAACACATTACAGGGATGCCCGGAGGGAAAGGGATGCCGTCGGGCTTTGACGCCGCGTTTGCGGCCATCGACAGCATCAACGAGAAACATCGGGAGAAGATCGCCGCCTACACGCGGGAACTGAAAGCGGCGGAGAAGATCATCAACAGCATTGAAAGCCGCACCATGCGGACGTTTGTCGTGATGATGTATGTTGACGGATTGCCGCCTGAGAAGGTGCGGGAGGAGCTGAATCTGACCGAATGGGGCTTTCGACGAGCGCGCGACAGCGTGGAGCAGGCCGCGGATATGCAGAGCGTAGTATGGCGGGAGAAATACATCATCGAAGAAAAATAACGCCAGGATGGAAATTCCCTCTTGATTCTCAGCGCTTGACATGCTACAATGCTATCATCGCAAGAGATGGGTAACGGACAAAACCGTTGCCCATTTTCTATTTCAACAGGTTGGAGGGGTTGATCGTGGCCAAAAACGGCATTTACCTGGATATTGACATCAGCGATGCCAAGGAAAAAATCGATGCCCTCCGGGCGGTGCATACGGAAAAAGAAATGAATGCGCTGTTGCGTCGCGCTGTGACGAGAACGGGCAACCATGTTAGAACCATTGTAGGCAAGGAAGCCTCTAAACATTACGTGATAACACAGAAAAAAGTAAAGTCCTACATTGGAAGTCCTGAGATCAGCAGCGGAACAGGCGCTATTGGCGTAAGCTGCTGCATTCCCATCAAGGGTAGACGGATGTCCATTGGTGGAACGTTCAAAGCGTCTGGCGGCGCTCCCGGTTGGAGCGTTCGCAAAGGCAAGCGCTACAAGATCAACGCCAAGATCATCAAAAGCCAAAGAAGCACAATGCCGGAGGTAATGAACCATCAGGGCGGGAATCCCCCATTCATCAACACGTCTGCTCCCAAACTAAACGGAGTTGCTTTTACCAGAACTGGCAAAAAGACGAAAAACGGAAAAGATGCGATTGCAAGAGTGGTTGGCATTGGTGTGCCACAAATGCCCATAAACCGTGCAGAGGACGATATACAGAAGGATGTCATGGACATGCTGATGGATCGTCTTGAAGCAGAGCATAAATTTATCATCAGCAGATGCAGGTGATCGATCATATGGGCATTTATTTGACAAAAAAGGAGCTTGCGACGGTCGCAGGCTACACCTACCGGCGGCTGCACGACATAGACATGAGCCTGCCGGAGGATGGAAAGTTATTCGTAAAGGGCGAGGGCGGCAAGTACGACCTCGCTATTTTTGTGCAGCGATGGGTGCGGTATAACGTGGACAATGAAACCGGCGACGATCAGACGCTTGACGAAGTAAAGGCCAAGCATGAGATCGTGAAAACCCGCAAGACGGAACTTGAGGTAGCCAGGCTTGAGGGAAAGCTGGTGGATGTACAGGAAATCCGCAGGCTTTGGGGAGGCGTTGCCAACACAGTGATGCAGAATATGCTCCGCCTGCCAAGCAAGGTTTCGCCCAGGCTGGTGATGATGAAGGATGTGGAAATGATCGCCAGCATCATGGATGCAGAAATCCGGGATATCCTGACGCAGATTGCCGAAACGCCACTGCCGCTTGAGGCAGTAGCCGAGGATTCGGACAATGAGGAGGAAAGCGAGGAAGAATAATGGACCTGCGGGAACTCCTGCGCTTCACCTACTCCATGTTTCGCCCACCAAAGCCACAGACCGTCTCTGAATGGGCGGACGAAAACCGAGTGCTGACATCGGAAAGCGCGAGTGAACCCGGACCATGGCGAACGGATCGAGCGCCATATCAGCGCGAGATCATGGATGCCTTTACCCAACCGGGCGTGTATGAAATCGTGGTTATGGCATCGGCCCAGGTGGGCAAGTCCGAAATTGAGCTGAACATGCTGGGCCGTGCGATTGACAACGATCCTGGGCCCATGCTCTACGTGCAGCCGACAGACAAGGTGGCCGAGGACTATTCCAAACGCCGGATTGCTCCTATGTTTGCCTCCTGCCCTACCCTGCGCGACAAGGTGTTCAAAGCGAAGGGACGCGACGCTGCAAACACCATCACCATGAAGACCTTTCCGGGCGGATCGCTGGCAATTATCGGCGCGAACAGTCCCTCCGATCTGGCATCCAAACCGGTGCGCTACATCTTCCTGGACGAAATCGACCGATTTCCAGCCAGCGCCGGTACGGAGGGCGATCCCATCGAATTGGCAGAGCGTCGCAGCGAAACATTCCGCCATAACCGAAAGATCGTCAAGACCAGCACACCGACCATAAAGGGCGTGAGCAAGATTGAGAAGGCTTACATGAAAGGCACGCAGGAAGAATGGCATACGCAATGCCCGCACTGCCACCAATACAGCTACATCCGATTCGACGACATCAAATTTGACAAGGAGCAATTCAGGGACGAAAGCGGAGAGACCAACTATACCGTGCGCAATTCCCGGTGGCAATGCCCTATCTGTCAGCGGGAAACGCCGGAATACGAGGCGAAGCGACTGCCTGCCAAATGGGTAGTGAAAAACGAGCGTGCGCTGCAAAACGGCGTGCGCTCGTTTCGTTTGAATGCGTTTATGTCGCCGTGGTCTGACTGGAACGATATAGCGCTGACCTTTCTGCAAGCCAAGGATGATCCCGAACTGCTCAAGGTGTTCCACAACACCATGCTGGGCGAAAGCTGGGAGCTGCGGGACAGAAGCGGCGTTCCCGAAAAGCTGCACGACCGGCGGGAGCATTACAACGCAGAAGTTCCTTCCGGCGTACTGGTTCTTACCATGGGCGTTGATACGCAGGATAACCGGCTTGAATACGAGGTGGTTGGTTGGAGCCGGGATGAAGAATCCTGGGGAATTTCACGCGGCATCATCCCCGGGCGGCCTGATTCTCCGGCAGTATGGGAGGAAATCGACAACCTCCTTGACCGTGAATGGATGATGAAAAACGGGATGAAAATGCGCATCCTCGCAACCTTCATCGATTCCGGCGGTCACTATACACAAGAGGTCTACAAAGAGTGCGCAAGGCGCGAGGGAAAGCGCGTATGGGCCGTCAAGGGCGAAGGCGGCGAAGGGAAACCCTATGTTCGCCAGATGAAAACAAGCGCGCGAAATGCCGATAGCGCCAAACTGATGATCGGCGTCGACTGCGGAAAGGCTGCCATTATGCACGCGATGACGGTTGAAACGCCGGGCCCAAAGTACATGCACTACCCCATCGACTACCGATGCGGGTACGACCTGGAATATTTCAGGGGTCTATGCTCGGAGCGCATGGCGATCCGCCGCGTGCGCGGTCAAAGCGTGGCATCGTGGGAAAAGACATACGAGCGCAACGAGCCGTTGGACTGCCGCAATTATGCCCGCGCCGCGTTTCGCTTTTTTCACTGGGACTTCAACAAATTGGAACGCATGCTGCTGGGCATCTCAGAGGAAGCGATGCTTACAAAGACGCAAGCGGAAAAGAAGAAGCCGCGCCAGGTGATCTCCAGCGGCATCAGGATTTAGAGGGAGGGCGCAAGCCCGACTAAGCGGACCCGCGACGCGGCGAAGCCGGGAGGCGGGCGAAAAAAAGGAGGCAGCGTATGGCGGCTACGAGTGCATACACCCTTGCGGAAGCCAGGGAGCAGTTACAGCTCTGGAAGGAATGCGAAAAGGCGCTTGCCGGTGGACAGGCAAAGGCTTACCGCATCGGCACGCGCGAGTATACGGCATTTGACCTTGCCGAAATTGCCAAGCGGATTGAATACTTTGCCAATGTGGTCGAGGCGTTGAGCGGGACGGTGCGCACCAGCAGGGTTGTTCGCATCGTCCCGCGCGACATGTAACGGGGGCGATGAGATGAAAAAACGGGAACAACCCAATTGGAGCGAACGGGCGCTTTTTCTGCTCTCGCCCGAACGCGGAAACAAGAAGTTTCTCCAGCGCATTGCACGAGAGAGAGAGGCTGAGCGGAAAGAGCGCAAGGCCATGGCCGCCAGCGGCTATGGAAACCACGGCGCAAGCACTACCCTTAACAGTATGATCGGATGGATCGTGGGCGGCGGCAGCGCGGAAGACGACATCGACCTTCACGGCGCCACGCTCCGACAACGTGCCCGCGACCTGTATGCGGGCGGCGGCCTGGCCAGGAGCGGACCTGCAACGCTGACCACCAACGTTGTAGGATGGGGCATTCAGCCCAAGCCGAAAATCGACGCTGAATTGCTGGGCATGAGCGATGAGGCGTGCGACGAATGGGAGCGCAATGCACAGAGGGAATTTCGGCTTTGGTCCAGCAATGTGATGTGCGACGCCGAACGGCAGAAGAATTTTTACACCATGCAGCAGCTTGCATTCCGAAGTCAGCTAATGAGCGGCGATGTGTTTGTGCTGTTCGGCATGAAGGAAAACAAGCGAACGCCGTACCAGACGGTGATCCGCATACTGGAGGCCGACCGCGTGAGCACGCCGGACAGCTACGCCGGCGAGAGTGAAAGCAAGGAAACGGACAGCGGCGGCAGGATCATCGACGGCGTGGAGATCGACCGGGACGGGACGGTAGTAAAATACCACATTGCCAACCATCACCCGCTGCTGGAAGGCAACACGCAGGAGATCGAGTGGCAACCGATTGATGCCTTCGGCGCGGACACGGGGTTTCCGAACATCCTGCACATCATGGCGGTGGAGCGGCCCGAGCAGAGACGCGGCATTCCATTCGTAGCTGCACAGATCGAACAGATTAAGCAGCTTGACCGATACCTGACAAGCGAACTTGCGGCCAATGTGGTTTCCGCCATGTTGACCGCATTTGTTGTCAGCGATGACGACGACGGAAAAACGGGTCTTGAGGATGCCGTGAATGAGGACGAGAAGGTAACGGACGACGAGCTGAAAATGGAACTCGCGCCCGGCGCGATCTACTCATTGCCTCCGGGCAAGAAGATTCAGGAAATCAACCCCATTCGCGCAAACAGCGCCTTTGAGAGCTTCGTATCTACGCTGATTACGATTATCGGCGCGGGAATGGGCATCCCCAAGGAAGTGTTGATTAAGAAGTACGAGAGCAACTACACCGCGGCACGCGGCGCGCTGCTGGACTTCTGGCGCGAAGTGCGCGTACAACGCACGGCGTTCAATGACAGCTTCAATCAGCCGATCTACGAGGCATGGCTGGCCGAGGCCGTCGCCACCGGACGCATTGAGGCCCCCGGATTCTTCGACGATCCGGCAATCCGGCAGGCGTGGTGCGGCTGCATGTGGATGGGCGCAAGCATGGGCCATGTTGACCCGCTCAAGGAAGTCAAGGCGGCGACGGAGCGCATCGCCAACAACATTTCCACGCAGGAACAGGAGGCAAGCGAGTACAACGGCAACGACTGGCTTTCCAACATCCGCCAGCGGAAAAAGGAAATGGCGGCTTTTGACGATATGAAACCGGCGGAACCTGTCAAACCCAACGAGGAGGGACAACAGAATGGCGAATCATGAACAATTCCGCCTGCGGTATGACTTGCAGATGAACGCCGCAGACAATAGCGCCGATGTGATGATCTACGGCGAAATCTGCGATGACTGGTGGAAGCTGACGGAGGCCGACATCAGCGCTACGGACTTTGACAAGCTGCTGAAAGATGCCAGGGCCAAAGGTGTGAAGAACCTGAACGTCCGCATCAACAGCCCCGGCGGCGATGTGAACCAGGCAATCGCCATACGCACCATCCTGATGAACAGCGGCATGGACGAAATCAAAATCTCCATTGAGGGCATGTGCGCCAGCGCTGCGACGCTCATTGCCTGTCTGCCCGGTGCGCGCGTCACCATGACCGAAGGCGGCGAGTACATGATCCACAACCCCAAATCCGGCGCGTGGGGCGAGGCGAAGGACCTTGAAGCAACGGCAAAACGCCTGCGCAACACCGAAGCGGACAGCGCATCCATCTACGCCCGAAGGAGCGGCCAGAGCGAAGAAACCATCCGCGGCTGGATGAACGCCGAAACGTGGATGACCGCCAAAGAAGCCCATGAGCGCGGCTTCGTCGACACCGTTCTTTACGCCGAGCCGATTGTGGCCGCTGTATCCAACCGGACCATGGCGGCCATGCGCCGGATGTACGCCCACATCCCGGAGAGCATTCAGGAGCACGCCGATCCGTCCAAAGTCAGCAACGCCGAACCGAAAGTTGCCACCGGGGAAGCGGCTGAAAATAAAATCCTTAGCAAGGAGGACGAAATCACCATGGACATCAAGGACATCACCCTTGACCAGCTCCGCGCCGAAAACCCCGCCCTGTACAGTCAGATCATGCAGGCCGGTGCGCAGCAGGAGCGCGAACGCATCCAGGAGATCGACGATCTGACCCCGGCGGGCGAGGAATATGCCGAGATGGCCGCCACGGCCAAGCAAAACGGCATGGCCGCCATGGACTTCCACAAGCAGATTGTGAAGCACCAGCGGGAAAAAGGCAAGAAGTACCTGGAAGGCCGCAAGAAGGAGACCGCTCCCGCCGACAAGGTCGAGGGCGGCGATCCCAGGCAGAACGACGGCAGGACAGCCAAGCAGGAACTTGACGATCTTGCCAAGGAAATGGCCGCCATTGCCAGGGAGATGTACCCCGACGGCATCAACGGCATGTACTGATCTCAGAAAGGAGAAACCGACATGAGCATGTATGAAGTCATCGGCACAAACAACCCCGAATATCTGCTGGCCGATCCCAACGGCGCAGACCTGATCGCCATTCCCTGCAAGCCGGGCAATGGCAAGATCAATCGCGGCACGGTGATGTATCGCGGCCAGGACGGCATGTGGCTGCCCGCTACGGCTACCGAGGCCGTGGACACCAATTCCCTTGTTGTGCTGGACGAAAGCGTTGATACTGACGCCAACGCCACCATCGCCGAAGATGCCCGCGCGTACCGTGCCGGTCGCCTGATTGCCGGCAGGGTGACGCTCAAGGACAGCGCGGAGCTGACCGACGCCGTGCAGCTCGTGCTCCGCAAGCAGGGCATCGTGCTGGATCAGATGGCCGACACGGAAACCTTCGATAACGAAGTGAAAACCCAGGAAGACGACACCTGATAAGGAGGACGAAGCAATATGCCTATCGACATCTACTCCACCCGTGCGCAGCTTGCCGCGATTGAGCAGCTTCCGCACGAATACTCTTTCCTGTACGATACCTTCTGCGCCGACATGGGCGCTGTCGAGGAGGACAAGGCGATCTGGGATTTCCGCAAGGGCGACCGCCAGATGGCCCCTGTCGTCCATCCCGGCGTAGGCGGCGTGCTGATGGGCCGACAGGGCTATGAGACCCGCGAGGTCGGCTTCTGCACCATCGCCCCCGAGCGCCTGATTGACAATCCCGACCTTCAAAAGCGCGCCTTCGGCGAGGAAATTCTGGGCGCTATGACCCCCGCACAGCGCGAGAAGAAGATGCTGGTGCGCGATCTGGTGGACATGCGCAGGGCGATTCAGCGACGCCGCGAGTGGATGGCCCGTCAGGTGCTTCTGACCGGCAAACTGAGCGTATTCCGCTACACCAACGAGGGCCGCGACCTGAATACCACCCTGGTTGCCGATTACGGCTTCACGCAGAACTACACCCCCGATACGCCGTGGAGCGATGGCTCCGCGAAGATCGACAGCGACATGCGCGAAATCTACGATCTGGTCTATGACGGTCTGGGCATCGTGGACATGATCGTGATGGCCCCCGACGTTGCGGACGCGATGATGGACAACAGCAAGTACATCAAGCAGTTTGACGGGCGCAACATCAACATGGGCGAGATCAATACCAAGTACAGGGGCCAGGGCGTGCGCTTCATCGGCTGGAACAGCGACGGCGTGGAAATGTATTCCTTCGCCGGAAAGTTCACGGACGACGACGGCACCGTGAAGCCCATCCTGCCCAGCGGCACGCTGATTGCCGGTGGCAAGGGTATGCTCAAGTGCCTGCATGGCCCCGTGACCCAGGTCGAATCCACCGGCGCGGACGCGCAGCACAGGACCTACATTAAGAAGGAGGTTCCCCTGCGCTACGGCTCCATCGACGGCAACAGCATCAAGAACCGCCTGACCTCCTGCCCCACCATCGTGCCCTTCAACGTGGATGCCTGGGTTGTCGCCAACGTGCTGTAAGAGAAAGGAGCAGGACATGCGTTACGCAGCGAAACACTATGTCAGCATCTCCGGGCGCAAATATACGCCCGGAGAGATCATTGGCATTCCGATCCCGGAAGAAAAACTCAAGAGGCTGTTGCGGCTAAAGGCCATCGAACGCTCCCCCATCGCCACCCCCGATCCTGACGCCCAAAGCGCCGTCGTTGAGGATGGAGGCGGCGAAGAGGGCGCGCGCAGCAACGATGTCAATCAGCCTATCCCCAAAGGCGAGGCGTCCCTGAACAAAGAGCCTGCCGAGGAAGCGGATGAAGAAGCGGAGGCCCCCGAAATCGACGTGATGGACGGGATTGTCTCCGCCGCCGGGGAAGCGCCTTCGAAAGAAGCTGAAAAGAAAACCACCAAAGGGAGGAAAAAGGCATGAACGTCAAAATCATCCGAACCGGCAAGGCCGAAACGGTCAGCGCAAGCTACGGCATGCGCCTGATCGAGCAAGGCAAGGCCGTGCTTGCTCCCAAGCCCGCCAAGAAGCCGGACAAGAAGGAAGCGGCCAGAGCCGGTGATGCCTAATGGCGCTCAAGGACAAGATTCACGACGACCTGACGCGGGTTTTCATGAATCACAACCACTTTGCCGAATGGCACACCTGGAATGGATGCAGATTCCAGTGCGTGACCGATGACGAAACGGCCCTCAAGCGCAAGAACAACAACGTGATCGATCTTTCGTGGGACAACAACACCAGCGAAACGCTGCTGTACACCCCCGTTGAGGGATTCCCCGGACGCGCGCTGCCCAATGAGCATGTGATCTTCGACAGCAGGCCCATGAAGATACTGCAAGTGCAGAAGGATATGGGCATGTACACAATCCTGCTCATGAGCAACGACCCCAAGGCGGTGATGCAGACTTGAGGACGAGCGAACGGCTGCGCAAACTCAAGCAGTGGATCGAGAAGGAGCTGTGCGATGGACGGGAAATGAAAGCCCCGCCGCCCGATATGGACATTACCGAGATCGTGCGGCAGAAGCCGCAGTGCTTTCTCGCGTGGCAGCCTACGCGCCCGGATCAGACGGGACATCTTCTCGTCGATCCCATCAACGTGTGTCCCGGCATTCTGGTTATGCCCAGAGCATCCCGCGCCAAATACGTTGAGGAAAAGCGTTTCGACCGGTACAACAACATTCACCGACCGCAGGAACTTGGCCAGACACTTTCGGCGGATATTCTGTTCAGTGTCTACGAACCCGGCATTCGATTGCCGGGGTTTATTGACAGCGCGGAAAGCGAAAACGGGCTGGACATGAGCCTGCTGATGGAGGGAACAGAGCAGGGCCTTTTCACGCTGACCGACTGGATGGATGACTGCATCGAAAAGCTGCTGAATCAGAAATTCATTCCCCAAACCGATTTGTTTGTCAACGAGGCTTCGATGCTGTACAGCCTGTATACGGATCAGAGCTTCGTTGTGGACAAGAGGCCCCTCTACTACGGCTTTGTTACGGTGGACTTCTCCTGCTATGCAGAAGAAGGCGTGAACAATAGCCTTGAAAATTTTCTGAAATAGGAGGACAAAACAATATGGCTGACTATCTCCATGGCGCATATGGCACAATCCAGTCCGTGGGCACGAAGGTTGCCATCAAGGGCCAGAACGCCATCGTCTACGTCGGCACTGCACCTGTTCATACCGTGGCCGGCGGCGCTGCCAACGTGAACCGCCCCATTCTTGTGACCAACATTGCGGAAGCCCGCAAGCATTTTGGTTACAGCGACGAGTGGGACAAGTATACCCTGTGCGAAGCGATGCACGCCCATCTTGAGAACAAGGCCGTCGGCCCCCTGGTGCTGATTAACGTTCTCGATCCCGCGACCCACAAGGCTGCGGAGGCTGGCACTGCCAACCTGACCCCCGAAAATGGCCGCGTGACCATCGCCAATGCTGGCGACATCATTCTGGACACCGTGGCCGTGACCGGCAAGACCAAAGGCACGGACTACACTGTTCAGTACGACTTCAATAAGAAGCTGCTGACCATCGCTGAGATCACCAGCGGTGGCCTTGGCACTGAGGCCCTGACCATCACCTACAACAGCATCGACGCGACCGCCGTTGACGCTGACGACGTGATCGGCGCGACCGACGGCGCGGGCCTAAATACCGGCCTTTTCGCTACCAAAAATGTTTACCAGGAGACCGGCTTTATTCCCTCCTTCCTGCTAGCCCCCGGCTTCTCCTCCATCCCTGCCGTGCATAGCGCGATGATTCACAACAGTCAGAAGGTGAACAGCCATTGGGATGTGTACGTCATGGCCGACATCCCGATTGTCGATGACCAGAGCGAGAAAGTCACCCTTGCCAACGCTGCCACCTGGAAGAATGCCAACGGCTACAACAAGTCCAACGAAACCGTATACTTCCCGCTGGCGAAGGGGACGGACGACAAGATTTATCACCTATCCGTACTGGCTGCGGCCAACTTCCAGGAACTCCTCGTCGCCCAGGACGGCATTCCCTACAAGACCGCCAGCAACACCGAATGCGCCATCATCGGCAACCTGTACATGGGCGAGGACAGCGCGGGCCGCGTGTTTGACGATGCCCTCATCAACAGCCAGCTCAACAAGAACGGAATCGCTTCTGCCGCTTATGTGGGCGGCCGATGGGCCATCTGGGGATGCCACAGCGCCGACTACACCCAGGAGGATGGCGACCAGATCAACGTGAGCGAAACCAACCGCATGATGCTGTACTACATCAGCAACGACTTCCAGCACCGCCGCACCCGCAATGTGGACAAGCCGCTGACCGCCAACGACATCAAGACCATCGTGGCCGAGGAGCAGACCCGGCTCGACGCGCTGGTCAAGATCGGCGCGCTGACCTACGGCGTCGTCCACCTGAACGCCGAAGCCGACGACAGCAGCGACATCATGAACGGCGACTACTCCTTCACCTTCAACGTGACGACCACGCCGCTCGCCAAGAGCCTGACCGCGATTGTCAACTGGACGGATGAAGGTTTTGTGACTTATTTCGCCGACGTGGCGTAAGAAAGGAGCGAACCGAGATGCCCAGCAAAGTGTATAACAACGTCGAAGGCCATCGGGTGATTGACAACGAGCGCGTTGCCGAGGACGTAACCAGCGTAAGCCTGCCGACGATTGAGCATCCCACCAGCACCATTTCCTCCTCCGGCATGGCGATGGACGTGGATATGCCCAACACAACCCATCTGAACGCGATGGAATTCGGCGTGAGCCACAACAACGGCGTGAACTGCAAGTACCTCGCCTCTCCCGGCAAACACTTCATCGAAACCCGCATTGTGCGCCAGCGCTATAACGTCGCCGCCGGCGAGATCGAGCATGAGAGCGTCAAGTTCCGCATTACCTGCGTTCACAAGTCCACCGAAAAGGGCAACATCGAAACGGGCAACCCCTTCGGCAGCACGGACAAATATTCCGTGCTGCGCTACGAGGAGGAGATCAACGGCGAAGTCACGACCATCATCGATGCGATGGCGGGCGTCATCAAGTTCAACGGCGTTGACTACACCAACCAGATTGAGAATCTGCTGAACTAATGAGCCGGGCTTGCGCCCTCTCCCATGGGGCGGGAAAAGCGCAAACCATTTCGCTTTTCCCGCCCTGCTCAAATCAAAAAAAGCAAGGAGAAAAAAGATCATGAGTGAAGAAAACAAGAAGCAGAACGAGCAGCCCCAGGAACCGTCCGCCCAGCAGCCCGCGCCCATCACGCTGAACATGATCTCAAAGGGCACGCTGGAGCTGGCGACGCCGATCCGCGCGAGGAGCAAGGACGTTACCGCTCTGCACTACGATTTTACCAGGCTGACCGGATGGGAATACGCCGAAGCGATGGATTCCGACCCGGCAGCCCGCAATGTATTCGTCGTGACCAAGAAACAGGCGATTTGTCTGTTTGCCGCCGCTGCGGCCAAGGTAACGCCGGATGTTGACGCGAAGGACATCAAGGAGCGGATCGGCCTTGCCGACGCGCAGCGCGCGGTACAGGTGGCAACGCTTTTTTTGACTACTTCCGCACGGGAAGCCGGGCGGAATACCTACGGCGAGTGACCGATGCCGCCATGGCAAGCCATACGCCCATCAATGTGTTTATGGACATGCCCATCAGGATGTTCAATGAATTTGTGAACGCCATCCGCGCGGTGATTGAATCCAGAAACAAGAAATAGAGCGGAGCGCCGCATGGGCGCTCCGCTCTTTGAGGAGGCGGCAACATGCAGCTGTTCTACGAAGGGACGGACATCACCCGTGACGTGGACGTGGTGAAGTGCATTCACCGCGACGTTTCGGGCGGGCGATGCGACAGCATGGAGATCGAGCTGGAACATGCCGCAGCCTGGTACAGATGGAAGCCGCAGCGCGACGACGTGTTGGAAGTTCACAAGGGCGGTTACAGCACCGGCATGCTGTTTCTGAACACGATCCTCCCGGAGGCGGGAAAGTACAGAATCATCGCCACGAGCCTGCCGAGCGCGGCGCGGCGCAAAGCCTACGCCGCATACGATAACATGCGCATTGCCGACATCGCGGATGCCTGCGCCGCAGAATGCGGAATGGACAGCGCCCTATTTGGCATTGAACAGGATATTGCCTATCCTTACATGATTCGAAACAAAGAGGGCGCACCGGCTTTTTTGAGCCGGATTCTCCGATATGAAGGCGCGGTCCTGAAAGCGCTGAACGGACGGTTGAACGCGATCTCCATTGAATACGCGCAGGCCATGACGGCGGCGCAGGTCATCAGAATCGGCGCAGATCAGGCAGGCACGCGCTACCTGAGACGCGACGACGCAAAGCTGGCAGGGATCGCCATCCAAACCCCCTACGCCAGTGGAGCCGCACAGGACGCGGACGCCCCTTACGGCCAGCATGAAGTATGCACAGATCATCCAGCGGTGGATGCCGCCCAGGCGGCCCGATGGGCGCACGGCCTGCTGCTTTGCCACAACCGTACTGCGGAGGAGCTGACCGTCAGCATGGAGTTCAACGCCGGCATGACGGCCATGACGCGCATCGACATCGAAAGCGCGACCGACGCGGGCGGCAAGTGGCTGATAGACGAAGTGGAGCATGACTTCATTCGCGGGACGAGCAAGGCGAGGATGCTCCGCTGCATTGAAACGATCGGATGATGCCTTTGGGCAGGATCAGCGGCATCCCATAGATCATGGCCCAATCGCTCCGGCTGAACGACAAAAAGAAAGCAAAACGATCAAGGGACGAGAAAGGAACCATCATGCAAAACTATGGCGCGGCCATTGAGCGCGGGATCATTGCCGAAGCGTGCGAGGGCGGCTACAAGGTGCAGTCCTTCACACGCGACGGCATCGTCACGCCCGCAATCCCATCCGTAAGCGGCGCGCCCCTCAAGGTGGGCGACCGCGTTTATTTTTTCGTGTTTGACGACGGACACGGAGCGATCCTCGCGGCGTTTTGAACAATCGCCGCAGTTAGGCGGTGAAAAATGGGACAGCAGACCCTCCAGACGATCATCTCCATCAGTGGTCGCGTTGACAACTCGTTTGGCAGAATCGGCGACATGCTGATGAATGTGGGCAACCACATCGACGCACTCAGTCAGAAGATGATCGACTTTGGGAAGGACAGCGTTCAGGAATACGTCCAGTACGACGACGTCATGCGGGAAGTGCAGGCGCTTGGAGAGTACGACGACAAGACCATGCGCATCCTGAACGAATACAACAAAACCATCGCTCAGTCGAGCAGATACACGATGGATCAGGCCGCTCAGGCCGAGGTCATGATGGCGCAGCTGGGTTTGAACATGGATCAAACCCAAACGCTGATGCCCACCGTCATGAGCCTGGCGACGGCGGCCAATATCGACCTGGCCGACAGCCTGGACTACCTGTACTACACGCTGAATGCGCTGGGCATGCCCATGGAGTACGCCAACACATTGAGCGATCAGATGTCGAAGACCGCCGCCATCAGCGCCGCCGACATCGACACCCTGGGCCAGTCCATGCAGCGGCTTGGCAGCGGCGCACAGTTCTTTGCGGGCGGGAGCAGCGAGATTCTCGCCATTCTGGGCGGCATCTCGCAGTTCGGCGAAGACATGCAGGGCCGGGACGCCGGCACGCAGCTGCGCAACTTCATGCTGACGCTGCTTGCGCCGACGCAGAGCAAGGACAAGCTGATTCAGTCCCTGCGCGTGACGGAGGAGGAATGGGCAGAATTTGAAGCCTACATGGAGGATGCCGGCATTGACGTAGCCAATACGGCGGACGCCATGAACGAATTGGGCCTGTCGGTTTACGATTCGACGACAGGCGAATTGAAACCGGCGATCCAGATCATCGGCGAGCTGGCGGCATCCCTCTCCACGCTCTCGAAGGCTGACAAAAACGAAATGCTGGGCAACCTGTTCGGCAAGCGCACCACCACCACGGCGCTCAACCTGATGGAAGCGCTGGGCACGATCATCGACTACAAGGAACAGATCGAGAGCGACAGCGCCGGCTATACCGAATCCATGGCCGGCACCATAGAGGGCGGCCTGGGCGGCGCGCTGCGCGCGTTCACCGCCGCACGGAGCGCCTTCCAGGCGACAATCGGCGAGGCCGTCGCACCGGAGGCCGAGGCGACCGCCAGATGGCTGACGGACTTGGTCAACGCGATCTCGGGCATGGACGGCACGGCGCTGAACGCGCTGACCGGCGCGGCGGAGGGCATCGCCGTTGCCGGCCCGGGGCTGATGGTTTCGGCCGGGGCGTTCAGGCTGATCGGCTTTGCGCTCACACCCGTCGGACGATGGGCCGCAGGCCTCACGCTGGCTGCGGCCGCGGTGGGCGCGCTGAAAAAGGGCATCGCCGCCTGGAAGGAAGAGACGCTGGAAGCCCACTTCGGCGACATGGAGCTGGACGACACCGCCCTGCTGGCACACGTCAATGGCATTGGCGACGCATTCAACGACGCCTACGCCGAGATCAACAGCTACAACGCCGCCCTGCAAACGGCGGTCGAAAGCTTTGAGACGGCCGGCTCGACGCTCTCCGGAGAGCTGCTGACCAGCATGATCACCGGCTCAACCCTTACACCGGAGCAGACGGAGCGCCTTGCCGCGCTGGGCGAGACGATGGGCGACGAGCTGCTTGCAGGCATCAGCGCGAGCTTTGACAAGAGCGCAAGCTACCTGACGATGCTGTTTGGCGGTCCCGATGCCTCCGCACGCGACGGCGAGTATGCGGGCGCAATCCTGCTTGCCGATACGATGTATGAAAACCTCGTCGGGCAGGCGGAGCAGCTTGGCCGGGAATTCGGAGAAACGCTTGGCGCGGCCATGGACGACGGCGTGATTACCGGAAACGAGTACAGCGCCATCATGGAGAAGATGCAGGCGTACAACGACGCCATGGCGCTTGCCGCCCAGGCCGACCAGGCGGCAGAACTTGCAAAGCAGCTGCACAAAGCCGAAAGCGTGAGCTGGGACAGCGCCGAATCCTTCCTGGCAGAGCAGGCGGAGATCATGAACGCCAACCTGGCCGACGCGGAGATGACTCACATCGGCGAAATGGCGAAATGGGGCGTCTATTATGACGAGGCCATCCGCCAGGGATGGATCAATCCCCTTACCGGCGCAGCGTACAGCGAAGCGGACAAGACGGCATTTCTGTCCGATATGGATGCTCAGTACGCGGCAAGGATTCAGGGCTACAAGGACGACAATGCACAGGTCACGATGGCCGTATTGGACGCGCTGATCGGGCAGAGCGATTTCGGGGAAGCCCTGCCGTTTCTCAGGGCTGCGCTGGGCGACATCGGCACGATGGAGCGCAACAGCCTGACCGGCGCTTTAACGCTCGAGGACGTGGACTGGGCAGGACTGGACGCCGCCGGCTTACTCACGGATGATATTGCGGGCCAGCTGTTTGACTTCCATAGCGCATCGGGCGAGCTGAGGAAGCTGTTTGAGCCGTATGCCGACAATCCGGAAGTGGCAACGCTGCTGGAACAGATGGGCTACCTGTACGCGCTGGGGCAGGAAGCGCAATTTTACCAAATGCGCAAAGCCGACTTCGAGGCAACGGGATACGACCCGCTCGGGGAGTTCGGCGCATACGGCACGGGGAAGGCGGCGTCGGAAGCAGTCCCCGCGCAGGCGGCGGCAGGCGAAGCGGCGGCGCAGGCCCTGGCGGACGGCTATGGGACCCCGGAGCTGGATGCGACGATTGATTCCACCGGCATCTCGCAGGACGCTTCCAACACGGGCAGCGCCGCGCGGGAATCCCTCTACGCAGGATGGGGCGATCCCGTGCTCAGCGCCACGGTACGCGCCGTAACCAGCGGCGGCGGACTGTATAACAAACTGACAAAGTATGCCGGCGGCGGACGCGCCAGC
Organism: uncultured Eubacteriales bacterium; assembly: GCA_944349855.1. Classification (GTDB taxonomy): domain Bacteria; phylum Bacillota; class Clostridia; order Christensenellales; family Aristaeellaceae; genus Beduinella. Next base: position 17,620 of record CALVNS010000009.1, on the reverse strand, counting down.
GAGGCGTCCATCTTTGGCGAGGCCGGTCCTGAATGGGCGATCCCGGAGGAACACACCGACCGGGTGGCAAGCCTGTTCAACGCAGCCCGCGAGGCGGCAGGCTTCACCTGGCCGGAACTGGTGATGCGAAACGGCGGACTGAACGCAGGAGGCGGCACGCCCGCACAGATCATCTATTCCCCCACGATCATCGCGGCGGACGCAAACGGCGTGGAGCAGAAATTGCTCGAGGACAAGGAACGGCTGGATGGATGGTGGAAGGAAAAGCAGATGCGCGACGACGTGGAGGTGTACGCATAGTGGTTGAATTGAGCGGGTATCTGTACCGTTGCAGCGCAGGAGAGACCTTCGACGGGGTGGCACTGAACATCTATGGCCGCGAGAAGTACGCCGCCGATCTGATGAACGCCAATCCCGGGTATGCACGCCGGTTGGTATTCACGGGAGACGAGGTGCTCTCCCTGCCGGTCGTTGAGGCCACCGAAGAAGACCAGGAAAACGAATATACGCCCGGCACGGCCCCATGGAAGGAGTGATGATGGATGGCTGAGATCGGTTCCTGGAACGGGCACGCCTTCACGGTATCGCCGAATCTGATCCGCAGCTTTACCGGGCTGACCATCAGGGGCAGCAGCGAAACCGAGGACAAGACCGGCGACGGCCAAAAATACGTCGCCCGAAAGAACAGCAACCCTGCCGAGGTCTCGCTGACAGCGGAGTTGAGCGCCCTGACCGGATGCGACGTGCAAAACGAGGCGCTGCAATTCGTGGACGAAGCCCGTGCAGGCGCGCAGAATTACTTCTACCTGGCCGGGAAAAAGCTGATCCCCTGTCAGCTCATGCTGACCGAGGCATCCGTGAGCGAAACGCAGATAGCACCCGGGGGCAAATGGATCAGTTGCAAGGTGAAGCTGACCATGAAGCAGTGCGCCAAGTACGACGGCACCTCAAGCGGCAGTGGCGGCAGCTCCTCCGCGTCCGGCTCGTCCGGCAGCAAAAAGAGCAGCGTCAGAACATCCTCCACCAAGATTTCCGGAAGTCAAAAGGTCACGGACAAGGTTTCCAAGGATCTGTCTGCGTCGGGCAAGACCACCGGCTCCACTGCGACAGGCAAGGCTTCCGGCGCGCTGAAGAGCGCCGTTGCAGCCGTACAGGCTGCGAGCAAGGCTTCCGCCACGACGAAAAGGGCATCCATGGGCACGAAAGTGCTATTGAAAAAGTGACGAGGGGGCAGAGAATGGCACAGTATCAGATCACCAATCAGCCTGCGCCGATTGACTTTGAGTGCAACAGCGATATGATCCTGCGCACGATCCAGAACGCAAAGAACCTGCTGATGTGCCGGATGGGCGAAGTCCCCTATGACCGCTATCGCGGCATCGATCCTGCGTACTACAATCTGCCCATGCCGGAGCTGAAAGAAAAGCTGCTGCCGGAGCTGGACAGGATCATGCTGTGGGAGCCGGATGTGGAAGTTGTAGACGCGGACTGCGCCCTCGATGAGAACGGCGAAGCGGTCATCACCGTCACCATTGACGTGACCATCGGCGAGTAGCCGCCTGGACCTGCGACATACCAAAACCGTGGCGGACGAATATGGAGGTGAGCAGTGTGGATAACGAGATTCACTATCTGGCGTACGACACCGAAGAAATCTGGAAAGAGATGATTGCTGCCTACGTTGAAGCAGGCGGCGATATTCTATGGCCCGGCGACGAAAAGGAAATGCTGCTGCGCGGCGTGCAGGCCATGATCACCCAGGTATTTGCTGGCGTTGACGCTGCGCTTCGGATGGACACGCTGCGCTACGCCGTTGGCGAATATCTCGACCTGTACGGCGAAAAGCGCAACTGCATCCGCATCCCCGCACAGGCGGCCACCTGTACGGTGGAGATCAAATTCCGGGCCAGCGGAACGGTCAGGACCATCGCCGCCGGAACGGCCCTGACGGGCGACGGCGAACGCCTGTATCTGCTGGCCGAGGACGTAGAGCAAACCGGATACGAGCAGACCATCAACGCCGAAGTGGTATGCCGCGAGAGCGGCGGCCTTGGCAACGGCCTGCTTGCCGGGACGCAAATGCAGTTCATGGTGCCCAATCCGGCAGTCCTGAGCGTATACGCCATCCGGGACGCAAGCGGCGGCCAGGACGAGGAAGACGACGACACCTACCGCGAGCGCATTCGCACCTTCGGCCTGATCAACACCACGACCGGCCCGCAGGTACAATACGAGAGCGCCGCTATGAATGTGACCAGCGAAATTCTGGACGCACGGGCGCTGAACCTGGGCGACGGCGTGGTTGGCGTCTATCTGCTGCTGGCGAGCGATACCGGGGCTGCCGCGATTCTTGAAAGCGTAAATGCGGCGCTGAACGCACAGAACGTGCGCCCACTGACGGACCGTGTACAGGTGCATCGCGCAACGAAGATGCCGTATGCGCTGAAAGTGCAGTATGCCCAGGAGGCTGGAAGCAACATCACGACCGCCATTGCCGAAGCAGTGGACGAATACCAGAAATGGCAGGATGAAACCATCGGCAGGGCCTTTAACCCGGACAAGCTGATGGCGATGCTGTATCAGGCCGGCGCGATCCGCGTTGTATGGGGCGACGGCAGCCACTTCAACGACGGCGCGGTTGAATACACGCCCATTGCCGAGAATGCACATTGCCTCGGCACGATCACGCTGGCGGTGATGAGTACATGATGCAGTTTTCGATTCACCAGCTGTTCCCTGATTTCATTTTGGCTGACAAAAACGGTTACGCGATGGCGAAGGCCATTGAAAGGGCCTTGCAGATCATGTGCGACACCATTCAGAATGGCGTTGACATACTGCAAAACATCGACAAGATGCCGGAATGGCGCTTGGACGAAATGGCCTGGGAGCTGGGATGCCTGTACGACCACAACGAGGATATCGAAACCAAGCGGCGCTGGATCAAGGATGCAACGCCGCTTTACTCTGCCCTTGGCACGCCGCAGGCGATTTACAATTTTCTCGAGGGATTTTTCGAGCAGGTGGAGCTGGAAGAGTATTGGCAATATGACGGCGATCCCTTCCACTTCCGCGTGACCGTCTCCGGCGAATGGAACGAAGCGAACGAAGCATGGCTGCGCAGGGCGGTTGCCGCAAGCAAGAATGTACGAAGCGTGCTGGACGGCATTGCCGTCGGAAGCGCCGCGACCATCACCGTACACGGAGAGGGCGGCGCATATCCGATTGTCTATCCCCTGGCCGGCGAAGATGCGCTGGCGGGCATGCGGCTGGAGGTGACAGGTATTGACTGTGCAGGCTGACGGGTTGGACGAAAGGGAGGACGAAGCATGCTGACAGAGGAGGCCATGAACGCGCTGCGCAGTTGTCTGAAAGACGGCATCGCCTATGCACGGTATAAGGCGAACGAAACGTACTACAGGGCTGAAATTGAAGACCGGGAGATTCTCTCCGACGGGCGCGTAGCCGTAGCGTTCATCATCGACAATTCCGTGATCGGCGGCAGCACTGTAACGGAAGTGCAGCTGTTTGACCACAACGGCGTGCCATGGGCGAACAAAGCTGAAAACATCACACGGCAGGATGTGCAGGAAGGCATCTTGTACAGATTCCGCTTTACCATCATCGAGGAATAAGGAGAGGAGGTTCAAACGTGGCCTATCAAAAAACCAGATGGCGGGATCACATTGTAGCGCGTCCAAGAACGTTCATCGAAGTCAAAAACGATGACGGAAGCGTGACCCATAACCCTTCCATTGGAGAAGTGCTCCAGCAAGGGACGCCTATTAACGCCATCAACCTCAACAACATCGAAACGGGTCTTCTGCATTTCAGCGTCGCCTACGATTGGCTCTGTACCCTCATTTTGGCACACATGATGGAAGATGTGGTCGCAAGCGTCAACGGGAAGAAAGGCAGACAAGTGAACCTGACCGCCGAGGACGTAGGGGCGCTCTCGGCTTCCGGCAGCGGGGCGCTCGTGCAGACGGGCCGCGTGGAGCTCTCCGTACCGGCGGACGGCTGGACGCAGAACGCGCAGGGCTGGTACGAGAAGACGGTCGCGTGCGCGGGCACGGTCGCGGACAGCCAGACGCAGCGCGTGGACGCGGCGGTGCAGGGCGCGCAGATCGGAAACGTGCTGCTGGCGGGCCTGCGCGTGGACGCCAACGACACGCTGACGCTGGTATGCCTTGCGCAGCCGGCGGAGGCGTTCACGCTGGTGGCGCTGATTTCGGAGGTGGTGTAAATGGCGACCTTCTGCCGTGTGATGAACGGCGGCGCGCTGGTCACGGCCTGCACGGCCCCGACGCAGCTGACGCTCAGCGCAAACAATGTGGGATTCGGGCAGACGGCGACGCTCTCATGGACCGGCGCGCAGGGCGGCGCGGGCAACCCGATCGCTGGCTACGAGGTCTACCGGGACGGGGCGCTGCTGGGAACCGTGACACAGGCGAGCATGGCGGTACAGTCGCCCGCGCAGAACGGGAGCTACACGTTCACTGTGCGGACAAAGGGCACGATTACGGGCTTTGATTCGCCGGTATCGGTGGCGTCGGCGGTGCTGACGAGCGTCGTGACGAACGTGGCGACGCCCGCGAGCGTATGGCTGTCGGCACAAGACGTGAAGCTCTCCGGACAGGCGACGTTCTCGTGGAGCGCCGCTGCGGGCGGCACGAACAATCCGGTTGCGGGCTACGCCATCTACCGGGGCGGAGCGGCCTTCACAACCGTCGCGGCGGGCGTGACCACGCTGGTCGTGACGGCCCCGGCCACGGACGGCGCGAGCTACGCGTTCACCGTCAAGGCGCTGGGCACGGTCGCAGGATTCGACTCGGCGGCGTCCAGCGCCGTGACGCTGACTGCCCACGCGCCGCAGCATGTGGACAGCTACTTCACGTCCAGCGGAACGTACACCGTGCCGTGGTGGGCCGAGCGCGTGGATGTGACGTGCATCGGCGCAGGCGGAGGCGGGAGCGCGCGCTTCGGAGATGGAGGAGGAGGATGCGGCGGTGGCAGCGGGTATATCTCGCACAAGATTGCCGTCGCGGTCGCGCCGGGAGCGGCGGTGGCCGTCACGGTCGGCGCGGGCGGCGCGAGGGGGCTTGAATCCGCGCCGGCTGGAAATCAAAGCCGTTCAGGCGTGGATGGCGGCGCGTCGAGCTTCGGATCGCTGGTGTCCGCGGGCGGCGGTCAGCGCGGCATCGTGCATACCCCGGCTTGGATCATCCCCGAAAACCATCGAGGCGGCAGCGGCGGCGCTGGAGGAGGCGGTGGTGGACGAGCATCAGGAGCCTCGTCCAACACGTCGCTGTCTGGTGGACCTGGCCTGAACACGTCGGGCGGCGGCACGGGCACTGGCACCTACGGCGTCAGCGGCGGAGGCGGCGGCAGTTATAAAGGCACGAACGGCACGGCGGGCGCGGGTGGAAACTGGGATGTACCCGGCAAAGACGGCGCTGGCGTCGGCGGCACGGGCGCAAATACGGACGAGTACTACTGCTTTAGCGACCCGGCAACACAGCGATACTTGAAGGCACAGGGCGGAAACGGAGGCAGAGGATCGTATGGCGCAACGCCGGGCGCGGGCGGGCGCGGCGGAAACGTGGGAAAAGACGCGCGCGGTGCGGCGCTGGCGGGTTCGGGCTACGGGCACGGCGGGCGAGGCTCGGACGACCAGGCGGACAACTCCGCAGCGGGCGGAAGCGGGCTGGTGGCGGTGCGCGCGTGGCGGTATCTGTAACGAAGGAGGGAGCATATGGTCTACGTCATCAAGGACGGCGTGGTGCAGAACATCATTGAACTGGGCGGCATGAGCCGGTCGGAATACGAGCAGCTGGAAGGCGTGACGCTGGCGGACGCGCCGGAGAACGTGCCGGTGAACATCGGCGACACGTATGCGGACGGCGTGTTCTACCGGGACGGAGAGCGGGTGGACACGCTCTTCGCGCGCGCGATCCGGGACGGAATGCTTGCGGCCTGCGACTACCGGATGATGCCGGACTATCCGTGCAGTCAGGAATCGCGGGCAGCGTGGGCGGCATACCGGCAGGCGCTGCGCGATCTGCCGCAGCAGGAAGGATTCCCGGATCGGGTCAAGTGGCCGCAAATGCCGGAGAATCAATAAAAGGAGGATATTATGAGCGAGAAAATTGTATGGGAGCCGTACACGAAAAACAGATGTATGACGGAGCCGAGAGCTACGACTCCGGTCGGCATTGTCGTCCACAGCACGGCGGTAAAAGGGACCAAGCACACACGATGGGGACAAGGAAGCCCGTGGGATACAGAGACGTCATCCAAGGCGGCGCATGCACTGATTGATACGGACGGTATCTGGCAGACGCTGCCGTGGGATGTGCGTTGCTGGCTGGCGGCAGGGGACGCCAACTACACGCATATCCAGTTTGAGATCTGCGAGCCGTCCAAGGACACGGACGAGAACGCAAAGAATCTGTACGAGAAGACGCTGTACCTATGCACGGAGCTGTGCAAAATGTACGGCATTTCATCGTGGGACGTCGTGTGCCATGCGGAAGCGCACAAAATGGGAATCGCAAACAACCATTCCGACGTCACGCACTGGTGGGGGAAAAAGGGGACGCCATGGGAACCGTATACGATGGATAGGTTGCGCGCGGATATTGCTGCGGCACTTGGAGAGGAGAAGGAGGAAGGCGTTATGTATACGGCGGTTGTTAAAACCAAGTATGATGGCCAAATCAATTTATGGTCTAATACCAAAAAGTCCAAGAGCCTTGCGAAGCTTAAAGACGGCACGACGGTAACCATTGAAGAGGAGGTCGGAGCGGGCTGGTGCAAGGTGAGCTATAACGGCATGGAAGGCTATTGCGACGGTAAGTATCTCGTGGATCGCAAGCCTATTGAAGATGCGGACGTGGACGAGCCGGAAGAAAACACTCCTGAAATGCCGGACATCATCGAAAATGAAACGGAAGACGGAAAGATCATCATCGACGTGACGTTCAAGGGGCTTTCGCCCGAGCAGCTCGACAAAGTGCTTGAGGTGCTCGATCTGGCGTGAACAGCACATAAGGAGCGTGATTGAATTGAATTCACCTCTCGAATTTCTGGCGCGTCAGTACGATAACGTCGTCAAATACGACGCGGACGGAAACCCCAGCATCTTCGTGCGGTTCCCGAAGATGAAGTCCAGCGACCTCGACGCTTCTCTGCCGGATCATACGCATCCGGCATTCATCATCAACGGACAGGAGCAGGACTATATCCTGCTCGGCAAGTTCAAGGCGGCGTCCCTTACCGGCTCTGGATCGGACGGCGGAACGCTGTACAGCCTACCGAACATGCCGCCTGCGCATACGCGCACGGCAGACCAGTTTCTTTCCCAGATCAGGACGTTCGGCGGCGGCGTTTCGGGCATGACGGTGGCAGACCGTGGATTTATCCTGCTGCTCGCGCAGAAACACGGGTGGAACCCCGGAGGCAACAGCGACTACGGCCATTGCTACAAGGATGCTACGCGCTACGAGCTTGGCAAGAGCGTCAGCGTGGGAAACACGCGCGGGTTCCGTGGGTGGCTGTACGAGTGCATCAAAGCGCACACAACCAGCGCGGAGCTGAACCCGGACATCTCCCCGATGTACTGGGAGCGCATCAAAAAGATCGGCGGTATCGAGGCATACCCGGACATGCACGACACCGGCCAAAACAACCTGATTCTGACGCTGAATGGGTCCGGTCCTCTGGACTGGTATCTGGACGGCACGCCGGGCAGCCTGTGCGACATCGTGGGCAACCAGTTTGAGCAGGACTACGGCTATCGCATCGTGGGCAATGAGCTGCAAATCCTTGAGAACAACAACGCCGCCAGCCCGGACGCCGACCTCTCATCCACCAGCGCAGCGTGGAAGGCCATTCTGCCCAACGCCAGCGACGACGGATATACCCTCGTGGCACCCGGAACGACGGGAACGCTGCACTGGAACTGGCTGAACAGCAAGATCACGTTGGACACGGCCATTCCCACCTACGATAACGAATATCGCGGGACGTACTTCAAGGATCTTGCCGTGAACAGCGCCAACCTCCCACACATCCCTTACATCGTGCGCGAGTTGGGGCTGTTCCCGACGCAGGGCAGCACCATGAAGGGATACAACTATATGCAGTTCACGGCAGACGAGCGTTTCCCCCGGCGCGGCGGCTACTACAACGACGGCGGCCTCGTGGGCCTCGGCTACGAGCATTGCCACTATTCGCATTCCTACACGAGTGTGGCCTACGGCGCTCGCCCCCGCGCCATCTGGACAGGCGAAACGAGTCTTGAACCGTGAAAACAATCTGATTGGACACGCATGGGCGCGTCGCCCATGACCCCATGGGCAAGAAAGGATGATACCCATGCAGCAAGAAACCACGCTCAAGATGATTTTTGATTGGTGTTTGGAACATTGGTCGTTCGTGCTGTTCGTCTTGGGGACGTTCGTACAGTTTACCCCCGCGATCAAGTGCAGTCCGTTCACGGCGATCTGCAAGTGGATTGGCAAAGCAGCTAACGGCGAAGTGCTTGAACGCATCGCAGGTCTGGAGAAACGAGCCGACGAGCAGCGCCATTCCATCGACGAGAATGAGATGGACCGCATTCGTTGGGAAGTATTAGACTTCGCCAACGATTGTCGGAACCACATCAAGCACACGAAGGACGAGTTCCAGCACATCATTTCCCTGAACGAGAAGTACCACAAATTGCTAAAAAAATACGGGGATGAAAATGGCGTGTTCGACGCCGAGTACAAATACATCCTCGAACTCTACCGCGAGTGCCAGCGAAACAACAGCTTTCTTTGAGAAAGGAAAATCCAATCCATTGAAGAATGGGCGGGCCGGAAACGGGGGCAACCCCGCTCTTTTTCATACATCACGCTTTTAGGAGGGAATACCATGTTGCTTGAAATGACCGACGTGATCCTGATTGCCCTGTTCATTGAGGCGATTGTCAATGCGCTCAAGCCCATCTGGACGAAGGGCGAAACCCAGCTGACGGTGAGCGAGTACGTCTCCATGGGGATGGGCGTCCTGCTGGCCGTGACGTGCAAGATCAATATGCTGGCCTATGTGGTGGACATCGCCTACCCGCTATGGGTGGAGTATGTGTTCTACGCCCTGACCGGCATTGCCATCGGACGCGGCACGAACTTCCTGTATGACCTGTGGAACAAGCTCAAGGAATGGCAAGGAGGCCATACCCTTCCCGGCGTAGCGGTTGAGGATGTCATAGAGCTGGACCACGAAGAACCTGATATGGAAATCACCCATTGGCCGCTTGAAATGATTGTCGGCTTTGCGAGAGCAAACGGTCTCGCCCTTCCTGACAACATGCCGACCGACGAACAGGCCGCCAGGAGATACCTGATCGACTACATGTTTCATGACGAGGAAACCGGCGCAGACACGGCGGAGGAAGTGGAGCAGAAACAGCCGCCCGAAGCTGGCGACGCCGAGTAAAACCGGCGTCGCCTTTCTTATGACGGCATAGCGCGCACCCCCGGCATGCGAAATGGCCGGGGGTGATTTTATTTGGCCCTTTTGATTTGTCATATTACATGGGAGTGAAAACGCAATGAAAGCGGTGCAGCCGATCCGGGACATGGAAGTGCTGGACAAGTGCCTATCCATTGCCCGCGAACACGATAAAAACAGGAAAAAGGGAGAAGTCTGCTGGGAGCTGCTGCTGATCGTCGGATTCAACACCAGCCTGCGCATATCAGACATACGGCGCTTCAAGGTAAAGGACTTGCGGGGCAAAGACTATGCCGAGATCAGGGCGCAAAAGACTGGCAAGGAGGCCCGCATCCTTATCAATCCGCACGCAAGACGGGTGATCAATCGCCTGTTGGCCGGTCGTCCCGGGGACGAATACATCCTGCAAAGCAAGCAGCGGGACGCCGCCACGCACAAGGTACGCCCCATCACCCGGCAGCGGGCCTATCAGATCATCAACGCGATTGCCAAAAGAGCCGGGATTCAGGATCACATCGGCTGCCACACGCTGCGGAAGACCTTCGGCTATCACTATTACAAGATGACCGGCGACGTGGTGAGCCTGCAAAGGATTCTGTGCCATTCCTCCCGCCGGGAAACGCTGATCTACATTGGCGTGATCCAGGAGGAGATCGACGAAAGCCTCATGAAATTCAATCTGACGGGGAGGCGGTGAGCGTGCATGTCGGATTACACGACAGCGATAAGACCGGCTTTCCCAACCTGGCGCTGATGAAAATAGCCGCGTGGCACAAGGCGCAGGGTGATATCGTGGAATGGTGGACGCCGATGTTCCCATTCGACCGGGTATATTCCAGCAAGGTATTCACATTCACGCCGGAGTGCGCCTATCTGCCGCCGGACACCATCAAAGGCGGGACCGGCTATGGGATATACGGCGAGCTGCCAGAGGAGATAGACGCAATGGAGCCGGACTATTCCATATACCCGGAGTGCGACCATGCCATAGGATTTCTGACAAGGGGCTGCATTAGGCGCTGTCCATGGTGCATTGTCCCGAAGAAGGAAGGAACTATACGTCCATACCGTACCTGGCAGCAGGTCCAGCGTCCGGACAGCCGGGATATTGTTTTCATGGATAACAATGTACTGGCCTGCACACATGGGATCGAGCAGATGCGAAGCATGGTTGGTCAGAATGTGCGGATAGACTTTAACCAGGGCCTCGATGCTCGCCTGATAACGCCGGAGGTTGCCGGGCTGCTGGCAAGGCTCAAATGGATTCGTTTTATCCGTATGAGCTGCGACACGGATGCGATGCTGGAAATCGTACGGCGAGCCATTGGATATTTGACGGATTCGGGTGTAAAACCGTATCGGGTATTCGTGTATCTGCTGGTGAAGGATATTGAATCCGCAGAACGGAGAGCCATTGCGTTGCGAAACATGGGCGCAGAAGTATTCGCGCAGCCCTATCGGAACTTTGAGCACAGCATGGAGCCGACGGCGGAAATGAAAGCGCTGGCTCGATGGGTCAATCACAAAGCCATATTCAAGCGTGTGTGCACGTTTGCGGAGTACGACGCCCATAAGCGTACAGGGGGTAATAGATAACGCCTTTTCTTCAACCGGCCGGAGCAATGCGCTCCGGCGCTCTTTTTTTATGTTCGGAAATGGTTTCGAAGCGTAGTTACAAGACCCTTTTCATTCCGATCGAGCGCTGAGTTGTCATAAAAAGGCATGGTAAAACAGGAGGTCCAAAACCACGTCAAAAAACACACGCATATTAAGGAAAGAAATTTTTCAAATCGCGTTTAACACAATCTCCCATTATGACAAGCCACGGAACAGGGCGCGAGGGCATAAAAAAGAACCCTTTCCATTTCGGAAAAGGTTCTCTTTGGAATGTTCCTGGGGCGTTGTGTTTACAGATCGTCGAACGGATCATCCAGCACAATGTCATCCCCTGCCGGAAGCGGGTCACGCTCCATTTCTGCCTTGGCGCAGCGGATCAGGAACGCGGTCAAGCTCTCGCCCTTGGCCTTGGCGTAGGCGGCAAAGTCCTCCTTGTCCTCCGGGTCAAGGTACATGTAGAACCGCTCTTTTTTGGCGGCCCATCGGGCGTTGGCTTCTTTGCGCTGCTCGTAGTGCTTGCTCATGGTGTTTCCCTCCTTGCTGCGCATTATTATAGCACACGGTGTTGTGGCTGGCAAATGGTTTTGAGGCGTTATGCCTCGCAGAAGTCGATGACAAAGCCATCATCGGCGATTCTGTCCAGCTCCATACGGGCGCGGCGCTCGTCCGGGGCTTCGATGTTGATGCGGTAGATCAGGCCGGAGTACGCGATGGTGGCGGTGTAGTTCCTGTGAGCCGGGAAAAGGGTGTTGATGATGCGACGAGCGATGTTCTTCATGGGGTAATCCTCCTTTGTTATTTCAAGGGCTATTGCGAGTAGCCCATGTTTCAAAATGGTTTCGGGGCGTTACCTGGTTTCCAGTTCGGCGGGCATGGTGTAGCCCTGATTCAGACAGGCAAAGGTGATGTATTTGCGATACATCCATTCGGCGCTCTTTTCCTTGGGCCAGTCGTCGCGTTCTGCAAGCTGCTGGCGCAGGGTCATGGATTCATAAAAAAGGCTGTACTGTGTCGCATGGCACTGGCCGAACCACCAGTGATAGAAGTCGAGCTGCTGGCGTCCGGCCATGTCGATGATCCGGCACAGGGCTTCCGGGCTGGTCTTGAGGCGCTGATCGTAGAGTTTGACGCCGCCATACGCGGCGATATGGGCGACAGTCTTGTAGTCGCTGCCGGTGTTCTGGTTGCGATCCCATACCGTTGTACCGTTCCCCAGGCAGCCAAATCCCAAATCAAATGTTTTCATAGCGTTGTACTCCTTTATCGGTCGAAGATGGTCAGTTGTTCGTCGAGCCTGCGAAAACCGGTGGAATCACAGTAGTATGTCCCGATATCCAGCGCCACCAGGTCTGAAACACTCAGGCTGCGCCCGCTGTAATCTTCCGGGCGATTGACATTGAACAGGATGTAGAGTGCTTCCAGGGTTTCGGCGGCGGTTTCTGCCGGTTCGATCTGGCCGGTGTACACGGTTTCGTATTCATCCAGATTAACGCCGCCGTGGGCCGTCGTCCATTCATAGCGCATGAACCGCTTGTCGGCTGCTTCCTCGCTATCCTTGAGCATGAGAATCTGATACATCATAAGTAAAACCTCCTCACTTCCTGGTCAGATGAACCATTGTTCCTGAATGTTTTCCAGCCGTTGCAGCTCGTTTCGGGCAGCCGCAGCGCCAAGGCCGTCAGGGAAGTTGTCCAGGTACTCGCGCAACTATTCCATGCGGTCGGTCAGACGTTCTTCGTCGGGGATATATCCCAGGTATTCACCGTTCATAATTGATCCTTTCTGCCGCCCTTTTGCCGGGGCGGCGCGGCTTCTGAAATAGTTTCGGGGCGTTAATTGCGGGAAAAGTGGTCGTACTTGTAATTGAGCCATGCACTATATTCTTCGTGGCTCATGGCCTGCGGGTGGTTGGTGATAATGTGGTCTGGATTTCCGAAGATTCTGAACTCGGATTTGCAAGAATCGCCAACTTGCGATCCTGTGATGATCTTTGCTGGGCGGTTGGACGAATCACACGCAGGGATGATGATGTATTGCAGAAACAAATTCCCGTCAAAGCAAAACTCCCATTCAAGGTATCTTTCCTCATCGTCGGTGCATTCGAGACGGTGGATGTATTCGGCGATTTCGCCGAACGCCTGTACTCGTGTCGGCGCAATGGTATCGTCGTTGCTGTTGTAAAGCATGAGGTCTGCAATGCAAACGGCCCCTGGTTTTGTGATGGAGTAGCCGCTGATATTGCCGGTATACTTGTAATAACGCATGGTGTTTCCCTTTCTGCCCGGATATGATGCCTCCGGGCGGGGCGGTCTGAAATGTTTATCGGGCGTATTCGCACTGATGGAGCATGGGATAAGCCCTGGGGAATTTGCGGGTTCCTTGCAGCAGCACGAACCGCTCAAGATACTTGATGTCGTCCGGGTCAAGGCTTACCGTGTCGCCCTGGTCGTCAACCTTGACAATGAACAGGTTTCCGCAGAGCATCGGCTGGCCCAGGTTGTCAATGGCGCTGATCTTGGGCTGATCCACAAACAGGGCTTCGTCGTCGCAAATGATGGTGTAGCGTCTGCCGTGGAAGCGGCCACGGGTCACGCCGATCTGATGCTCCGGCATGGAGATCAGGCGGCAGCCGATGGTCTTGTAATAGCCTTGCAGGCTCTTTTCGATGGTGCGCGGGCCGTGGGTTTCGTTCTGCACGTCGATCAGGTAGCCGGTGATGGTGTGGGGCTTCATGGCTTCGGCGAACTGGTCAAGGGTCATTTCTTCGGTGCTGAACATGGTGTCTTACCTCCTCAAATGTTTACGCGGCGTTATGGATCAGGTTAGCGAACTGGTCAAGGCTTACGGTATCATCTTCGGCGGGCTTTGGTTTGACGTATGCCGGGTAGTTGAAAGCGCGTTCCCACCATTCCTCCCAGGTGATTGTCGGGACGTTCCATCTTGCGGCCTTGTCAAGCTGGTTCCTGCCGGGATTCTCAGCGACAACCAGCAGCGTGCAGCGGGTGTTTATGGTATCGTAGCCCTGCCCGCCCAGGCGGTTGACGTGGGAAACCATGTAGCGGCGCTCCATCTTGGGACATGTGCCGGTAAAGGCGACCACTTCACCGGCGAAAGCTCCCGTTTTCGGGGCGTTGTTTACCGGCTTCGGCTCCACCGGGACCGGCGCGGGCCGCTCTGCCGGGACCGGCGCGGCGGGCTTGGCCTGCTTGCGGGCTGCGGCGGGCTGCTTCGGCGGATTCTTGCGGGGCCTGCCGCGCTTCCTGGGCGGTTGCGCTACCGCTTTGGCAGCCTTGTTGGCCTTGGCGGCGGCCTGCTCCTGCTTCCGGGCTTCGGCCTTGGCTTGACGCTCGGCGGCTTGGCGCTCCTTCTCTCGCTGCATCTTCCGGCGGGCGGCAGCGGGCCGGGAAAGCATGTAAACCATGTACACGATGTCAAGCACGATGAACAGGGAAAGGAACGTGGTCATTGTGTCCTCCTTCTGCCGCCCTTTTGCCGGGGCGGCGCGGCTTCTGAAATGGTTTCGGGGCGTTATGCTGCGAATGCTGCGGAGATTGTAGCGAACTGGTCAAGGGAAACGGTGTCACGATCCTGGGCGGCGTCCCGGAGAATCTTCCGGGCGGCTTCCTGCTTCTGCTTCGCGGCGGATCGGATCGGCAGCAACAGCGCGTCGCCGAACTCGGACACGGCGTAGACGGGATGCAGGGTGCTTTCGGGATCAGCGAACAGTTTCGCGTCCGGATAGATGGTCAGCAGCTCGTAGAGATACACGGCGTTGACAGCGGGCAGGCCGGGGCCTAAGTCCCATTCCGGGGTTTTTCCGCTCTCGGCGTACTGCAATTCAATAAAGGCTTTCACGTCGGCGCGGTCGATGTAGGGAACCGGCATTTTGCAGCGCGGTTTGTTCTGATCGAACAGCAGTTGAAGGTTGATCGGCTGCACGTCGTCGGGCATGGCGGGCAGCTTGTCCAGGTGCTTGACGAACCGAAATGCTCTGAAACCGTCGGTTGCGCACTGGAATTTGATTCCGTCCTGCTCCATGATCCAGGTATAATTAAGGGCTTCGCGGTTGCTGCGCTTGGCGTTGTCCTTGAGCATGGCGGCGATCATTCGCGCGGCATTGGCTTCGGTAGTCCTGGCGACGCTGGCGCGTAGGTCGTGCATGATGCAGAACATAATGCTTTCGATCTCGGCGCGGGCCTCTGCGCTCATGCCGGTGCGGTCGATGGCGTGCAGGCGGTTGTAAACGGCGGCGGGGCTGGTGGTCATGGTGTTGTCCTCCTTGCGTTTGTTGTGCGGCTATCCGCGACGCCTTGCGGCGTTTCGGGCCGGGGGCCACCCGGCCCATCATCGGGCGGAATGTTTCCGGGGCGTTATTCGGCGGTGTTCAGGATCAGCTTGACGGCCTTTTCTGCGCGGGCGGCGGCGCTGACGATCATTCGTTTGTCGTTCTTGAGTGCCTTGAGCCAGGAGCGGATATAGGCGGCGGAGTTTTTGAAGGTGCCTGCGGTTTCGATGCCCAGCACATTCAGGATGGAGGCCGCGCCGATCTCGGCAACAAGCTCCTCTTTGCTGTATTCTTCGCTGCCGAAATGGGCGGCGATTGCATCCTTGGGCAGCCGGTCAAGGCGCTTGGCGTGGCCGGTGGAGTGGGTCGCTTCGTGGAACAGGGTGGAATAATATTCGGCGGTGTCGGGGAACTGCTCCATCAGGGGCAGCCGGATCAAATCCTGGGACGGGCTGTAATAGGCGCGATCCTGTCGAACGTTTTCAAAGCGTACACCAGAGCGGGAAACATAGTCGGCAAAGGTTTCTTCGGCGTACTGGATCGGGTCGGCGTGCTTGGTGTTCTCGGCGGTGTACTTGGGCTTGATCCCTTCGCAATCGTCGATGTGAAACACGTTGAAGTAGCGCAGCACCGGCAGGCCCTCCATGACGGGCTTTCCTTCGGCGTCGGTGATGGTCTGGCCGTCGGTGTTCTTCTTCTCGCGGGGGTACACCTTCCAGAACACAACCATTTTGGCCTTCGCGCCCTTCTTGACGCTGCCGCCCTCCTTCTTGACCTGGTTCCAGGTCAAATATTCTCCGGGCGTTCCCAGGAGCATCTGGTTCAGCAGCGAATAGGGGCGGCCCGTTTCACGGGAGATTGCGCCGGTGGTCGTGCCTGTCCAGGGCTTGTGCCACGGGATGATCCCGTTTTCCAGTTCGGCGATGATGCGATCAGTGATAGCGGCGTAAATGTCAAAGTTTGCCATGGTGTTATCCTCCTTGCGTTTGCGGTCGTTGTTTACACGGTGTTGTGTGGTGTTGGCTTGTATTTTACACGGTGTTGTGTGTGATGTCAAGCCCCGACGGAAAATTTTTTCGGGGCGGGCTGAGATCAGCCGCAGATCGTCCGCAGCTCCAGGGCCAGCGCTTGAGCGGCACGGAATGCCTTGTGCGTGAGTTTCTTGTTCCAGGACTGCATAGCAGGCGACCAGAAAAAGCCGTGCTTGTCCAGGGCTTCGCGGGCTGCGCTGCTGGGCTTGCGCTTGAAGATTACGCGAGTACGGTCATAGCTGCCATCGAAAACGATCTTCCAGCCCTTTCCCTTGATTTCAAGGCCGATAAAAGCCTTGTCCGGCACGGGGCCGCGGGCCTGCTTCGGATCGCGGGCGGGCTGCTCCGGCTCCGGCTGGGCGGGCTGCTCCGGCTGGGCCTGCTCCGGCTCCTGGGCAGCAGCCAGGGCGGCGGCGTGCCTGGGATCGTCGGCGGGAATCTTAATGCGCACCTTGCGCTCCTGCCCGTCTACGTCCACGGCCACGAACACGAACACGGTTCCGGCGGGGGTAACGCTGTATTCAGCGGGGCGGGTGATGCCGTCGATGGTCAAACTGTCGCGGGTGAAGGTGCAGCGGGTGGTGTTTTCGCTCATGGTGTGTGCCTCCTTGCGTCGTCGGTGTGGTGGTTGGCGGTGCGGGCCGCCGGTGTCGATGGCAAAAGCATAGCACAGTTTCCGGGCCTGTTTCGGAAAAACCCGTTTTTTCGGGGTGTGTGATCCCCCTTTAGGGGGATCAAAAAATTTTTTTTCGGTGGCAACGGGCGCGTGCGCGATATATGTTCCCGCGTGCGAGGGCTGCACCGGCTGTCAGCGGCGCAGCGAGGCCCACACGCGCACACCCGCAGCGCATCCGGGAAAGCCCTGCCGCCTGCCCAGGGCCGGAGCTGCCGCAGCGCTGGCCCTGCTCCTGCTGCCCGCTGCCGATCCGGCCCGCCCTGGTTCCCGACGTGGGCCGGAGCTGCTGCCCTGGATCGCTGCCTGATGCCGCCCGCCATTCTGGCCCGCTCCGGCTTTTTGTCCCGTTCGCGCTCTTGCTGCATGGATGGCCAGACGCCGGCGGCCCTGGCTGCCTGCTGCCGCTGCCCAGGGCCGGAGCTGCCGCAGTGCTGGCCCTGCTCCTGCTGCCCGCTCCCGATCCGCGCCGTACCGGTACACGACGTGGGCCGGAGCCGCCGCCCTGGAGCGCAG
>CALVNS010000008.1 GCA_944349855.1 uncultured Eubacteriales bacterium | reverse complement strand
AGGCATCTAAGCGTGAAGCCCCCCTCAAGAAGAAGTGTCCCATTCGAAAGAAGTAAGACCCCTGGAAGACTACCAGGTGATAGGTCATCGGTGGAAGAGCGGTAACGTTTGGAGCTTGATGATACTAATCGGTCGAGGGCTTGATCCAAAAGGATTCGAGAAAGAGACCAAGAAGTGGTTGAGAAGCGAGATGTGCGGAATTCGGGTGTGCAGTTTTCAGGGTGTGCGGAGCGAGAAGCTCCGAGGCCCGCAGGACTTCCGGTGGCAATGGCGAAGGGGATCCACCTGTTCCCATACCGAACACAGAAGTTAAGCCCTTGTGCGCCGATGGTACTTGGCTGGAGACGGCCCGGGAGAGTAGGTCGCTGCCGGATCCCAATGAGAAAGCGCCCAGACGTTTGTCTGGGCGCTTTTTTCATTTGACGCGCTCCTTTGACAGGGACGCTGTTGCATGTTACAATAGGATATTGAGCGGGTCGGCCTTGCGTTTGGATCCGCGTCATCATGACCTGTTACCATGGAGGGAAAGCCATGAAACGATGGATCTGTATGCTTGCGCTTCTGCTCACGCTGTATACGCCCGGTGCGCAGGCGACCGCCCAGGACGGGCGGGAGGCCGGCATTGAGGCGGTGCTTGCGGTATGCGTGGAGGAGCTGGGCTATACCGCCACGCCGGGCGGCTACAGCAAGTACGGCGAATGGGCAGGCGGCGCCTACAAGGAGTGGTGTTCCGAGTTCGTCTCCTGGTGTGCGCAGCAGGCTGGCGAGCGAACGGGCCTGCAGCTGCTGGACGTGCTCTATCCCATGCAGGCGGAGTGCCAGACGGGCGTGGACTGGTTTATCGGCCGGGGACGTTACGTCACGATCACGGGCGAATTGACCGGATACGGTGAGCAGTGGTACTGGGAGGACGGCGTTGCGGTCGCCGAGCGCCCCTATACCCCCAGCCGCGGCGACCTGATCTACATTGAGTGGTATAAGTACAACCGTATCGACCACGTGGGCATTGTGGAATACCTCTCGCGCGACGTCGATGGGGCGATCCTCGTGCATACGATCGAGGGCAACAACAAGATCCTCGGCCCCGAACCGACGAACGTGCAGCGCTACACCTACCGCCTGGACGACGCCAGCATTCGCGGCTATGGCCTCACGCGGGATTTTGTCGTGGGCACGACGCTGCAGCGCGGCGCTGAGTGCGGCGCGGTGGCGACGCTGCAGGGCTGGCTGACCGCGACCGGCGACTTTGAGGGCGAGCAGACCGGCTATTTCGGCGAGGTGACGGAGCAGGCCGTGCGCGCGTTCCAGCAACGTCAGGGCCTGGAGCCCAGCGGCGTGGCGGATGCGGCGACGCAGCGCGCGCTGCGCGAGGCAGCCGGCGCATAAGAGACGGATCAGAGGAGGGAATGTCCATGACCCCGCTTCAGTATGCCCAGGCGGCATGCGATACGATGATGCGCAGATATGCCGCGGCGGATCTGCCGCCCAAGGGGCACTTCCACTACCACCAGGGCGTCTTCCTGTCGGGCATGAACGAGACGTACCGCCTGTGCGGAAACGAGGCCTATATCGACTACATCAAGGCCTGGATTGACGCGGTCTTCGACGCGGATGGACACATCCGCGTCTATGTGCACGGCGATCTGGACGACATCCAGCCGGGCATTCTGCTCTTTCCCGTATACGACCGCACGCGGGATCCGTATTACCTCAAATGTCTCGAATCGGTCGTCGCCCAGGTGCGCGATATCCCGGAAAATGCCGAGGGCGGCTTCTGGCACAAGACCGATCTGAAGGATCAGATGTGGCTCGACGGCCTGTACATGGCCGGTCCGTTCTGCGCGGAATATGCGCAGCGCTTTGGCGACGCGGCGCTCGCGCGCAAGGTGGTCCATCAGGCGCAGCTCATGGAGCAAAAGACGCGGGATGCGCGCACGGGGCTGATGTATCACGCGTGGGACGGCGCGCGCCAGGAGCCCTGGGCGGACCCGAAGACGGGACGCTCTGCCGAGTTCTGGGGCCGCGCGATGGGCTGGGTGCCGGTCGCGCTGCTCGACGATCTGGACTTTATCGGCCCGGACGTGCCCGGCCGCGACGACCTGGCGCGCATCGCCACGGACCTGCTGCGCGCGCTGTGCCGCTACCAGTCCGAGGATGGGCGCTGGTATCAGGTTGTGGATAAGGGCGGCCAGCCGGGCAACTGGCTGGAAAACTCCTGCTCCTGCCTGTACGTGGCGGGGCTGTGCAAGGCGATCCGCAAGGGATATTTGGACGCTTCCTATGCCGCCAATGCCAAGCGCGGCTATGAGGGTGTCGTGCGCAGCCTCGAATGGCGTGGGGAGGACTTGCTCATCGGCCATGTGTGCATCGGCACGGGCGTGGGCGACTATCGCCACTACTGCGAGCGCCCCGTCAGCGTCAACGACCTGCACGGCGTCGGCGCGTTTCTGCTCCTGTGCACGCAGATGCAGCGCCTGCTCGACATGGGCCTGTAAGCGGAGGCAAAGCAAAGCGCCGTTCCGGATTCCGAAGGATCCGGGACGGCGCCTTTTGCATGCCCTCAGTTGGATGTAAAGGTCATGTTGGGAAAGAGCATCTGCATGCGATCATCGCCAAAGCGCGCGTCGAAGAAGCGCTCCACGGCGTTGCGCGGCGGCATCCCCTGGCCGCGCTCGGTCCAGCGCAGCACGGCCCAGACGCTCAGCGCCATGTCCGCGCACAGCAGGACGCACAGCGCCCATGTGAGCGCCTTGCCGATCCGCTGTGGAATCCGCAGGATCCATGCGTTGAGTAGCGGAAAGATGTTCTTGATCCAATAGCATGCCAGAATGCCCCAGAAGAGCGAGTACAGCAGGCAGATGCGCCCGTTGATGTTGTAGGGCGCTGCGGAATAGTCCCATGAGGTCGAGCCGAAGACCTGCTCCTGCGCCCAGGAGCAGAAGTACTCCACCACGCTGCCAATGATTGCGCCGAAGAACAGAATGTGCAGGTCCCGATGGAAGCGCAGGAAGTACAGCCCCAGCGTCAGCGCCACGCAGCCGAAGCCGTATACCGGGTTGAACGGTCCCCAGATGACGCCGACGCGGTTTTCATAGTGCCCGCGGGTCAGCAGGCAGAACGCGGTCTCGACGATGACGCCCAGGAGGGAACCCAGGAAGAAGACCCAGAACAGCTTATAGGCGTTGATGCCCTGCGCAAAGCGGTTTTGCTCCTGCTCGATGCGCTCGATCTCCCGCTCGTCTACGCTCCTGATGCGCTCGATCGTGTCCGCGAGCGCCTGACGGTAGCGGGATGACGTCGCGCTCGGATTGCGGCGGATCAGCCTGAACAGGTCGCGGCCGGACTGCGCGCGCAGCTGCTCGATCGTCGCGCGGCAGGCCTCATAGCGCGTGCGCAGCTCGTCCGGCACATCCTGCAGCGCGGAGGCCCGGGCACGGATGTCATCCAGAATGTCCTCCGTACGCTCGCGCAGCCCCTGACGCGCCTGGTCCGCGGCCTGGCTCAGCGCATCTATGCGCGCGCGCAGTGCATCCACCTCGCGGCGCAGCCGTGCGCTCTGCTCGATGAGCTTGCGCAGGCTGTAGGCGGCGCGCAAGGAGGTCACGAAGTCATAGACGAACACGACGCTGAGCACGAAATCCAGCGCGCGGACCATGTCGGCGGACAGGCGCAGGACGAAGTGTTCCACGGCGGCGTGCAGGAAGCCGACCAGCATGACGCTCAGCGCGCCCCAGGCCAGCGAGGAAGTCAGACAGATGTAGCCGTGTACATTGAAGCGCTTGTGGCTGTAGTCCCAATAGCGCACCTTGAACAGCCGCTCCATGCATGCGCCGGTGACGAATTCCAGCGCGGTGGCGGCGAGCATGCCCAGCAGGAACACCAGCAGGGGATTTGCGCGCACCGGCAGCGTCAGCAGCAGGATGGCGATGGCGCCCGTGCCGTAGATGGGCAGAAACGGCCCCTTCAGAAAGCCGCGGTTGACGGGCCTGCGCTGTGCAACCGAGACGAGCGCCGACTCAAAGCACCAGCCGAGAAAACAATACACATAAAAAAATAGGAGCCATTGCGGCCAGGGATACGCGGTCAAGCTCAAGACACCCCTTCCTCACATACGCTTTCATTATAGCAGCGCGGCGGAGGATAGACAACGGAAAATACGCAAATGCACAGGAATCCTGTCGGATTGGCGGAAAAACGGCGCGGGAAAGCCGTTGCCTTCCCGCGCCTGCGAACCAAATGCTTTGAACGGATTGCTCGCGAGTTTTACTCGGCCAGGCCGCAGTTCTCGCACAGGGTGCCGTTGATCAGGGCCTGCGCCGTCGCCAGGGCCTTGGCGGACTGGTCGGGGCAGGAGGAGCCATTGGAGCCGTGGCAGAGAATGCCCTCCATGCGCTCCACGCAGTAGTCGACCGTCTGGCCCTCGCACAGCGCGCCGAAGCCGGCAGACGTGCCGCTGCAGCCGTTGTAGACGACCAGGTTATGCACGTGCCGCGTAGTTCGCCTGGCTGCCCACGCGCCAAAGATCGGTACAAAACGGCTTGTATGCCCCCGCATTTGGGCGAAACAAAAAGGCCGCCGCTGGATGTCGCATATAGACGATCGGGGGAGGGGCCTTTGAACCGACGAATGAACAGCTGTAAGAGCAGCGAACCCGACGAAGAAACGCCGCAAATATTTCCTTGTCTAACATTTGTTATTATACTGGATCGCTGAGCGCTTTTCAAGGGGACTTTGTAAAAAATCTAACGATTTTTTGCGTGATATAGCCGCCGTAACGGCCTTCTTTGCCTAAAAAAAGGCAATCTCCCCGCGGCATGCCGCGGGGAGATCCGTTTTTATGGATGTGGGAAAGAGGAAAATTATTGGGCGGCCTTCGCAGCCTCGATCAGGCCCTGGACGTAGCCCAGCGTGTCGACCAGCGTGCAGCCGGAGACGGCGTCCACCATTTCCTCGGCGGTCTTGCCCTCGACTTCAGCCTCCAGCTCGGCGACGGTCTTGCCGGTCACGAACGCCTCGATCGCAGCGTAGTTGTCAGCCAGCGCCACGGTGGAGCCCGCGCCCGCCATGTTGGCGCTATACGCCTCGTTGTTCACGCGCTTGGAAGCGAGCACCATGCCCTCCGGGAAGTTGGTGCCAAAGTCCGCGTCGCTGTTGGGCACGCCCACGCTCGTCTCGGCGCTCATGAACTGATACTCGTCGATGTAAGCGGCGACGATCGTGTCGCCCTCCATGGCGACGGTCAGCACGGCGAAGCACTTGGTGCCGTGCGCGGCATACTGCGTCTGGCCGATGACCACGGCGGGCGCTTCCTCAGCCAGCGCGAGGGCGGGGATCAGCATGCACACGACGAGCAGCAGGGAGAGAACCTTTTTCATGAGAAACTCCTCCTTCTGTCAAACGGCGTTTTGCCGTCAGTGACAGAACACATTATACCGCAATCGCCGGCTTGAGGCAAGAGATTTTATCAATATTTTCTAAAGCTAACATTTTGAACATGCGCCAAAAAGACAAAAGACGGCCCTGAGGCCGCCTGATGGAGGAAAAGATCACCGCCCGTTGCGCGGTCTGGGCGGCATGCGGCGAGCGAGCGCCTCTGGCGAGGCGACCGAGTAGCCGAAAAAGCCGAGCATGCGCCCCAGTGCGCGGTATTCGCCATGGCTGTAGGCGCAAAGGCGCGCACGCTCCATGACGATCTCGCCCTTTTCCCCGAAGAGGCGCTCCTGCACGTACACCTGCAGGATGCGCGCGAGAAACAGGTCGTGCGAGCCGAGCTCCTGCACGCTGTGCACGCGGCAGGCCAGGCAGATGGGCGCCTGCGCGACGGCGGGCGTCTCGGGGAGCGCGTCCAAGCGCACGGGCGTCAGGCCGCAGGCGGCGAACTTGTCCACGTCGCGCCCGCTGCGCACGCCGCAAAAGTCCGTCGCACGGCACAGCTCCTGCGAGACGAGGTTGACGTAAAAGCAGCCGCTCTGCATCAGCTGCGCGTGCGAAAAGCGGCTCTTGCGCACGCTGATGGAGAGCATCGGCGGGTCGGAACAGACTGTGCCCGCCCAGGCGACGGTGATCAGGTTGTCCCTGTCGTAGGGCGGCTGTGTGCCGCGGCAGGAGACGAGCACGGCGGGGACGGGCGCGAGCATCGTCGTGGCGCCCAGCGCGCGGAAAGGCGTGATGTCCGGCATGGTCACACCTCGTAGTCCGCGGCGCAGCTCTTCTCGCGCACCGAATGCATGTACGCCTGCACGGGCACGTGCACCGGATGCGTGCGGTAGGCGTCCAGCGCCTCGCGCGTCTCAAAGAGCGTCGTCAGGCACAGGTCGCATGAGCGCTCGGAGTGCAGAAAGTCCGCACCGACCTCCAGTTCGACCATGCCCTCAATCCGGCCGCGCATGGAGCGCAGCCGCGCGGCCGCGGCCTCGACGCTCTCGGGGCGGTTGTCCTTGAGCCAGAACATGACGATGTGACGGATCATGAAAAAGACCTCCTCGATTCATATATGGGGGGAATGGGGAGTCAGCCCTGCGCGGCCTCGTCCACGCGCTCGCAGACCAGGCGCATCGCGGCTACGGCGTCCAGCTCGATGTAAAACGTGAGCGTATAGCGCTGGGGCGCGCCGCCGTCCACGGGCTCGTCATAGCTGAAGCTGACGGTCTCCTCAAAGGCGGAGCCCTCGTCCTCCAGCACCGGCTGGCATACGGCGTCCGCCTGCGGAAAGAGGCCGAAGAGCGTCTCGCGCGCGTCGCCGATCTGCACGCCGCGCACGGTCGGCAGCGGGAATCCGGGCGCGTCCCAATAGACGGCGCTGGGCTCGGCCTCCAGGGACAGCGCCTCGTCGGGCAGGTCGGTCGCGCCCGTCAGGCCCTTCATGGGATCCAGCAGCGCCGACGCGTCCGCCGTCTTGATCTGCAAAAGCCCGCCCGCGCAGTAGAGCACGATCACCGTGCCGTCCGCCTCGTGCCACCAGCCGTAGCGTTCCGGGGCATAGGAGGCGGCAAAGTCCGCCACCGTCTGCTCCGGCACGCTGAAGGCGGCCTGCACATCCTCGGGGCCAAAGGGAAGCGGGGTGGAGGGCGCTTCGCCCAGCGCGGCCGGCCCCAAGAGCATCAGCGCCAGCAGGGCGCAAAGAAAGCGTTTCATCTTATTTGAATGCCTCCTCGCCGTCGGATTGCGCGGCCAGGCGCAGGATCGCCTCGATCGCCTCCGTGTCCAGGCGCACGAAGCGGCCGCAGGTGCCATCCGGCGCGCGCACGACACCCGCCGCCAGCGTGGGGATGTCCGCCTCGTCTGCGCCCAGCTGCGCGAGCGTGCGGGGCATGCCCAGCGAGGCGAAGAACGCGGCCGTGCGCGCGATGCCCGCCAGCGCCGTCGTCTCGGGATGCGCAAAGTTCATCTCCACGCCCCACACGCGCGAAGCGTACTGCGCAAAGCGCATCACGTCGTGGCGGTAGACGTAGCGCATCCATGCGGGAAACAGCACGGACAGCACCGCGCCGTGCGCGCAGTCGTAGCGCGCGGACAGTTCATGGCCGATGCGGTGGGAGGACCAATCCTGTTCGCGGCCCACGCCGACGCTGTCGTTGTGTGCGAGCGTGCCCGCCCACAAGAGCGTGGCGCGCGCCTCATAGTCGGCCGGATCGCGCATCGCAGCGGGCGCCGCCGCCACGATGGAGCGCATCAGCGCCTCGGCCATGCGGTCGGTCAGGTCCACGTCCGGCGTGTCGGTGAAGTAGCGCTCCAGCACGTGCGAGAGCATATCCACAATGCCGCAGGCCGTCTGATAGGGCGGCAGGGTGAACGTGAGCTCCGGATTCATGAGCGCGAAGAGCGGCCGGTTCAGATCGATGTTCAGGCCGCGCTTGAGCATGCCATCCTCCTGGGTGATGACGCAGGAGTTGGAGCCCTCCGACCCGGCCGCGGGCAGCGTGGGGATGACGCCGTGCGGCGCGGCCGCCGCGGGGGTGGCCTTGCCACAGAAGAAGTCCCAGAAGTCGCCCGCGTAGCGCATGCCCAGCGCAATGGCCTTGCCCGTGTCGATCGCGCTGCCGCCGCCCATGGAGAGCACGAAGTCCGCGCCCTCGCGCCGCGCCAGGTCGATGCCGGCGTAGACCAGGCCGCTGCGCGGGTTGGGCAGCACGCCGCCGATCTCGCAGTGGCCCACGCCCGCGGCCTGCAGCGACGCGACGACGCGGTCGTACAGCCCGGAGCGCTTGACCGACCCCCCGCCGTAGACGATCAGCGCGCGCGTGCCGCCCAGCGAGCGCACCAGCTCGCCCGCCCGCAATTCCGCGCCGCGCCCGAAGACAAAGCGCGTGGGCGAATAAAATGTAAAGTTTTCCAATTTCAGGCCCCCTTGTCGCGAATGATACCGCCTATATCATAGCGGTCCCGGCGAAAAAAAGCAACGCTTTTTCCCGCAATCGTCCTGTGGCGGAGGGGGCGAAAGGCTGCGGAGAAAATTTTTGAATCTGAGGAAAGAAAACGCATGGGCGGGCCGTCTATTGTGTAAGAACGGAACGGATGCGGGAGCTCCGTTTGGAATGATGCCGCCTGAAAGCGGGATGGAGGGAAATCATGATGAGAAGGAAAATGAGAAAGCTGTTGGCGCTGCTGCTCGCGGCCATGCTGATGAGCGCCTGCGCCTTGACGCCTGCCATGGCAACGGGGATGAGCGCAACGCCCTCCCAGGCTGGCACTACACAAGAGAACGGCGGCAAGACGGCGTCTGAAACTGAACTCAATACGCCGGAGACCGAGCCGACGACGCCCATCTCCCAGGTGCGCATGCAGCTCGTCCCGGACGAGAACGGCCTGTCCAACGACCTGCTCGTCACGGGTACGTGCGAGCCCGGCCATGCCGTCAACGTGTGGCTGTGCGACAAGGACGGCGTGCGCATCCAGGGGACGTTTAACCCCCACGCCATCAAGCGCACGACCACGTCCAAGGGCACGTTTGTGACGACGTTTACCGACCTGGCCGACGGCGTCTATCGCGTGGAGGCAGCGTATAAGCTGGGCAGCCTGAAGGCCGTGCAGGCCGTCACGCCCGACCTGGAGCCGCTGAACTACGTCGTCGTCGATGCCGCCGCCAGGGCGCAGGAAGCCAGCTCGGGCAACGAGCCGGCGGTCAGCGAGCCGGTGGTCAGCGAACCGGTGGTCAGCGAACCGGTGGTCAACGAACCGGTGGTGACCGTGCCGACGACGCCCCTCACGTCCGTGCAGGCGAGCCTGTCCGGCACGAAGGACATCTACGTGATGGGCCAGGGCGAGGAAGGCCGCAAGGTCGTCATCACCATCTACAAGGGCGATGCCGCCACCAGCGTCGCGCACACTGAGACCATCTCCGGCGGCGTGTTCTCTACGACGTTTACCGACATGACGCCCAACGACTATCGCGTGCACGTCTGCTATGCGGACGCACCGGAGATGAGCACGTTTGCCAATGATGGCGGCGTGGTGACCGTTCCGGCGAGCGACCCGAACGCGGTCGTGAGCGACCCGAACGCGGGCACGGCGAGCGACCCGAACGCGGGCGTGAGCGACCCGAACGCGGGCACGGCGAGCGACCCGAACGCGGGCACGGCGAGCGACCCGAACGCGGGCATGAGTGACCCGAACGCGGTCGTGAGCGACCCGAACGCGGGCACGGCGAGCGACTCGAACGGTATGCCGAGCACGCCCGTGGTGATCACCGGTATTTCCGGCGGCACGGAGTCCGTGCAGATCACCGGCACGGCGGCTGCGAACGGAACGGTCTATATCACCGGCTCCGTCGACGGCCAGGCGTTCGAATCCAAGGGACATCCCGTGGGCGCGGACGGCGCCTTCAGCCTGACGGTTGCGCTGCCCGGCAAGTCCGGCCAGGTGGCGGTGGAGGTCTGGGTCGAGGAGGTCGGCAACAGCTCGAACTTTGCCTCCCAGACGGTTTCCGTGACGGTCCAGGCAGCCGCGCAGGAGCCGCAGCAGGGCCCGTCCATGCTGAACCTGAGCCCCCTGACGATCACCGAGGCGACCTATGACGCGGCGGCGGGCAAGTTCACCATCGCCGGCGCGGGCGAGCCGGGCCAGAACATCACCATCCAGGTGGGCGAAAAGACCTACGAGGGCCAGATTGGATCGGATGGCCTGTACAGCATCAATGAATCCGCGAATGGCATGACCGGCAGCGTGAGCGTCTCCGTCGCCTACAAGGATGACGCGTCCGTGCAGGCGGCCACGGCAACGCTGGTGATCCCCGATCCCGCTGCGCCCACGACGGTGGACATCGCCCTTTCGGAGGTGACGGGCGGCGAGGGCCAGATCACCGTCAAGGGCACGGCAAAGGCGGAGACAGAGGTCACCGCGACCGTGGGCGGCGCCACCGGCACGGCCACGGCCGATGCGACCGGCGCGTTCACCCTGACGATTGCGAATGTCCCGGCCAACACCTATAATGAGATCTCCGTGCAGTATACCGACACGGCCAACGGGAACGGCGCCACGTGGCAGACGCCCGTGACCGTCACCGCCCCGCAGCCCGACGTCACCCCGATCACCGTCGACGCGCTCGGCGGCGAGGAGGTCATCACCGTCTCGGGCACGGCGGCCGCGGGCGCGAAGCTGAACATCACGCTGACCGTCAACGGCAACCAGACGCCCTATACCGCCAGCGCGCAGGCCGACGAGAGCGGCGCGTACAGCCAGTCGGTCGCCGTGAAGGAGACCGGCAGCCTGACCGTGAATGTGCGCGTCGAGGAGGATGGTGCGCGCACGCCCAACGTTCAGGAGCTGAGCGGCCACGTCGTGACCGTCACGCCCCGCGTGACCACGCTGACGGTCAACGTCAGCTATGACGCCGGGACGCAGAAGGTCACCGTCAGCGGCGCGGGCAACGCAAACGAAAAGCTCGAGGTCAAGATCGGCACGACCGCGACGTTTGAGGCCCAGGTCGACACCAACGGCCTGTACACCCTGACCGAGTACGTCGTCGGCGAAGGCGACGGCATGCAGGTCGTCGTCACCTCCAAGGACGATCCGGGCCGCACCGCAAGTACGACCGTCAATATCCCCGTGCCCCCCACGACCGTGGACATCAAGCTCCAGACCGCTACGGGCGGCGTGGGCCAGGTCGTCCTGACCGGCACAGCCAAGCCGACCGCCGCCGTGCAGGCGACTGTGGGCGGCGCGACCGGCACGGCCACTGCCGCCGCGAACGGCAGCTTCTCCCTGACGGTGACGAATGTGCCCGCGGGCGACTACAACAACATCGTCGTGCAGTACACCGATCCGTCCAACGGCGCGTCCGCGACGTGGAACGCCGCCGTGACGGTCACCGCGCCCGTGACGGCCACGGACATCACCATCACCACCGTGACGCCGGAGGTCGGCAAGGTCACCGTCATCGGTACCGCCAAGGCCGGTGAGCGCGTCGTCGCCTCCATGCTCACGCCGGATAACAAGACCGTCACCCGCGGCATCGCCGTGGATGCGAACGGCAGCTATACCGTCGTGTTCGACGGCCTGGTTTCCGGCACGTACAAGACGCTCGTCGTGCAGTACGTGAGCGCAGGCGTGGGCAACCAGGCGAACTACGCGGCCGACATCGTCGTGCCCGCGCCCGCCGTGGAGACGCCCTCTCTGCAGGTCGATAAGCTCTACGTCGACTCGCTCGTCGTCATCGGCAAGACCACCCCGAACCTGAAGGTCACCGTCTCCACCTCCTACGGCAGCACGCAGTACGTCTACAGCCAGAACGCGGGCGCCGACGGCGTCTTCCGCATCCCGCTGCCCCGCACGCAGAGCGTCAGCGCGGTCGTGCGCGTGACGGTCACCTATGGCGAGAACCAGACCGTCTCCACCGACATCGTCGTTGAGAAGCTTACCCAGAAGCCGACCTACCTCACGCTCAGCCGCTACAAGGGCAGCCGCGGACAGGTCGTGCTCAACCTGCAGGAGCGCCTGGCCGCGCTGGGCTATCCGGTCAACCTGACCGCCCGGTATGACTACGCCACCGAGGCCGCGGTGCGCGAATTCCAGCGCGTCAACGGCCTGGCGGTCGATGGCATCGCGGGCAAGGATACGCAGACGAAGCTCTACAGCGTCTCTGCGCGTCCCTACGACAGCTCCACTCCGACGCTCTACCCGGTGCTCGTGCGCGGCGATCGCGGCAGCGCCGTCACCCGCCTGCAGCAGCGCCTGCGCGAGCTGGGCTACTACACCATCTCCGTGGACGGCATCTACGGCGTGGGCACGCAGAGCGCGGTTCGCGCGTTCCAGCGCATCAACAACCTGACGCAGACCGGCACGGCGGACAGCTACACGCAGGAGGTGCTCTTCAGCGCGGCTGCGCTGCCGGTGAACAGCTACACCACCAGCTATGTAAACCTCGAGCGCGGTGACCGCGGCAGCGCCGTCACCCGCCTGCAGAGCCGCCTGGCGGCCCTGGGCTACTACTCCGGCTCGCTCGACGGCATCTACGGCAGCGCCACGCAGAGCGCGGTGCGCCGCTTCCAGTCCCGCAACGGCATCCATGCCACCGGCGAGGCGGATGTGAATACGCAGACCGTGCTCTTCGGCTCCGGCGCGATCGCCAACAACTCCAGCGGGTCGAGCGTCGGCTACGTGTACCTGCACTATGGCAGCAAGGGCGCGGCCGTCACCCGCCTGCAGCAGGCGCTCAAGGGCGAGGGCT
Source organism: uncultured Eubacteriales bacterium (assembly GCA_944349855.1). GTDB lineage: Bacteria > Bacillota > Clostridia > Christensenellales > Aristaeellaceae > Beduinella. Next base: position 71,948 of record CALVNS010000008.1, on the reverse strand, counting down.
ACTACCGCACCGGCTACGTCGACGGCATCTACGGCGATCTGACGTACGCGGCGGTCAAGGAGTTCCAGCGCGACCACGGCCTGGCGGTCGACGGCATCGCCGGACGCAAGACGCAAAACGCCCTGTACGGCACGAACTACTGATCGATTCCATGACAAATCCGCCCCTGCACCATGTGCAGGGGCGGATGTTTATGGTCACGCACAGAAGCCGACAAACGAACAGGCCAGCGCAAGCACGGCGGCGGCGAGCACGTCGGAGGGGTAGTGCATGCCCGCCGCGACGCGTGAGAAACATATGAACGCGGCGAGCGCGCCGGCCGGCAGGGCCAGCGGCGCAAAGGCATACGCCATCGCGCAGGCGATGACGACGGCGCAGGCCGCGTGGCGGCTGGGCAGGCTGCGGCCCTTGCCGGGCCGGTGAGGCAGCAGCGGCGTGAAGCCCAGCGCGTCGTAGGGGCGAGGCCGGTCGATGGCCGCGCGCAGCGTGCTGGACAGCGCGAACACCGCCGCCGGCACGCCGATCACGCGCACGGCGATGTCCCGGCGCACGAACATCGCATACAGGCACAGGGCCGCATATCCCAGCGCCAGCACATAGGGCGCGCGCTGGAAGCACAGGACCCACAGCCGCTCGTGCGGCCCGCGAAAGCGGCCCATCAGCCGCTCGTACCGTTCCCGGGTCATGGCGGCGCCTCCCTCCCGAATGCATGCCTCTATCATAGCACAAAACGGCGTGTTGTGCTATAATACCCCTGTGAACTCCCACAATGAGCGCGAGGATGGATGTGGACGATGAAGGCTGCGATCTTTGACATGGACGGCACGGTGCTCGACTCGATGGAGCAGTGGCGCGCGCAGAGCGTGCTGCTGCTGGAGCGTCACGGCATCGAGCTGTCCGACGAGCTGCGCGCTTCGCTGCGCCAGATGAGCGGCGTCATGGCCGTCAAGCTCTACGCGAAGCGCTTTGGCGTGAAGCTGAATATGCAGGAAATCATGGAGACCTATCTGGCGGACATGGAGCGTCGCTACATGACCGAGATCGTCCCCAAGCCCGGCGTGGCGGCGTATCTGGAGCGCCTGGGCCGCGAGGGCGTGCCCTGCTGCATCGCCACGGCCACGCCGCGTCCCTTGGCTGAGCGCGCGCTGGCGCGCCACGGCCTGCTGGACCGCTTCCGGTTTGTGGTCAGCACGCAGGAGGAACGCCGCGGCAAGGACGACCCGGAATTTTTCGAGCTGACGGCTTCGCGCCTGGGCGTTACGGCGGCGCAATGTACGGTCTTTGAAGACGCGCTGTATGCCATTCAGGGCGCCCAAAAGGCCGGCTGTACGGTCATCGGCATTGCAGATCCGACGAACCTGTCCGACCGCGCGGAAATGAAAAGGCTCTGCGTACGCGTCATTGAGACCTACGCAGAGCTGTGAGGGTCAGTCCGGCACCAGGCGCTCGTCCTCGAGCGCGCAGGCCGCGCAGAGGTTTCCCTGGCGCGCGGCACAGGCCGCGCAGACGGGGGCTCCGCACTGTGCGCAGGCTCGCAGCGCGCCGGGCTCGCAGCGCGCGCCGCAGTCGGCGCAACGCGCTTGACGCATCGCTTCCGCCTCCTTTCCCAACGGGGATGGATGGGCTCGCCGCGGGCGCGGCGGATGCCATAGTATGTGCGCGCGAGGGAAAAATATGCCGCCCCGAAAGACGCTTCGGGGCGGCTTCTTTTTGGGGAAATGGGCAGGGCGTTTGCCGCCGCTACGAGAGCGCAGGCAGGTAAAAAAACAGGGCATGGCGCAGGCCATGTCCCGTTTTGGGGTGCCGTCTTAGCGGCCAAACTGCACGTCGTTGTTGCCCGAATCGGTCGTCCACATCTCAAGCATGTTGATCGGATCGTTGAAGTCCGCGAGCCAGCCGTTGCGCGCGATGTCGTAGTTGCCGGCCTTGCGCTCGTTGAGGAACACGTTCCAGTCGATGCTCTTGATCGTCATGTTGATGCCCACGACCGCCAGATCCTGCTGGATGCACTCGGCTATCGCCTGGTGGCCGTCATCGGTGTTGGTCAGGTACTCGAAGGTGATCGGCGTGGAGGCGGAGAGCATGTTGTTCGCGTCGAACTCGAAGCCCGCGCTCTTGAGCAGCTCGACCGCGCCCTCGACGTCCACTTCGGGCGAGTAGTAGCCGCCGTCGACCGGGTAGGTGTAGGCGTCGTCATCGGCCTTGAACACGCCGCCGTGGCCATCCGCCATGCCCGCGGGGATGAAGGTCGTAGCGACCTCCTGGCCGGTCTGGCCGACGGTGTCGACGATGTACTGACGGTCGACCAGCATGCCGAACGCCTTGCGCATCGCATTGGCCTGCTCGACGGTCTTGCCGTCAAAGAGCGGCGACTTGATGTTGAAGCACACGTAGTAGGTGCCCAGGTTGTCCACGATGTAGAACTCGGGGTTCTCGCTGTCGATCAGGCCCTGGATCTCGTCCGTGGGCACGGTGTCGATGAAGTCCAGGTCGCCCGCCTGATAGGCCGCATAGATGGCCGTCGCGTCGTCGGAGAGCATGAACTCCAGGCGCCCCAGCTTCACGTTCTCGGCATCCCAGTAGTTCGGGTTCTTTTCGTAGACCATGGACTCGTTGTGGTTCCACTCGGTGAGCATGAACGGTCCGCAGGAGACGAAGCCCGCCTCCAGCGCCCACGCGCCGGGATTGGCGATGGAGCCGTCCTCAGCCAGGTAGCCCTCGGCGCCCTCGACGCTCGCCTGATGCACGGCAAAGAACGTCGGGAACGCGGCCAGATCCAGGAAGTACGCGCACGGCGCGGTCAGCACGACGGTCAGCGTCTTGCCGTCCTCGGAGGCGGTGACGTTCAGGTTGTCCGGGTAGCCCTCGATGCCGTTGAACATGTAGGAGTAGTCCGCCGCGGTCGCGGTGCTAGCGGCGCGCTTCCAGGAGTACTCAAAGTCCTTGGCGGTCAGCGGATCGCCATTGGACCAGAGCAGGCCGTCCTTCATGGTGAAGGTGTAGGTCAGGCCGTCGTCGGAGACGGTGTAGCTCTCGGCCAGGTTCGGCACCTGCTGGCCGTTGGCGTCGTACGTGTACAGGCCGCCAAAGCCGGCCGCCGCCAGACACGCGCCGTCCACGCTGCTGTTGAGCGCCGGGTCGAGCTTATCCGGCTCACTGGCCAGCTGCAGGTGCAGGGTGGTCGAATCGCCGTTGGAGGCATACTGGAAGAACTTCGTGCCGTACAGATTGGCGTAGAAGCCCTCCACCGTCGGCTTCATCATGTAGATGTCGTTGTAGTAGTAGACGGGCAGCAGGCAGCCGGTCTCCATCAGGATGTCCTCGGCCTGGTGCATCAGGGCCTCGCGCTCGACGAAATCGGTCTCGGCCTTGATCTGCGCGATCAGGGCGTCGAATTCCGTCCAGTCGGGCTCCGGAGCCCTCGTCGGCCAGCGCGACGCTGAAGCAGGACGCCAGCATCAGCACGGCCATCAACACGGACAGCAATTTCTTCATGTGGTTGACCTCCTAGTTTTTCTTATCTCGACCGCCCGGCAGGGCCGCGCGGCGGATAGACGCTCAGGCCTGCGGATGCCAGCAGGCCACGAAGTGGCCGTCGCCCGTCTCGCGCAGTGCGGGGCACTCGCGCGCGCACTGCTCGGTCGCATAGCGGCAGCGGGTGCGGAACGCGCAGCCGCTGGGCATGTTGAGCGGGCTGGGCACATCGCCCTCCAGCGGGATGCGATGGCGCGCGCGCGCCGTATCCGGATCGGGGATCGGGATGGCGGAGATCAACGACTGCATGTAGGGATGGATCGGGCGGTCGATGATCTCGTCGGAGGGCGCGCTTTCGACGATGCGGCCCAGGTACATGACCGCGATGCGCCGGCTCATGTGCTGCACGACGAGCAGGTCGTGCGCGATGAACAGATACGCGATGCCCAGGCGCTCCTGCAGCTCCTCAAACGTGTTGATGATCTGCGCCTGGATGGACACGTCCAGCGCGGAGACCGGCTCGTCGCAGACGATGAAGCGCGGGCCCACCGCCAGCGCGCGCGCAATGCCGATGCGCTGGCGCTGGCCGCCGGAGAACTCGTGCGCGTAGCGGCGGGCATGGTCGCTGTTGAGCCCGACCAGGTCCAGCAGGCGCACGATCTTCTCCTGGCGCTCGGCCTTTGTCTTGTACAGGTGGTGGATGTCCAGCGGCTCGCCGACGATATCGGCGACCGTCATGCGCGGGTTGAGCGAGGAGTACGGATCCTGAAAGACGATCTGCATCTCCCGGCGGTACTGCTCGATGTTGTCCCGGGTGATCAGGTTGCCCTTGTAGCGCACCTCGCCGCCCGTGGGCTCATACAGGCGCAGGATCGTGCGGCCCACGGTCGTCTTGCCGCAGCCCGACTCGCCCACCAGGCCGAGCGTCTCGCCCTCGTCGATGCAGAAGGACACGCCGTCCACCGCCTTGAGCATCGTCTTCTTCATGAAGCCTGTGCGCACGGGGAAGTGCTGCTTCAAATCCTTGACCTCAAGCAGATGCTCGCTCACGGGCGCTCGCCTCCCTTCGCAGCCTCGTCGTACACGTTGCGCACGTTCATCCAGCAGGCGGCGATCTGCTCGTCGTTGATCGGGATCTCCTCGGGCTGGCGCGACAGGCAGATCTTCATCGCCTTTTCGCACCGGGGCGCGAACGCGCAGCCCCCGGGCAGGTTCAGCAGGTCGACCGGCGAGCCGGAGATGGGCACGAGCTTTTCATGGTTCTTGGAGATCTTGGGGATCGAGCGCAGCAGCCCCTTTGTGTACTCGTGGCAGGGATGATAGAAGATCGCGTCGGACGTGCCGCGCTCGCACACGCGGCCTGCGTACATGACGATGATCTCGTCGCACATCTCGGCGATGACGCCCAGGTCGTGCGTGATCATGATGATCGCCATGCCCAGCTTGCGCTGCAGCTCCTGCATCAGCTCCAGAATCTGCGCCTGAATCGTCACATCCAGCGCGGTGGTCGGCTCGTCGGCGATCAGAATGTCCGGCTCGCACGCCAGCGCCATGGCGATCATCACGCGCTGGCGCATGCCGCCCGACAGCTCGTGCGGGTATTGCCTGACGCGCTTTTCCGGCTCATTGACGCCCACCAGGCGCAGCATCTCCACCGCGCGCTCGTGCGCCTGGCGGCGGGTGCGGTTGCTGTGCAGGCGGATCGCCTCGCACAGCTGGTTGCCCACGGTGTATACGGGGTTGAGGCTGGTCATCGGATCCTGAAAGATGATCGAGATCTTCGAGCCACGGAACGCGCGCATCTGCGACTTGCTGTACTTGCGGATGTCCGCGCCGTCGAAGAGCACCTCGCCCTCCGTGATGCGCCCGGGCTCGGTGAGAATCTGCAGGATGGAGTAGGCCGTCACGCTCTTGCCCGAGCCCGACTCGCCCACGATGCCCAGCACCTTGCCCTTGTCCAGGTTGAACGACACGCCGTTGACCGCATGCACCTCGCCCGAATCCGTGAAGAAGGACGTGTGCAGGTTTTTGACTTGTAGCAGACTCATGCGCGTCACCTCCTCAGCTTCGGGTCGAAGGCGTCGCGCAGGCCATCGCCCAGCAGGTTGAAGGACAGCACGATCAGGCAGATGCTCGCCGCGGGGAAGAGAAGCTTCCACGGATAGCTCTGCAGGCTGCCGCGCGCGTTGTTGGCCAGCGAGCCCAGGCTGGGCATGGGCGCCTGCACGCCCAGGCCGATGAAGGACAGGAAGCTCTCCGTGAAGATCGCCGAGGGGATCTGCAGCGCCATGGAGATGAAGATGACGCTGATGCAGTTGGGCAGGATGTGCTTTTTGATGATGCGCCGGGGCTTGGCGCCCAGTGCGCGCGCGGCCAGCACGTACTCGTTGTGCTTGATCGACAGGATCTGACCGCGCACCAGGCGCGCCATGCTCACCCAGTACAGCAGGCCGAACACGATGAACAGACTGAGCATGTTGTTGCCCACGCTGGCCAGCACCGTGCCCTGCAGCGCGGTGCCCAGCACCTGATCCAGCACGACGGACAGCAGGATGACCATCAGCGTGTCGGGCAGCGAGGCGATGATGTCGACCACGCGCATCATGATCATGTCGGTGCGCCCGCCCACGTAGCCCGAGATGGAGCCGTACAGCAGGCCGATGATGAGCACGATGATCGACGCGAACAGGCCGACCGCCAGCGACACGCGCGCGCCGTAGACCACGCGGATGAAGTAGTCGCGGCACAGCTCGTCTGTGCCGAAGATGTGCGGGAAGATGAACGCGCCCTCGTCGATGGCCTCCTGCTCCAGCTTCGAGTAGGTGAACGGGGCCAGGTTCTTGGCCGTCTTGTCGCGCGTGCCGTTGACCGTGACCATCTGCGCGTAGCCATAGGGGCAGATCAGCGGCGCGAAGAGGATCGTCAGCAGGATCACGCCCAGGATCACCAGGCTGAGCACGGCCAGCGGATTCCGGAACAGCTTGCGCATGCCGTCGCGGAAGAACGTCGTCGACTCGCGCATCACGTCCTGCTGGCGCTTTTCCTCGTCGGTGGCGGGCTCGAACATGCTCAGGTCCACCTGCATGCTCAACAGGCGCTGCTTGGGCACCTTGTCGTTTCCTAACTTTTTCATCCGTCTTCCTCCCGTCAGTCGAACGTGATCTTCGGATCCACGAGCTTGTACACCAGGTCGCTGATCAGCGTCATGATGACCATCAGCACGGCCAGGAAGATCGTCGTGCCCATGATCATCGGGTAGTCGCGATTGGTGATGCCCGTCACGAACTGCGTGCCCAGGCCGCCGATGGTGAACACCGTCTCCACCACCAGGCTGCCGGTCAGGATGTAGGCCGTCATCGGGCCCACGTACGTGATGACGGGGATCAGCGCGTGCTTGAAGATGACCAGCTGTTCGCGCACGCCCTTGGCCCGCGCCGTGCGGATGTAGTCCTGCCCGAGCACGTCCAGCATGCTCGACTTGGTCAGGCGCGTGATGTAGGACATCGGGTACAGCGCCAGGGACAGCACCGGCAGCAGATAGCTCTGCGACGTGGTCGACCACACCTGCACCCAGCCCAGGCGCAGGCAGAACACCAGCAGCAGCAGCGTGGCCAGCACGAAGCTGGGCACCGCCACGCACAGCGTCGTCGTGAAGATGATCACCCGGTCCGGCCAGCGGTTGCGCATCAGCGCAGCCACCGAGCCGAGCGCCAGCCCGCCCACCACCGCCAGCGCGATGGCCATGCCGCCCAGCCGCGCGGAGATGGAGAACGAATCCATGATCGTCACGAAGATGTCGCGCCCCGTCTTCAGCGAGATGCCAAAGTCCCCGTGCAGCAGGCCCTCCAGGTACAGGAAGAACTGTTGCCATACGGGCTTATCCAGGTTGAAGCGCGCCTCAAGCACGGCCTGCACGGCGGGGTCCGGCGCCTTTTCGGCCTCAAACGGGCCGCCGGGAATCGCGTTCATCGCAAAGAACGTGATGGCGGCGATGATGAAGATGGTGACCAGGGCCAGCAGTACGCGTTTGACCGTGTATCTGAGCATGAAACCGCTTCCCTTCTGAACGCTCGATTGCCGCGCCGCAACCTGACACAAAAAGGTTGGTTTTTGTGTCAAGCCATATACTTTTGGGAAGGAATCCATCGGAATGGGTTCCTTCCCCTTTTTTGTTGCGCTGCGGCCTCGCCATGAAAACCAAGGCTTTCATGGCGCTCTGCGATCCGTTTGTGTTTTCAATATCTTAGCACGGTAAAGCAAAAAAGCAACGTCAAATTTCAAAAAATTGCATTTTTTGAAATTCGACGTTGCAATGTCTGCGAACGCATACGCGCAAAAGCGGTGAAATTACGCATGATTACGTGGTTTTAAAGACATAAAATCGACGCATGTTTTCAAAAACGGAAGATTGAAAGATAAAACTTGCATTATCGAAATATCAGCCATCCGAAGCGTTCCGGCACGTGAAAGTTCGGCTCGCCCGTGGGCGACCAGGCGCTCAGCTCCATGCCGCGCGCGCTGTGGTCGATGCGGTATACGTTCATCCGCCAGCGCTCGCCCGGCTGCGGCGCATGGTCCATGCCGGACAGCGACATGCGCCACACCGAGCACAGGCGCTTTGCATCCGGCGCCCAATGCGTGCGCGTCTGCCAGCCCGTCAGGTCCCACGAAAGGCCGACCGTCGTGTCGTGCGGGCCGTGATAGCGGATGTCCGCGTCAAATTGGACGTTGCGCGGGCTGACCTCGAATTCCTTGTAGCGGTGGGGATCGCCCGCATCGCACAGGAAGACCTCGAGCACGTCCTGGTTGTAGATCGGGTCGTCGCGGTGGGCGTAATCCGAAAGGATCTCGTCGTCCTCGCACAAAAAGCGAAGGTACAGCATCGCCGCCTGCGGGTCATAAAATGCGCGCACGCGCGTGCGCAGCGCGGGGGCTTCGCCCGTCTCGGTGCGCACGAGCTCCATCTCGGGCAGGCCGTCCCAGACGGCGTCCTCGGGCGCGGGCAGGCCGTCCGCCCGCCGGGGCAGACAGGCATACGTGAAATCCGGCATGGGGTTCCTCCTCTCTCGTGTGGGGCGTCTTTGTCTTTCTCTTTTAGTAGCGCGTTTTGGTCGCATGTTTTGGTCGCGCGTTTTGACGGCGTGCCGCCGGCGCGTTCAGCGGCCCGGGCGGGTGGACATTATGGCTTGGGCGCAGCCTCCGGACGCGCCGCTTCGCAGGCGCCCGCGCGGGGCGGCAGCGGCTCCACGTCAAACACCTTCAGGCGCGTGCCCTCGACGGTAAAGCGCACGTTGCGCCCTGAGAAGGCCACGCCGTATGCGCGCGTCGGATCCGCCTGATATGAGGGGCGCGGGTCCTGCGCGAGCACGCCCAGCAGCGCCTCCCGGTCCGACTCGGGCACGCGTGAGAGCAGCTCGGGCGGAAAGTCCACCTGCAGCGCGTGCCCCTGCGTCTGCGCGGCAAAGCCGCAGGCGGCGTCCGGGTGGCTGTCGGTGAAGGGCAGATAGGGCTTGATGTCCAGGATGGGCGTGCCGTCCAGCAGATCCGCGCCGCGCACGTGCAGCACCGGCCCGCGCGCCGGGTCCAGCTCGACGCGCTCCAGGCGCACCGACGAGAGCCCGATTGCGTTGGGGCGAAACGGCGAGCGCGTGGCAAACACGCCCACGCGCGCGTTGCCGCCCAGCCGGGGCGGACGCACCGTCGCCGTCCAGCCGTCGCGCTGCGCCTGCGAAAAACGCCAGATCAGCCAGATGTGCGAGTACGCCTCCAGGCCGCGCACCGCCTCCGGCTGGCGAAACGCCCGCTCGAAGACGATCTCGCCGCGCAGGGCATCCACCAGGCCGCTCTGGCGGGGAATGCCGAACTTTTCCTCAAACGCCGTGTGAATGACCGCGATCGTCTGCAAGCGGCGCACCTCCTCCGGACTGATGGGAATCTCCCTGCGCATCTTATCACAGCCCGTGCGCTCTTGCAAGTCCGGCACGCCCAAAGGGCAAAAGATTTCTGAAAAATTCTCGATTTTTTTCTTGACAATTGGGCAAAATCGAGCTATACTGTATTCATAAATGAGAATAATTCTCACATTTTAAGAATCCAATGGTGCAAAGCGCATCATAAACAAGGAAAGAGGGAATGAACGATGGAACTCAAGGGCAGCAAGACGTATGCAAATCTGATGGCCGCTTTTGCCGGCGAGAGCCAGGCGCACACCAAGTACCAGTACTATGCCTCCAAGGCGCGCAAGGACGGCTATGAGCAGATCGCGGATCTGTTCCTGGAGACGTCGCGCAACGAAAAGGAGCACGCGAAGATCTGGTTCAAGCTGCTGCATGACGGCGTTCCCTCCACGCCGGAGAACCTGCTGGACGCCGCGCAGGGCGAGAACTACGAGTGGACGGACATGTACGACGGCTTTGCCAAGACGGCGCGCGAGGAGGGCTTTGACCGCATTGCGCTGCTGTTTGAGCAGGTGGCACGCATTGAGAAGGCGCACGAGGAGCGCTACCGCAAGCTGCTGTCCAATGTGGAGGAGGGCATCGTCTTCTCGCGCGACGGCGAGCAGATCTGGCAGTGCGCAAACTGCGGCCACATCGTCGTGGGCAAGAAGGCGCCTGAGGTCTGCCCGGTGTGCTCGCACCCGCAGTCCTTCTTCCAGATCCTGGCGAAGAATTACTGATACAAACGCACAAAGGCCCCTTCGGGGGCCTTTTTTTGCGCCTTCCGCTTTTTTGATATTTTTGCATTCGGGGCGCATGCTTCGGCTGTGTTCGTTCGTCTTTATGGTATAATAGAGCGAACAGGGCGCGGACGCGCGCCCCGAAGATTCCCTGAAGGGAGCGATACGCTCTGACGGAAGCATGGTATGAGATCGCGTCGATGAGCATGCGCTACGTGTTTCTCCTGCTGGCGCTGGCGGTGGTGCTCAAGGCGTTGCGCTGGATGCTGCGCGACGCGCGCCTGCGGCGTCAGACGATGCGCAGACTGCCGGACGCCGGCTACATCGGCGCGTTTTATGTGATGAGCGGCGAGAGCCGCCGGCTGGACGCGGGGGATGAGATCCGCCTGCCCTGCGAGGGAACGTTGGGCAGCGCGCGGGCGTGCGATGTGTGCGTGTTGCACCCGAGCGTGCCGGCGCGGGCGGCGATCTTCTGGCTGGAGCGAGACGGGCTGCACATGGTGCCTGCAGATCCCGAGGGCTTCCACGTGGATGGCACGTCCGTGGGCGCGGGCGAAGAGGCGGTGCTGCTGCATGGCGCGACCGTGACGGCGGGCGAGGTGATGCTGCAGCTGCGGCTGTTCTCGGGCGTGGAACTGCTGGGTGCGCTGGATGCCGACGGCGAGCCGTATGTGACGCCCGAGGCGCGCAGGCGTGCGAGCCGCCGCAGGCGTCCGGGACGCAAAGGCCGCGCGGGGCGGCACAAGGAGGAATCGTCGGAAGCGCCGGCGCGACAGGGCGCCTCGCGCAGCCCGGAGGGCGAGCTTCCGCCAGGGACGTCCCGGCGCAGGCGGACGGACGACGCGCCGGAGGAAGGCCCCGGCGACGGGGAGGAGAGGCGTCCGGCCCGGCCCGGCCGCTCCGGAAAGAAGAAGTGAGCAGGCGTGGTTCCTGCCGGTATTTTAAGGAAAGGAGGCGCGGCGCGTGAGGAAGCGGCCCGTGAGGACCCCGATCCGTTCGCTGGTAGCGGTGATCATGCTCTTTGAGATGCTGGCGTTCCTGCTCGTCGCGCTGCATCCCGAGCGGCAGGAGACCGAGGCGCTGCAGGCGCTGGGGCTGGCGCTGTGCATGCCGGCGCTGTGCTGGTTCTCCACGCTGATCTTGCCCAAGTTCCTGCATGCGGACCGCCTGCTCATGGCGCTGATGAACTTCCTGTGCGGCGTGGGCGTGGTCATTCTGTTCAGCATGGTGCCGGATCGCGGCGTGCGCCAGGCCATGTTTTACGCGCTGGGACTCGTGGCGATGGCGGTATGTATCCTGCTGGTGCGCCATGTGCGCTCCTGGCGCGCGCTGTGCTGGCTGATCATCCCGGCGGGGCTTGCGCTGCTGGTGCTGCCGCTGGCGTTCGGCTCGTGGCAAAACGGCGCGAAAAACTGGGTGTCGGTGCCGTGGCTGGGCAGCTTTCAGCCCTCGGAGGTCGTCAAGCTCATGCTCGTGGTCGTGCTGGCCTACTTCTTCAGCGCGCACCGCACGTTCCTGCAGATGATGCCCGCCATCGTCTTCACGGGCGGATGCCTGCTGCTGCTCATGCTCCAGCGCGATCTGGGCACGGCGTTGATGTATTACTTCACGGCGCTGATCCTCTTTTACGCGGCGTCGGGCAACGTGCCGCTGACCGTGCTGGCCATGGGCGGCGGCGCGGGCGCGGCGGTGGTCGGCTACAACATGTTCGCGCACGTCAAGGTGCGCGTGGCCATGTGGCGCAATCCCTGGTCGGACGCGCTGGGCAGCGGCTATCAGATCATCCAGGCGCTGCTGGCCATCGGCTCGGGCGGCCTGCTGGGCGTGGGCCTGGGGCTGGGCGAGCCGCGCGTCATCCCGGCATACTACACGGACTTCGTGTTCGCGGTGATCTGCGAGCAGTTCGGCATCGCGTTTGGCGTGTGCGTGGTGGCGGTCTACGTGCTGATCATGCTGCGCGGCCTGTCCCTGGCGCTGCGCGCGAGGCGCTCGTTCCTGGCGCTGCTGGCGCTGGGCTGCGCGGCGCTGCTGGGCGTGCAGACGTTCGTGATCATCGGCGGTGTGATCAAGCTCATCCCACTCACGGGCATCACGATGCCCTTCATCAGCTACGGCGGCACGTCGATGGTCTCCTGCATGGGCCTGATGGGCTTTTTGCAGGGCATCTCCTCGCGCGTGCGCGAGGACCTGGCCAAGGACATCGAGATGACCGGCGCGCGGGAGGAGGCGGGCGTTTCGTGAAGGAGCTTCGCCGCCACATCCGCCTCGTCGGGCTGTGCCTGATGGGCCTGTTCGGCCTGTGGATGCTCTACTTCTGCTACTCGACCTACTTCTACGGCGGGCGCTGGTTCGCCAATCCGTACAACACGCGCATCAGCTCCAAAAAGCAGTCGGTCATCGCCGGCACGATCACGGACGCGGCGGGCGAGGTGCTCGCCTACACGGATGCGGCGGGCGAGCGCCACTACGCCCAGGACGAGGCGACGCGCCGCGCGGTCTCGCACGTCGTCGGCGACGACGGCGCGAAGGTCGCCAACGGCGTGGAGACGTTCCACGCGCAGTATCTGCTCGGGTTCAACTCCAACGTGCTGGAGCGCCTGGCGGACGTCATCCGTGGGCAGCAGCAGCGCGGGGACGACATTCAGCTGACGATCAGCGCGGAGCTGTCGCGCACGATCGCCGAGGCGTTTCCCGAGGGCCGCCTGGGCGCGGTGGTCGTGCTCAACTACCGAACGGGCGACGTGCTCGCGATGGTCTCCAAGGGCGACTTTGACCCGGAGAACATGGACGAGGCGCTGGCCAACGAGGAGGCGGGGGCGCTGGTCAACCGCGCGACGCAGGGCCTGTACCCGCCAGGCTCGGTATTCAAGATTGTGACGCTGGCCTCGGCGCTCTCTTCGATGCCAGGGGTGGAGGAGCGCACGTTCCTGTGCACCGGCCAACTGGCGGTTGACCGCTCCGTCGTCACCGACGCGGGCGATGCCGTGCATGGCGAGCAGACGCTCGTGCAGGCGTTCTCCAACAGCTGCAACAACGTCTTCGCATCCCTGGCGCTGGATCTGGGCTATCAGACGCTCGGACTGACCGCGCAGACCATGGGATTTAACGACAACTTCCTGTTCCGCGATCTGGTCGTCTACAACTCCAGCTATCCCATCGACGACAAGAGCCTGGATGACCTCGCCTGGTCGGGCGTGGGTCAGGGCCGCGTGCTGGTCACGCCGCTGCACATGGCCATGATCGCCGGGGCCGTGGCCAACGACGGCCAGATGATGGAGCCGCGGCTGCTCAAGGCGGTCGTCACCCCGCAGGGGCAGACGCGCAGCCGCCTGTCGGGCAGCGCGGTCTACGCCGAGGCGATGACCCCGCAGGTCGCGCAGATCATCGCCGACTATATGGTCACCACGGTGCAGGGCGGCACGGCGCGTCAGGCCGCGATCTCCGGCTACCGCGTGGGCGGCAAGACCGGCAGCGCGGAGGCTTCCGACGACAAGACGATCGACACGCACGCGTGGTTTGCCGGCTTCGTGCAGGACGATGAGCACCCGTTGGCCGTGGCCGTGGTGGTCGAATTTGGCGGTTCGGGCGGCTCCGTCGCGGCGCCGCTGGCCAGGATCGCGCTGGAAAAGGCCATTTCACTGGGCTTGTGAGCCCGCAAGGGCTTTCATGAATCAATTGACAAGAAGACAAGGGGGTTTATCTGTATGAAGAAGTTTCTGGCAACGCTGCTCGCGCTGTGCCTGCTGCTGCCGGCCGGCGCCCTGGCCGACGGTCTGACGCTGAACACGACCTCGCCGTTTGCCGATTATGACTTTGCGGCGCAGGCCTACGTCGACGCGCTGGCCGCCTGGGAGCAGGCGACGGGCAACATGGTCGACGATTCCTCGGCCCTGCCTGACGAGACCTGGATGACCGCCGTCAGCGACGGCCTCAACCGCGGCACGCTGGACGTGGTGTTCTATCCGCCGGCCAACTTCACGGACGACATGGCCGCGCAGTTTGTGCCGGTCAGCGAGATCGCCGCGCAGTATCCGGACTTGGCGCTGCCCGTGCCTGACAGCCTGAAGATGGCCGACGGCAACGTCTACGCGCTGCCCATGCGCTATACGTTCGTCGCGCTGTATGTGAATGCCGATCTCTTTGAGAGCAACGGCGTCGCCCTGCCCACGACCTGGCAGCAGCTGCTGGAGGCGGTGCGCAAGTTCCAGGAGCTGGGCGTGATCCCGATCTCCAACGCTCTGGCCGACTGGCCGCACGATCTGGTCGACTGCGCGGTGCTCGCCGCCGGCGACCCGGCGGACCGCGCGGCCGACCCGACGCAGGGCGTGCCCGCCAGCTATGCGCGCGGCATGGACATGCTGCGCGAGCTGTATGACGCGGGCGCGTTCGGCGCGGACGCGCTGACGGTGTCCGACGGCGAGGCGGAGCGCCGCTTCGTGGAGCACGAGGCCGCCATGCGCGTGAGCGGCGAGTGGCTCGGCTCGTCGATCCCGGTGGAGCAGATGGAGACGACGATCGTGCTGGCGATGCCGGCCTATGGTGAGGGCGCGGTCGAGGGCGCGCTGGTTGGCGCCGTGACGATGGGCTGCTACATCACGCGCGCCGCCTGGGAGGACGACGCGCGCCGCGAGGCCGCCGTGTCGCTGGTGCAGGCGCTGCTCACGGGCGAGAACGCCGGGGCGCTGTCCTATGCGTTCTCCGGCCGGCTGCTGGACAGCGCCCGCACGCTGACGCAGGGCGCGCCGGTGCTCGCCCGTTCGCTGATGGACGTGGCCGGCGACGGCTTTTACGCCTGGATGGCGGAGCTGCCGGACGTGCTGACCGGCAGCGCGAGCGCGGCCTCTGTGCTGGAGGCGGCGTTCTGAAAGATCCAAGCGCAGGTGCGCGGGACGCAATGTCCCGCGCGCCCTTTTCATTTGCCGCCGGTCATGGCGATGCCCTCGATGAACTGGCGCTGGAAGAGCAGGTACAGCGCCACCATCGGCGCCATGGCGAGCACGGAACCCGCCATGAGCACGGGAAAGTTCGTGCTGAACTGGCCGCGCAGCGTCGACAGGCCGGCCGAGAGCGTCATGCGGTTCAGGTCGCTGTTGCAGATCAGCGGCCACATCAGGTCGCCGTAGGCGAATACCGCCGTGAACACCGCCAGCGCCGCCATCGGCGCGCCCACCAGCGGCAGCGCCACCTGCGCGAAGATGCGGCCCTGTCCGCAGCCGTCCAGGCGCGCAGCCTCGAGCAGCTCGTCGGGCACGCCCATGAACGCCTGGCGCAGGAAGAACGTGCCAAACGCGCTGACCAGTCCGGGAAACACGAGCGCGAAGAGCGTATTCGTCAGCCGCAGGGCGGCGAGCATCTGGTATTGAGGGATGATGAAGATCTGCGGCGGCAGCATCAGCTGCGTCACCACGACCGCAAAGCAGAGCCGGCGGCCGGGAAACGGCAGCTTCGCAAACGCGTAGCCCGCCATGGAGCTGAACGCCGCCGCACAGGCGACGCGCAGCAGGATCATCGCCCCTGTGTTCAGATACAGCCGCGCAAAGGGCAGCAGCGAGAGCGCGCGGGTATAGCTTTGCGCCGTGGGCGCGCGGGGCAGGAATGTCGGCGGCAGGCGCATGCTCTCCTCCACCGTCTTGAAGCTGGTGAGGACCATCCACACGAACGGCGCGATCATCGCCGCCGTCCCCAGCAGCAAAAACAGATACACGGCGGCGCGACCGCTCCGCCGGGCAGAAGCCATCGAGCGCATAGTCCTCCTTGCTCGGGGGCGCGGCCCCCGCCTGCGGCGCCTGGACGTCAGGAATCGTAGTGAACCCAGCGTCCTTGCGCCGAAAATTGAAACAGCGTCAGCACGCCGATGAGCAGCACCGTCCACACGGCGATCGCCGAGCCGTAGCCCTTGTCGCCCGCGATGAACGCCTCGCGGTAAAACAGATACATCAGCGACTGCGCGTAGGGCAGCGCGGGGTTGGACTGTTCGACGATCATATAGATCAGATCGTACACCTTCAGCGAGGCCATGGCGCGCAGGATCACCACGAAGAAGAGCGTGGGCGACACCATCGGCAGCGTGATGCGGAAGAACCGCTGCGCCGCCGACGCGCCGTCCAGCGCCGCGGCCTCGTAATATGTGGCGGGGATCGCCTGCAGCCCCGCCAGCAGCAGCACCGCATCGTAGCCTACGGCGCTCCACACCGCCACCAGCGCGCAGGAGATCAGCACCAGCGCAGGATCGGTCACCCAGCCCACGGACGTGCCCAGCAGCGCGTTGATCACGCCGTAGCGCGCGTTGAACATCCACTTCCACAGGAGCGCCACCGCGGCCGGCGGCACGACCATCGGCAGAAAGTACGCCGCCCGAAACGCCGCCCGGCCGCGCACGCCCTGATTGAGCAGCACCGCCGTCAGGAGCGCGAGCAACACGCCTGCGGGCACGGTCAGCAGGCAGAAGTAGACCGTGTTCCACGTCGCGCGCCAGAACTCCGTGCTGGCGAACATGCGCGCGTAGTTCTCCAGCCCCGCAAAGGTGGAGCGTCCGAACGCCTGCGTGCGCGAGAAGCTGAGCGCGAGCGTCTGCACGAACGGATAGACGTTGAGCGCAAGCAGGCCCAGCACCGTCGGCGCCGCCAGCAGCGCGCCCCAGCGCGCGTCGTGCGCGGAAATCCGCATGGGCATTTCTCCTCTCATCGGTTGCTCAACTCGTCCACCGTGCGCTGCATCGACTCCAGCGCGGCGTCCAGCGTCGTCTCGCCCGCATAGACGCGCAGCATCTCGTCGCTCACGCGCGTCTTCCAGGCGGGGCGCGCGGCGTTGTTGGGGCTTTGCACGCTGTAGGCGAACATCGACAGGCACGCCTCGGCGTTGATGCGGTAGTCGAAGCTGTCGAACACCGACAGCCACGTGTCCTGCAGCCCTTCGTAGGCCGGGATGGCCGCGCCCT
This sequence comes from uncultured Eubacteriales bacterium, assembly GCA_944349855.1. Classification (GTDB taxonomy): domain Bacteria; phylum Bacillota; class Clostridia; order Christensenellales; family Aristaeellaceae; genus Beduinella. Next base: position 54,861 of record CALVNS010000008.1, on the reverse strand, counting down.
GCTCGCCCTGAATGCGCTGCGCCTCCTCCGAGCCCAGGAAGCGCAGAAAGTCCTTGGCCGCCTCCAGGTTTTTGCCGTTGGCCGCCGTCGCGTACGTCAGGCCGTTGGAGATGACCGCGCGCCCGTCGCCCGAGAGCGGATCGGGGCAGGCCGGCAGCACGGCCACATCCCACTTGCCGACCATCGACGGATAGTCCTCCAGCTTGGAGCGCAGCCCCCAGCTGCCCTCGAAGTACATCGCCGCCTCGCCCGAGAAGAACGCCGTGGCCGGCTCGGTCTCCGCAAAGAACGTCTGCGGCGGGCACCAGGGCTCGTCCTGCAGGGACACGTAGAACGCGATGGCCTTCTTTGTGGCGGGCTGGGTGTAGCCCGCATGCTTCCCGTCCGGGGTGAGGATGTAGCCGCCCGCCTGATAGACGTAGGACCAGTAGCCCAGGTGCTCGTCGTTGTAGGCCAGATAGCCGTATTTGCCCGTCGCGTCATAGATCGCCTGCGAGGCGCTCGTCAGGTCGTGCCACGTCCAGCTCTCGTCCGGATAGGACACGCCCGCCGCGTCGAACAGCTCCCGGCTGTACACCAGGCAGATCGTGTCCCGGTCCTTGGGCACGCCATAGATGCGCCCGTCCGAACCGCGCGCATTGTCCAGCAGCCCCTGTGAAAAGTGCGCCTCATAATACCCCGCGTCGTCGTACAGGTCCGTCAGGTCGGCCAGAATGCCGCCGTCTGCATAGCGCAGCATCTCGTCCGTGTGCATCCAGAACACGTCCGGCAGCGTGCCGCCGGTGGCGGCGGCCTCCAGCTTTGTCCAGTATTCGGACCAGCTGGTCACCTGCACGTCGATCGTCACGTCCGGATGCGCCCGCGTATAGGCCGCGCAGATGGCCTCCATCGCGGCCTTTTGCGTGTTGTCCCAGATCTGAAAGGTGAGCCGCTGGCCGGCCCCGCCGTCCGTCGCGCAGCCCGAAAGCCCCGCGCACAGCGCCAGCGCAAGCAGCGCGCACGCCGCCCGTTTGATCATCCCCATGTCGCAGCCTCCTCGCATTGGTCGAGGACAGTTTGCCCAGGACCGGCCCCGGCGTATGCGCCGCGCGCCCTTTTTTTCCCGTTGCGCGCCGCCCTTGCGGCATACACGGAAATGCGGTATAATAGGGCCGGCTCAAACCTGTTTTCCGCACGTTTCTTCATGGTTTTGTAATAATCTTTTCATAAAAGGGTTGGATGAAACCGGAGAGGGTGTTCGTCTTATCATTGAGCAAAGGAGTTGGGGCTCTTGAGCGAAAGCGCGCAGACGTTTGACCGCGTCGAGCAGCTGGAACGCCTTTACTCGCTTTACGCAGATGACGTGCTCCGGGTCTGTTATTTCTACCTGGGCGACCGACAGCGCGCTGAAGACGTCTGCCAGGACGTGTTCGTGCGCCTGCTCACAAAAGGGCCGGACATTCAGGACGGCCACGAGAAAGCCTGGCTGCTCAAGGTAGCGCTTAACCGATGCCGTGATCTGTGGCGCGCCGCGTGGGTGAAGAGGGTCGTGCTCGGCTCGCCAATGGAATGCATTCCCGGGCCGGATTCCATCGCGGAAAGCGAGCAGAAAACGGAGCTGATGGAGGCCATCCACAAGCTTTCACCGGCTTTCAGAGAGGTCATTCTGCTGCACTACTACCAGGGCTTCGGCATCGCGGAGATCTCCGAGATGCTCGATCTGCCGGAGGGAACCATTTCCAGCCGGCTCAGCCGTGCAAGAAAAAAACTTGAAACCCTTTTGAAAGGAGGCGAAGCCCGGTGAACAGGCTGGAGCAATTGCCCGCAATCGCAAATGAAATGCTCGGCGGCCTACATGCCGGGAGCGCGCTCAAGGAGCGCGTCTATGTCGCCGCAAAAGAACAAACCGTCCCCAAGGCCTGGTGGACGCTTCCCGCCGTGCGCACGGGCGCGGCGCTGGCGTGCGCGGCGCTGCTGCTCGTGGTGGGCGGCGCGCGCCTGCTGAATGGACAGGAGAGCGTAAACGGCCTGCCCACGGTGCAGACGGGCAAGCTGGGCGCGACGAGCATGCCCTCCGATGTGGGGCAGGGGATGCTCATGGGCGCGGCGGATCTGCCCGACGGCAGCATCCAGCTGTCCGCGCCGGACGCGCCGGCGTACCAATCGATCTTTGCCAGCGGCAGCGGGGGCAACTACCCGCTCGTGGGCCTGAACGGCCGCGCCTACCGCATGATCTCGGGCAGCGTGTCCGAGTCGCGGCTGGGCGGCTCGGTGGGCACCGTCGCACTGTACACAGACGAACCGTCCCTGGCTTCGGGGACGGACTGGTCGGGCGCGCTGTCCAACGCGGCCCTGGAGGGCGCGACGGTCTACGAGGTGTCCGGGGTGTCGGACAAGACGGTCGTCGCCGCCGAAGTCGACGGCAAGATGCGCGCGTTCCAGCGCGTGGCCTACGCGGGCTACGGCGCAGGCGGGGATTCGCTGGAAAACACGCTGGACGTGCGCGGCTCGGTCTCGAGCCTGACGCTCTCGGGCGTGGGCGAGATCACCGACAGCGCCAAGGCCAACGAGCTGATCGGCGTGCTGCTGGACAAAGCGACGTCCTACAGCGACGACTACTCCAGCTCCAAGCAGAGCCTGCTGATCCACCTGGACAACGGCCTGACGCTGCAGATGAACGTCTCCGGCGAGGTGCTGTACGCCTGCGGCGGCTGGAGCTGCCCCGAGTTCTTCGAGGCGTTCCAAAGCGCGCTGTGACGGCGCCGCAAAGCCCTTGCCACGCTCGCAAAAAGATCCGCCCTCAGCCGCGCGGCGAGGGCGGATTTTTGCATGGCAGGGTGGACAAAACTACGAAACCTCCATATTTTAACCCAACGATCGGGGCTCCCTTGAAGCGCGATGCCGGATCTCTTATAATAGGGGCACAAAATCAGCGCGAGGAGGAGCACACATGTCCTACACGGATTTGACCCCCATTCCCTTTTCGAACGTGGAGATCACGGGCGGCCTGTGGAAGGAGCGCATCGACACGGTGCGCCGCGTGACCACGCGCGACTGCATCCGCAAGTGCGCGCACAACATCGAGAATTTCCGCCGCGCGGCGGGGCTGTCCCAGGGCGGCTTTGAGGGCGTGTTCTTTGACGACGCCGACATCTACAAGGTGCTCGAGGGCGTGTCCTACGTGCTCATGGGCGGCGCGGACGCCCAGCTGGAGCGCGAGGCGGACGAAATCATCGACATCATCTGCGCCGCCCAGCAGGAGGACGGCTACCTGTACAACTTCTTCGTGCTGGGCGACCTGTCCAAGCGCTGGACGGACATGGACCACCACGAGGACTTCTGCGTCAGCCAGCTGGTGGAGGCGGGCATCGCCTACAAGCAGGCGACGGGCAAGGACAAGCTGTACAACGCCGCACTGCGCGCAGTCGATCAGATGATGCACAGCATCGGGCCCGATGGCGACAGCTGGATCAGCGGCCACGAGGGCATCGAGATGGCGCTGGTGCGCCTGTACCGCTACACGGGCGAGGAGCGCTTCCTGCGCGATGCGGAGTGGTTCGTCGAGCAGCGCGGCCACACGAAGCTGCGCCTGCCCATCTCCTACTACAAGACGTTCTTCACCGACGAGTACTGCCAGAATACGGTCCCCGCGCGCGAGCTGACCAAGGTCACCGGCCATGCGGTACGCGCGATGTACTACTACTCCGGCCTGGCCGACATCGCCGCCATCCGCGGGGACAAGGAGCTGCAGGCCGCGCTGCGCAGGCTCTTTGACAACGTCGTGCCCGCCAACCTGTACCTGACCGGCGGCATCGGCCAGTCCGCGTACAACGAGGGCTTCACCCGGGACTGGAGCCTGCCCAACCTGACGGCCTACTGTGAGACGTGCGCGTCCATCGGCATGGCGTTCTGGAACCACCGCATGGAGCTGGCGCACGGCGAGGCCAAGTACGCCGACCTGGTCGAGCGCGAGATCTACAACGGCATCCTCTCCGGCCTGTCGCTGAAGGGCGACCACTACTTCTACGAAAACCCGCTGGCGTCCGTGGGCACGATGCACCGGCGCGAGTGGTTCCACGTGCCCTGCTGCCCGACGAACCTGGTGCGCTTTGTGCCCTCCATCGGCGGCTATCTGTACGCCACGGCGCCGGGCGCGGTGTTCGTGCGCCAGTACATCGCCTCGCATGCGCACATCCCGCTGGATGGCGGCGAGGTCGAGCTGCGCGTGCAGACCGACTATCCCTGGAACGGCAGCGTGCGCATCGAGGTGGCGGCGTGCGAGGGCGAGAAGCGGCTGATGCTGCGCCGGCCCGGCTGGTGCGAGCGCTGGACGCTTTGCAAGAACGGCGAGCAGGTGCAGGTGCAGGAGGAGCAGGGCTACCTGCCCGTGAGTGTGCGCGCGGGCGACGTGGTGGAGCTGGAGCTGGACATGCCCGTGCGCCGCGTGCATGCCGATCCGCGCGTGGCGGAAGATGCCGGACGCGTGGCGATCATGCGCGGCCCCGTCGTCTACTGCGCGGAGGAGGTCGACAACCCCGGCATCCCCACCGAGTACTTCCACGCCGACCTGGCCCTGCAAAAGGACGCGCCGCTTTCGACGGCCTTTGACGCGGATCTGCTCGGCGGCGTGCAGACCGTGCAGGCGGGCGGCGTGCGCATGATCCCCTATTACGCCTGGGACAACCGCGCGGGCGGCGGCATGGCCGTGTGGCTGCGCGAGACGGACTGACTTTTTCACGGCAAGGAGGGAGCGCCAGTGCTGCACATTCTGGTGGCGGACGACATGCCGCTGCAGGTGCGCATGCTGCAGGAGAGCATTCGGCAGATGCGCCCGCAGGATGAGGTCGTCACCGCGCAAAACGGCGAAGAGGTGCTGCGCATTCTCCGAAAGCAGCCGGTGGATCTGGTGCTCTCCGACATCCGCATGCCGTGCATGGACGGCCTGGAGCTGCTGGGGCATATCCGCCGCATGGCGCCGCGCACGAAGGTGATCTTCATCACCGGCTACGCGCTGTTCGAATACGCGCAGCAGGCGCTGCGCCAGGGCGCGGTGGACTTCCTGGTCAAGCCGGTGGAGGCGGCGGAGCTGGGGCGCAAGCTGGACGAATGGGACGAACGCTTTGCCCGCGAGCGCGAGGAGAACAGCGAAATCGAGCGGCAGCGGCTGCAGCTGACGCTGCACCGCTTTCTGTGCACGCCGCGCGACCAGTTGACGGACGAGGATGCCGCCGCGCTGCGCGGCCTGGGCGAGGGCTGGATTGCGGCGGTGCAGATGCCCGAGCCACGCGAGGCGGAGCGCATCGCCCGCGCGGCGACGGCCATGCTCTCCTGCGGCGTGTCGCTGGCCGGGCGGCCCTATGCCGTGATGCCATCGGCCGAGCGGCACATGCTCTTTCTGGTCGTGCAGGGGCGCGAGGCGGAGCAGGCGGCGCTTTTGACGGTGCTGGGCCGCGCCGCACAGGAGAACGGCCTGCGCATCGGGCTGAGCGAACACCGCGCGGACCTGCTGCTGGAGGGCTTTGAGGCCTGCCGCGCCGCGCGCCAGGGCGTGGACGACGCCTTCTACGCGGGCGAGCCCGCCTGCCTGTGCAAGGCCGCGCGCGGCCCCTGCGCGCCCGACCTGATCCGCCCTGACGAGCTGCACCGCCTGCTGCTGTGCGAAAAGCCCGAGCGGACGCGCACCCTGGAGGGCCTGTTTGCGCGCGTCGCCGCCACCCGGCCCGACGTGACGCACCTGCTGGAGGGCAGCGTGTACAACATCATCCGCTGCGGCGAGATGCTCGGCCCCTCCGCCGCGCCCGTCACCGCAGCGTTCGCCGCGCACATGCGCCAGGCGCGCTGCTTTGCGGACTATCGCACGCTGGTGTCGGGCTGCATGGAGGATCTGGCCGCAGGGGCGTCCGACGCTTTGGAGCGCTCCGGCGACCCGATCAGCCGCTGCATCCTGTACCTGCAGCGCAACTACGCCGAGCAGATCTCCGTGGAGGACATGGCGCGCAGGTTCTACCTGACGCCCAACTACTTCTCCGCGCTGTTCAAGAAGCGCACGAACCAGCGCTTCGTCGAATACCTGACGAACCTGCGCCTGGAAAAGGCGGCCGAGCAGCTGCGCACGACGGACGACTACGTCTACGCCATCACGCAGCGCTGCGGCTATCTGGACGAGCGCTACTTCATCCGCCAGTTCCAAAAGCACTACCACATGTCGCCCGTCGCCTACCGGAGGCTGCACCGGGGAGGGGGTAAGCCATGAAGCGCCCGCTCTTCTCCCAGCGCTTTTCCGCGCGCGTGCTGCGCAACACGCTGGCCTCCAGCCTGGCAATCCTCGTGCTCTCCAGCGGCATCTACTTCTATCAGCAGACGGAGCTGGCCCTGTCCTATACGCATACGGACATCCGCCAGTCGATGCGCCGGGTGAGCGAGGCGCTGGACCGCACGTTTCAGGAGGTCAAGGACATCTTCAGCGACCTGGTGCGCGACGAGGCCCTCTTCGCCTTCTTCCGCGACTACGACGCCTCGCAGATGAGCCCGGTGCGCGCCAACAGCGAGATGCGCAACACGCTCAATTCGTACCTGCTGCACGTGGACGACGTGCTGCAGGTGCAGTTTTTGCGCTCGGACGTGGTGATCTACAGCCAGAACGCGACGTACACCTCGATCTACAATCTGGACAACGCGGCGTTTTACCGTCGGGCCCGCGAGCTGAGCGGACAGGCGTTCTGGACGCCGACGTACGACTTCACGCAGGCCTTCGGACATGAGCTGCTCAGCGATGTGTACGTGCAGGACCGCTATTTGATCTCCTTTGTGGGCGAAGCGAACCTGTACCAGCTCAAGAACGGCCGCCTGACCTACCTGCCTGCGGACGTGGAGCGGCCCGTGCTCGTCATCAGCGTGACGGAGGGCTACCTGCGCCAGATGCTGGAGGGCTTTACGGACTACCCGGACGCGCAGCACTTCATCGTGGACGAGTCGGGTTACATCGTCTCGCATTCGGACGAGGGCCGGCGCATGACGGTGTTGAACGATGCAGACAACGCGCTGCTGCAGGGCGCGCAGGGCGAGACCGTGGACATGTTCGAGGGCGAGAAGTGCCTCATCTCCTACGTCACGCTGCTGCCGGGGTGGAAGCTCGTATCCGTTGTGCCCGAGCGCAGCATCATCCTGACCGCGCTGACGAACATCGCCTCGGCGTTTGCGGCGGTGTTTCTGCTGGCGCTGCTGCTGAGCGTGCTGCTGAGCGTGGGCGTCTCGCGCTCCATGGCGCGCCCCATCCGCCGGCTGATGCACGCCATCGACCGCATGGGGCGCGGCGACTTCCAGGTGCGTCTGCCCGCCACGCGCGACGAATTCAACGTGCTGATGGGCGCGTTCAACGACATGACGTGCAAGATCGACACGCTGATCGAGGAAAACTACAACGTGCGCCTGCGCGAGAAGGAGAACGAGTTGCGCGCGCTGCGCTATCAGATCAACCCGCACTTTCTGTACAACGCCTTCAACATCCTGCACATGAGCGCGCTGTGCGAGGGCGACGGCAAGACGGCGGAGTTGATCATCCTGCTGTCCAAGATGCTGCGCTACGTCCTGCGCGACGGGCGCGACGTCGTCGCGCTGCGCGAGGAACTGGAGAACGTGCGTCAGTACTTCAGCCTGATGCAGGTCGCCTATGAGGACAGCATCCACCTGCAGATCGACGTGCAGGAGGACGTGCTCGGCGCGCAGTTGCCCAAGCTGACGCTGCAGCCCCTGGTCGAAAACGCCGTGCAGCACGGCCTGGCCGGCTATGGCGGGGGCACCGTGCGCATCGAGGCCCGGCGCGAGGACGGCGCAGTGCGCCTGTCGATCTGCGACAATGGGCGCGGCCTGCCGCAGGACTATGAGATCACCGACGGCGAAGGCCGCGGCGATTCCATCGGCATCGCCAACGTGCGCAAGCGCCTGAGCCTGCTGTTGGGCGGGGAGGCGCGTATGGAGATCCACGCCGCGCAGGGCCCGCAGGGCGGCACGGAGGTGCTCATCACGCTGCCGATGCGCGCATATGTCGGGGATGCGCAGGCGCTGGATTTGTAAGGTCTGCATGAAAGAGCGGCGGGCGGACAGGGCGATGCGCCGTGCCGCCGCCGCTTTTTTGCCCGTTTCTCGTGCGATTCGGACGAAGAAATCGTAGTTTTGTACACAGAGCGGAAAAATCTCTCGTGGAAACGGGCGCTTTGACCGTGCTACAATCTTCACATCATCAAGAAAGGAGAGATACAGCATGAAAAAGTGTATCTCGCTGCTTCTCGCGCTGACGCTGTGCCTGTCCATGACCGGCATGAGCCTGGCCGAGGAAGGAAAGATCTTCGAGGGCCACAGCCTCGTCCTGACCGGCTGGGGCGACAGCGCCGAGCAGGCCGCCACGCAGGCCATCGTCGACAAGTTCGAGGAGGACACGGGCTGCGAAGTCAACTACATGTGCATCACCGAGGAGTACGACACGAAGATCACCGCGATGATCGCTGCGGGCGAGACCATCGACCTGGCCGCGATGGAGTCCGGCTCGATCGCGTACAAGCTGGCTGCGGAGGGCCACTTTGAGCCCCTGGACGCCTACGTCGAGGAGTCCGGCATCGATCTGGAGAACGCCATCGGCGCCGCCAACTACTACGACGACGAGGGCAACCTGATCTCCTACAGCGGCAACATCGAGCTGATGACGATGTTCTACAGCAAGGACGTCTTCGACGAGGCCGGCATGGCGTACCCGCCGTCTGACCCGGACGAGGCCTGGACCTGGGAAGAGTTCGTCGACGTGGCCAAGAAGCTGACGCTCGACGCCAACGGCCTGACCCCCTACGACGAGGGCTTTGACCCGGAGAACATCGTCCGCTACGGCGTGAACATGGGCTTCTGGTGGCCGATCTGGGGTTCCTTCATCCTCTCCAACGGCGGCGAGATCGTTGACGCCGACGGCAACTTCGTCATGAACTCCGCCGAGAGCGTCGACGCCCTGCAGAAGCTGGCCGACCTGGCGCTCGTGGAGCACTGCATGCCGACCCCGACCGCCCGCGAGGGCATGCCGGGCTCCGACGTGGCCCTGCTGACCGGCGCGTACGCGATGGTTATCGACGGCCAGTGGCTGGCCCTGACCATGGCCGACAGCGGCGTCAACTTCGGCATGGGCGCGCTGCCCAAGATGGGCGAGGAGGTCGTCTCCGTCACCACCTGCGGTATGAACTGCATCATGGCCAACAGCACCGAGAAGGAAGCTGCCTGGGCGCTGAACCTGTACCTGCAGGATCCGGGCAAGGAAATCACCATGTTCGCCAACGGCAACCGCATGCCCACCGACTACAAGTGGCTGACCGAGCCGGAGTACCTGGAGCAGTGGGCTGGCGAGGGCAACCCCGCGCGTCCCGAGGGCTATGACGGCATCATCAAGATGCTGATGAACAACTCCGTCCCGCCGTTCACCGGCACGATCGTCAACTTCTCCGACATGATCGACATCGTGAACAAGGAAGTCGACGAGGTCATCTACGGCAACAAGACCGCTCAGGAAGGCATGGACTCTGCGGCTGAGCAGATCCAGACCGCCGGCATTGAGTTGAGCATCCGCGGCGCGAACTAAGGCGTGCTGCGACAGGCGCGGGGAGCGGCATCGCCCCCGCGCTTTTCGCGCCGATCGCCCAAATTTCATGGCGCAATCGATGCGATTTGGATTGTGAATCGTAGTTTTGTGCACAGACAGAGAAAATCTATCATGGATTTGACGCCGGAGAAATGCTAGAATCAAGCCATCCCCAAAACATACGTCGACGGCGTGCGGCGGGAAAGGACTTCATCATGATTGCAGCGCAAAAAAAGATGCGGCGCAGCAACTACGGCCGCGGCGAAACCGTCGCAGGCTGGCTGTTCGCGCTGCCGGCCATCCTGGGCTTCGTCATCCTCATGCTCGTGCCCATGATCGTGTCGCTCTTTCTGAGCATGACGGACTACAGCGCATTCAAGGCGGAGATCAACTTCATCGGGCTGGACAACTTCCGCACGATGTTTGGCAGCACGGAGCTGTACATCAAGGATTCGCTGAAGGCGACCGCCTACTACACGGTGCTCAACGTGCCGCTCTCGCTGCTGGTCGCGTTTCTCATCGCCCTGGCGCTCAACACCAACATCCGCGGCCGCGGCATCTTTCGCTCCATCTTCTACCTGCCCAGCATCGTGCCCGCCGTGGCCAGCTGCGTGGTGTGGCTGTGGCTGCTCAACCAGCAGTACGGCCTGCTGACGACGTTCATCAAGTCGCTGGGCTTTGGTACGCCGGGCTGGCTGTGGGATAAGAACACCGTCATTCCCACCATCGTCATGACCGGCCTGTGGGGTACCGGCGGCACGATGGTCATCTTCCTGGCCGGCCTGCAGGGCATTCCCCAGGTCTACTACGAGGCCCTGAGCGTGGACGGCGGCAACGCCTGGCACAAGCTGTGGCACATCACCATTCCGATGCTCACGCCCACCATCTTCTTCAACGCCATCATGGCCGTGATCAACTCCCTGCAGGTCTTCACCCAGGGCTTCATCATGACTAAGGGCGGCCCGGGCAACGCCTCGCTGTTCTACGTGTACTACCTGTACAAGCAGGCGTTTGAAAAGGCCAACATGGGCTATGCCTGCGCGCTGGCCTGGTTCCTGTTCGTCATCATCATGATCCTCACCGCGATCATCATGAAGAGCCAGAACAAATGGGTCTACTACGGGGGGGACTGAGCATGAGCAAGAAAAAGATTGGCCGCTTTGTCGGCTATGGGCTGCTGTATATCGGCCTGCTGCTCTTCGGCTTTGTGGCGGTCATGCCCTTCATCTGGATGGTCCGCTCCTCGTTCATGGAGATCAAGCAGATCTTCATCATGCCGCCGCAATGGATCCCCGACCCCTTCACGCTGGACAACTACGTGCAGGTCTTCACCAAGACCGACATTCCCAAGTACTTTGGCAACACCGTGTTCGTGGTCGTGACCAACCTGATTGGCGTGCTGCTCACCAGCAGCATGGCGGCCTATGCCTTCTCCCGCCTGCGCTGGAAGGGCCGCGACCTGATCTTCGCCGGCCTGCTCAGTTCCATGATGCTGCCCAGCGCCGTCACGCTCATCCCCGTGTACATCGGCTGGAGCCGGCTGGGCTTTGTGGACACCTACGGTCCGCTGGTCATCCCCGCCTTCCTCGGCGGCGGCGCGTACAACATCTTCCTCATGCGCCAGTTCTTCATGACGATTCCGCGCGAGCTGGACGAGGCCGCCTTCGTCGACGGCGCGTCGCGCCTTCGCATCTACTGGAACATCGACATCCCGCTGGCCAAGTCGGCCATGATCGTCGTCGGGCTGTTCTGCTTCATGGGCACGTGGAACGACTTCTTCAACCCGCTGATCTACCTGAACACCATGGAGAAGTACACCGTCGCCGTGGGCCTGCAGAGCCTGGTGGGCAAGTACACCTCCAAGTGGAACCTGGTCATGGCGGCCTCCGTCGTCGTGACAATGCCCTGCGTGCTGGCCTTCCTCATTGGCCAGAAGCACATCATCGGCGGCATTGCGATCACCGGCATCAAGGGTTGACCCTCTTCTTCCCCCACAAAAAACGAGAAACCCTTCCGCAAGGAAGGGCTTTTCGTTTTTTGTGCTTTATAGCACCCGTACCGGCACGCCGGCCCGCTCAAAGACGTCCAGATGCGTCTGCACGGGCTGCGCCGTGTCGAACTCGGGCCGGTAGGCCATGCCCGCCATCTCGTACTTGGCGCCCGCCGTCTGGTGATAGGGCAGCAGCTCCACGCGCACCAGGCGCGCCGCCCCGCGCGCCAGCTCCACCACGGCCGCAAGGTGCGATTCGCAGTCGTTGACGCCCGGGATGAGCGGCACGCGCAGGATGAAGGGCGTGTCGCCCGCGGCGAGCATGCGGGCGTGGCGCAGGATGGGCGCGTTGTCCACGCCGGTGAAGTGGCGGTGCCGCTCGGGGTCGGTCAGCTTCACGTCCAGCATGACGAGCGAGAACGCGCGCATGGCCTCCTCAAACACCGCGTCGGACGCATAGCCGGACGTCTCCACCGCCGTGTGTACGCCCGGAAGGCGCGCCAGCGTCTCGCGCACGAACGGCCACTGCATCAGCGGCTCGCCGCCGGAGAACGTGACGCCCCCGCCGCTTTGCGCGTACAGGTCCCTGTCGCGCAGCAGGCGCGCGGCCAGCGCCTCGCTCGTCCAGCGCTTGCCGGCCAGCCGGCGCAGGCCCAGCGGACAGTGGGAAATGCACGCGCCGCAGGCGTCGCAGGGCGCGTCGGGGTGCGGACAGGCCGCGCGGCATGCGCCGCAGTGCGTGCACGAGGCCGTGCTGACCATCAACTGCGGCCTGGGCGAGAGCCCCTCGGGGTTATGGCACCACTGGCAGCGCAGCGGGCAGCCCTTCATGAACACCGTCGTGCGCACGCCCGGGCCGTCGTAGACGGCGAATTCCTTGATGTCAAAGACGGTTCCCTGCTCCATCACGCGCACCTCACACGTTCAGGTTCACGCGGCGGATGATGTGATCCTGGTAGCACTTGTCCAGCTCGACAAAGTAGCCGCTCCAGCCCCACACGCGCACGATCAGGTTGCGGTGCAACTCCGGGTGGCGCTGCGCGTCCAGCAGCTGGTCGCGGTTGACCGTGTTGAGCTGGATCTGGTGTCCGCCGCGCAGCACGAACAGGCGCACCAACTGCGCGACCTTCTCGATGGCCTCGTCGTTTTTGAACACCGTGTCGGAGAACTCGATCGTCAGCGGGCCGCCATTCATCGCGCGCACGAGGTCCGGCTTGGTGAACGAGCGGATCAGCGACACCGGGCCGTCCAGGCGCACGTTGAGCGAAGGCGCGTAGTTGGCCGGCAGCGGCACGCCCGCCTCGCGGCCGTCGGCCGTCGCGCCCAGCGCCTGCGCGTGGCGGATGTAGAACATGGCCGAGCCCGTGCCGGCGCGCACGCAGCCGCCGCGCTCATTGCGCAGGCCCTCGACCGCGCGGGAGAACATGTCCAGCAGCCGCACGGCGTAGCCGTCGGCCGCGTCGTCGTCGTTGCCCATCTTGGGGCAGTCGAACTGCAGGTGGTGGCGCAGCTCGCCCTCGCCCTGGAAGTTGTCGTCCATGGCGCGCAGCAGCTCCTCGGGCGATAGCCCCTCCTCAAACACCGTGCGCTGCACGGCGGCGAGCATGTCCGCTGCGGGCGCCAGGCCCGTGCCGTGCAGGCCGTAGTTGTTGTAGCGGCAGCCCAGGGAGATGTCGCGCTGCGATTCCAGGCAGCCCTCGAAGAAGAGCGACATGTAGGGCGAGGGGATGATGTACAGGTTTTTCAGCCCCGCGAGCGTGGCGCGCACGTCCGCAAAGATGCGCCGCTCCACGTCCTGCAGCAGGTCCTCCACGCTCGAGGCCGTGCGCAGGCCCGCGCGCACTGCCGCATCCACCACCCCCGCGAACGAGAGCGCGCCGATGTTGGGGATGTCCATGCCCCGGCCGGGGATGATGAACTCCCAGCAGGCCGCCATGGCGTAGTTGCGCGCGTCCCGCTCCTCGTAGCCCAGGCGCATCAGGCCTGGAATGGCCACGTCGTCGTTCTCGTACTGCGGGAAGCCCAGGCCCAGCTTGGTCAGCTGCGTGCCCAGCTCATAGACGGACAGCGGGGTGTCGCGATTCACGCGCAGGTTGATCTTCGGGTCGATCAGCCGCAGGTCCGCGCTCGCGCGCAGGCACATCTCCGAGAGCAGGTTGTACCCGTCCGCGCCGTCGGGCGTCATGCCGCCCAGCACGACGCTCTGGCCGTTGTCGCCCTGCTGCATGCCGGGATAGAGGTCGCTGTCGCGGTTGCAGGCGAGGAAGAACGCCTCGATCAGCTCGAACGCCTCGTCCTGCGTGAGCGTTCCGGCGTCCAGGTCGCGGCGCAGGTAGGGCATGAGCGTCTGGTCCAGGCGGCCCAGCGTGTTGTGGTAGTCGCCCTCGCACCACATCGCAAAGTGCAGCAGGCGCAGGCTCTGCAGCGCCTCGCGCAGCGTGCGCGCGCCGTGGGCAGGCACGCGCGCCAGCACCTGCGCCAGCGCCTCGTCGCCCGCGGCCAGCGCCGCCTCGCGATAGCGGCGCGCAAGGTCCAGCACCGCGTCGATGCTCTCGCGCATCGCGGCATGGTAGGGGCTGTCCGTCAGCCGCGCCCGCAGCGCGAGCAGGCCGCTGGCGATGACGGACGCGTAGTCCGGCGAGAGGTTGCACACGTTGCCCCGCTCGTGGATGAAGTGCGTCGCGGTGATGCGCGCCCACTCCTCGTCGCTGTAGATGCCGGGCAGCGCGGGCACGGTGCGCGTGCCGGCGATCAGCTCGCCCGGCAGCAGCACCGGCCGCTCCAGCGAGAGCGCCAGCGACAGCCGCCGCGCCGTGCGCGCGTAGTCGGGCATGTCTGCCGCGCGGTAGGGAGAGGGGTCGACCTGCAGGTCCTGTCTAAAGGCGTGATGCTTGCGCGCCCATTGATATTCCCGGAGAATGCGGATTCGTTCCGTCATGCGTCATGCTTCCTTTCGGGTGAGATGCGATGGGATGCCTGATCCTATTATAGGAGATGTGCGCGCGCCGGGAAAGCAAAAAGCGACGCTCGAATGGACAAAAATTATCCTGAAAAGCGGGAAAAGGGCTTGCGGATGCGCTTAAAATAGACAAGACCCGCCCGACGCGGCGCAGGCCGCGGGGGCGGGTCGGGAAGGCAAAACAGGATGTCACTTGCCGGCGACGGAGAGCTTTCCAGCCCAGACGGACGTGCCGCCCACGCCGCCGGGATAGAGCTTGAGGTCGTCCGCGACGGCGCGCACGCCCTTGAGCAGGTCGTAGAAGTTGCCCGCGACGGTGATCTGCTCCACGGGCTGCGCGGGCTTGCCATCCCGCACGAGGAAGCCCTTGGACAGCAGCGAGAAGTCGCCCGAGAGCGGATTGGCGCCCGCGTGCAGGCCGCTGACGTCGGTGATGACCAGGCCCTCGCCCATCTGCGCCATGAGCGCCTCGAGCGACAGCTCGCCGGGACGGAAGAAGAAGTTGGTCGGGCTCACGCGCACGGGCGCGCTGTAGCCGGCGCGGGAGGCGTTGCCGGTGGAGGCCACGCCGTCCTTGCGCGCGGTGGAGCGGTTGTGCAGCAGCGTCTTGAGCACGCCGCCCTCCACGACGGGCTTGGCATACGTGGCCACGCCCTCGGCGTCAAAGGCGCAGGTGGCGGGGCCGCCGGGCAGCAGCGGATCGTCTACGATCGTGACGCAGGGCGCGGCGATCGTCTCGCCCACGCGGCCGGCAAGCAGGGAGAGGCGGCGCTGGGCGTTCTCGGCGGAGAAGATGCCGGCGAACGTCTCCAGCAGGTCGGCCATCGCCTCGCGGCGGAAGATCACGTCGTACTCGCCGCTGGGCACGGGGGCGGCGTCGAGCATGAAGCGTGCGGTCTGCACGGCGCGGCGGGCGATGTCGCCGGTGTCCAGCGCGGCCAGATCGGCGCCCCAGTCGAACGCGAAGCCGTCGGCCGTGCGCTCGCCGCGGCGCGCGACGAGGCTGGCCATGGCAAAGGCGGCGCCGTCCTCGTGGCGCAGGTTCAAGCCGTAGGTGTTGACGATGCGCAGCACGCCGCCGGTCAGCTGCGTCATGCTGTCGTCGACCTGCAGGCCCTCACCCTGCATCTGGCGCTCCATCTCCATGGCCCGGTCGATGAGCGCCTGCGGGTCGGCCTTGACGGCATGCTGCTCCACCTTTGCATAGGCGGGGCTGCCGGGGAAGATGTCCTGTTCCTCGGGCGCGTCGATGAGCGCGGCCGTCTCCCGCACGCCCTGCACGAGCAGGTCGACGGCTGCCTCATCCAGCGCCTCGGTGGACGCATAGCCCATGCGCCCGCCGCACACGCCGCGCAGCGAGAGCCCCGCGCGGGTGGACACGGTGTAATCCTCGATCTTCTGATCGCGCACGCGCACGCGCAGCGAGTCGCCGGAGGCGTAATAGACCTCCGCGCGCTCGATGCCCTCGGCCTTTGCGCGCGCAAACAATGCGCTGACAAATGCGTCGAATTCCATACGATCTCCTTCCCGGGCCTGCGCGCCGGGCGCGCCGCGGCCCTGTGAAACGCGGGGCGTCACTTGCCGCCCACGGTGATGCTCGACACGCGGATCATCGGCTGGCCGACGTTGACCGGCACGCTGCCGCTGATGGAGCCGCACATGCCCTGCTCCATGGTCATCTCGCGCCCGACGCGGTCGATCTTCATGAGCACCTCGCCGCCGCGGCCGATGAGCGACGCGCCGCGCACCGGGCTGTCGATCCGCCCGCCGCGCACGAGGTAGCCCTCCTCGACGGCAAAGTTGAACTCGCCCGTCGCCGGGTTGACCGAGCCGCCGCCCATGCGCCGCGCGTACAGGCCGTCGCCCATCGTGGCGATCATCTCGGCCTCGTCGTCTGTGCCGGCGGCGATGTACGTGTTGCGCATGCGCGAGGTGGGCGCAAACGCGTAGGACTGCCGGCGGCCCGAGCCCGTGGGCGCCATGCCCATGCGCAGCCCGCCGAGGCGGTCGATCATGTAGTTTTTGAGGATGCCGTTCTCGATCAGCACGAGGCGGTTTGTGGGCATGCCCTCGTCGTCGATATTGGTCGAGCCCCACTCGCCGGGCAGCGTGCCGTCGTCGATGGCGGTGACGCACGGCGCGGCGATCTGCCGGCCCAGCTTGCCGCAGAACTCGGACATGTCGCGCGAGACCGACGTGGCCTCCAGCGAATGCCCGCACGCCTCGTGGAAGATGACGCCGCCAAAGCCGCCGTCGATCACCACAGGCATGATCCCGGCGGGGCAGGCGGGCGCGTGCAGCATGGTGACGGCGGTCTTCGCCGCCTCGCGGCCGATCTGCTCGGGGTCCACGCGCTGGTCAAACAGCTCAAAGCCCATCATCGCGCCGGGCGCGCGCGTGCCGCTCTGGTTTTCCGTGCCGTTGGAGGCGACCGCCGACACGCGTACGCGCGTGTACACGCGCCGGTCGCGCACGAGCAGGCCTTCGCTGTTGGCGATGGTCACGCGCTGGTCGCTGTCCGAATAGCTGACGATGGCCTGCGTGATCTCGGGCGAATAGGACTTGGCTGCGTGGTAGATCTCGCGCGCCTTCTGCGCCTTGCGCGCGCTGTGCACGGAGGCGGGCAGCTGCGCGATGGGATGCAGGTTGGCGGGAATGCGCTCGCCGAGCACGACGTCCAGCGCGCCTGAGCGCGTGTCGGTCACGGCCGCGGCCGCGCGCTCGGCGCAGGCGAGCAGCTGCGCGCGGTCCGTGCCCGCGGTGTAGCAGTAGATGCAGCGCAGGCCGTCGAACACGCGCACACCCGCGCCGCACACGCGCCCGCGGGCGGCATCCTCGATGGAGCCGTCGCGCAGGGAAAGCGACGTGTTTTCGCGGTCCTCGACGAAGACCTCCGCAAAGGTGCCGCCGCGCCGCAGCGCGGTGGCGAGCACCTGTTGAAGAAACAGACGATCCATGGTGTCCCTCCCTTGACGATCTATCCCATAGTATACCGCGTTTGCGACGCTTTGCAAAGGGGCGTGTGACGGGAAAGATTTTGTCCGGGCGCGCGCGCACGGAGGAAACCGGCCCCCGGCGTAGAATAATTTAGGGGCAAGGAGTTAGGAGAGGTGCGGCTTATGCGCAGGATCACGCGGGATGAGGTATATCGGGTGCTCAGCCGGTACATGGGCGAGGCGGCCGGGGCGCGCATGGACCTGTGCGACCGGATCGCCATCCTGTTGAGCAACTATTTTTACGACACCATACCCCTGGACGCGCTGTACGACAAGGTGGAGGAGCAGATCTTCGCCTCGCTGTACGAGATGTCCGGCGGCACGATGACGTTTCGCCAGGCGGATGGGCGCGCGCTGCGCCTGCGCGCGGCGGCCCGCGCAGCGCTGTGCGAGGACCTGATGGCGCTGGTGTTCGCGCGCTTTCCCGTCTGTCGCGCGGCGTATTGGGACCTGAACGGCTACGCGATGCGCCACACGTCCCTGCCCGCGCTCAAGCGGCTGTATCTGGACTTTGGCGAGTACGCCACCGACATGGATCGCGAGTTGATCCGCCGCCTGATCGTGGAGAATTTCGATCGCGCGCAGTACGAATCATGGCTCGGCGACGCGGGCTGAGCAGTCCCCCGCGGCAGGTCCGCGGGGGTTTGTCGCGCCCGGCACACAAAACCGATTCTTGCCCTGCGGGGCGTTTTTCGGTATAATAAAGGATACGCACATCAACGACAGATCGGGGAAGCATATGGGTAAGATCATCGCCATCGCGAATCAGAAGGGCGGCGTGGGCAAGACGACCACGAGCGTCAACCTCAGCGCCTGCATGGCCGCGCAGGGCCAGCGCGTGCTCGTCGTGGACTCCGACCCGCAGGGCAACGCCAGCAGCGGCCTGGGCGTGCGCGTGAAGGCGGACACCCGCACGGTCTATGAGGTGCTCGCGGGCGCATGCACGGCCGAGGAGGCGCTCGCAGATACGCGGGTCAAACGCCTGTCGCTGCTGCCCGCAGACATCCGCCTGGCCGGCGCGGAGCTGGAGCTGACGGGCGCGGAGCACCGCGAGTACGCGCTGCGCGAGGCGCTGGCCTCCATTCGCGACCGGTTTGACTACGTGTTCATCGACTGTCCGCCCTCCCTGGGCCTGATCACGGTCAACGCCCTGTGTGCCGCCGACAGCGTGCTCGTCCCGATCCAGTGCGAATACTACGCGCTGGAGGGCGTCACCTCGCTCATGGGCACGGTCTCGCGCGTGCAAAAGACGCTCAACCGCGGCCTGGAGATCGAGGGCGTCGTGCTGACCATGCTCGACGCGCGCACCAACCTGGGCCTGCAGGTCGTCTCCCAGGTCAAGAAGCACTTCAAGGGCAAGGTGTTCTCCGCGGTCATCCCGCGCAACGTGCGCCTGGGCGAGGCGCCCAGCCACGGCCTGCCCATCCACCTGTACGACCCGCGCTCCAGTGGCGCGGAGGCCTATACGGACCTGGCCGTCGAGCTGGTCCAGCGCAACAAGGGGGCGAAACGATGAAAAAGATGGGATTGGGCCGCGGCCTGGACGCGCTGCTGCCGGAGGTGGAGGAGATGGCGCCCGAAAACGCGGTGCGCGAGATCCCCATCGGCGACATCGACCCCAACCGCGAACAGCCGCGCAAGCGCTTCGACGAGGAATCCCTGCGCCAGCTGGCCGCGTCCATCCAGCATTCGGGCGTCATCCAGCCGATCATCGTCTACCCGCAGGGCGGGCGCTACGTCATCGTCGCGGGCGAGCGGCGCTATCGCGCCTCGCGCCTGGCCGGCCTTACGACGATCCCCGCGATCGTGCGCAGCTACGACCGCGTCAAGCAGATGGAGGTCGCGCTGCTGGAGAACATCCAGCGCGAAGACCTCAACCCCGTGGAGGAGGCGCAGGCCATCCGCCGCCTGATGGACGAGTGCGGCCTGACGCAGGAGGCCGTCTCCGCGCAGCTGGGCCGCAGCCGGCCCGCGGTGGCCAACCTGCTGCGCATCCTCTCCCTGCCCAAGGGGATGCAGGACAAGGTGATCTCCGGCGAACTGTCCGCAGGGCACGCGCGCGTGCTCGCGGGCGTGGAGGACCCGCAGCACCGGCAGCGCCTGTTCGAGCAGACGCTCGCGGCCGGCTGGTCGGTGCGCCAGCTGGAGCAGGCCGCGCAGAAGGCGCCCGAGAAGAAGCGGCGCGAGACGCCGCTGCCGGTCGAACTCAGCGAGCTGGAGGAGGACATCCGCCGCGCGCTGGGCGTGCGCGCGACCGTCTCGGGCACGATGAAGAAGGGCCGCGTCGTGCTGCAATACTACTCGCAGGATGAGCTGGAGGCGCTCTACGAGGCCGTGCAGCGCCTGCGCGGCGGGGAATGAACCGCCAGAGAAACAGAAAAAGTCCGAAGCCATCGCGCTTCGGACTTTTTGCATTGAAGACGGCAATATCGCGGTATCAAATTTTTCGCCCCGCCATCAGAAGCGCAAGGTGCGCCCGGCGGTGCGGCAGCGGATGCAGCCGTGACTGAGCGCGCGCACGCCGCCGATGAACACGTGGTCAATGCCCTCGGGCGAGGCATTGGGGCGACCCAGGCCGACGAACGTCGCGCGGTCGCGGATCGTCTGCGGGTCAAACACCACGAGGTCCGCGTCCGCGCCGACCTCCATGCGGCCCACGCCGGGCAGGCCGATGGTCTGCGCGGGCAGCAGCGTCGCGCGGAAGATGGCCTCCTCCCACGTCAGATCGCCGCGCTCGACGACCATCTTGCGCAGGTAGCGCGGGAAGCTGCCCGCGATCTGCGGGTGGCCCTCGCCGGGCCGGTATGCGCCCGCGTCGGTCGAGGGCATGGCCAGCGGGTGGCGCAGGATGCGGTAGATCGCCTCCTCGTCGCCCGTGAAGACGATGGCCGAGTCGCCCGCGTGCTCGCGGCGCACGTGCTCATACAGCGCCTCGTCCAGCACCTGGCCGCGATGCTCGCCCGTGGCCATGCGGATGTGCCACAGCTCGATGTTGTTGTCCTCCATGATGTCACGGTCGAACAGCGCCGTGCTGATGCCCGTCGCCCAGTCGGTGTACATGCCGCTGTCCAGGCGGATGTCCAGCCCCGCGCGGCGCGCGCAGTCCACCAGCGCCATGGCCTCATCCTCCACGCCCACGCCGTACTGATAGACGAAGTGCGAGATCAGCATGCGCGCGCCCGTCGCCCGCGCGATGGAGACGGCCTCCACCAGCGAGTACAGGTCGGTCTGCGTGCGCATGTGCGTGTCGATGGACACCACGCGCCCGCGCGCGGCCGCAATCTGGCACAGGGGCAGCACCTCGTCCATGGAGCTGCCCGGCGCATAACCCAGCCCCAGCGACAGACCGCATGCGCCCGCGTCGAACGCCCGCTCCAGCAGCGCGCACATGCGCTCGATCTGCTCGGGCGAGGCGGGCGTGCGCGTGTCGGTCAGGCCCACCAGGTTGCGCAGCGTGCCCGAGTGGCCGACCATCTCCGCCTGGCGGATGATATAGCCGCGCTCGTCCTCGCGGCGAAAGAACGCCTCCAGGTCGCAGGGGCTGAAGCCGCAATTGCCGCCTACGGTCGTGGTGATGCCCTGGCGCAGCGACAGCTCGCCCGCGTAGGCGTCGCCGTCCAGGTGCCCGTGCACGTCGATAAAGCCCGGGCAGACGATGCGGCCCGTCGCGTCGATCACCTCGCGCCCCGGCAGCGGCCCGCGCGCAATGGCGGCGATCTTGCCATCCTGGATGCCCACGTCCAGCAGGCGGTTGCTCAGCGCGCGCGGATCGACGACGCAGCCGCCGGAAATGACCGTATCAAACATGGCGCACCTCCGTCCCGCGCGGGTGCTTTGCCGGGCGCGGGCGCGCCCGCGCCCGGCAAAGCATCCATGCATGTACGTGCTCTACAATATGAGAAGAAAAGAGGAAAGGTGAAAGGCGGGGAGGCCGCGCGGCCTCCCCGCGATGGGCAATCAGAACAGCAGCTTGAACTCCGTCCAGATGTCCTGGAACTTGCTCTCATCCGCGCCCAGGTTCATGACATACTCGGCGTCGCCGAAGCGGTCATAGATGCCGTTGAACACGGGGTTGTTCTTGTAGGCGTCGGAGAGGAACTCCTGCGCCGCCGCGTTGGGCGTGCAGTAAAGCTGCCACTCGGCCGTCACGGCCGCCACCTGGCCGTCCAGCAGGTAGTTGAGGAAGGTGTGCGCGTTGTCCGGGTGCGGGGCGTTGGCCGGAATGAACGCGCCGTCGATGCCAAAGCCCAGCCCCTCCTTGGGCCAGACGACCTTCAGGTTCGGGTTGGCGTCCAGCGCCAGGGCGACGTAGGGCGTGAACGTGTAGGCCACGGAGATGTCGCCGGAGATGAGCGAGTTGTGCAGGTTTTCATACTCCAGCACGTGGATGTTCTCGCGCAGCGCGAAGAGCTTCTCCTTCGCCTGGGCGAGCACCGCGTCGTCCGTGGTGTTCATGGACTGGCCCATGGACAGCAGCACCATGCCGATGCTCACGCGCGCATCGTCGATCAGGCCGATGGAGTCGACCAGCGACGGATCCCACAGGTCTTCAAAGCCGTCGATCTCGATCTGCACCATGTCGGGATTGTACACGATCAGCGGAATGCCGCTCATGTAGGGCACGACGTACTCGTTGTCCGGGTCGAAGTACTGCGAGATGAAGCGCTCGTCCAGGTTGGCGAAGTTGGGCAGCTTCTCCTTGTCCAGGGGCAGCATCAGACCCTCCAGGCGCGCAGTGTTCAGGATGTAGTCGCTGGCGATGACCAGGTCGTACTCCGAGGCGCCGTTCTCCTGCAGCTTCTTGAGCATTTCATCGTTGGTGGAGAAGGGGGCGTAGTTGACCTTGATGCCGGTCTGCTCCTCAAAGGGCTGGATGACGGAGGCATAGTCGACGTAGCCGTCCCAGGAGAAGATGTTGAGCACCTTCTCCTCTTCAGCGGACGACAGGAGCGGCAGCGCCGCCAGCATCGACAGCGCGAGCAGAACGGACAGCAGCTTCTTCATGGTTGGGGTTCTCCTCTCTCACTTGTTTTTTTGTATCATCAGGCCCGATCGGGCTGATTTCGGTTGGCCTGTTCGCGGTCGCGCGCCTGGCGGCGGCGCTGGCGCGCCTGCCACAGCTGCGCTAGGGAGACGAGCACGAACACCGCGCCCAGCAGCAGCGTGCACAGCGCGTTGATCTCCGGCGTGCCGCCGTTGCGCAGGCCCGTGTAGACCTTCAGCGGCAGCGTGGTGGTCGTCGCGCCGGTGACGAAGAACGAGATGATCACGTCGTCCAGCGACATGGCCAGCGCCAGCAGCATGCCCGAGGCGACGGCCGGGGCGACCAGCGGCAGCGTGATGTCCAGCAGCACGCGCCACGGGCCCGCGCCCAGGTCGCGCGCGGCTTCCTCCACGGAGGGATCCATGCCCACCAGGCGGCTGCTGACGTTGATGTACACATAGGGCACGCAGAATGTCATGTGCGTGACCACGAGCGTGGGCATGCCCAGCGGAATGCCCACCGCCGAAAAGATGACCAGGTACGCCATGCCCAGGATGATCTCGGGGATCATCATCGGCAGGGTGGAGAGCGTCTCCAGCGCGCCCTTGCCGCGGAAGTGGCTCTTGGCCATGCCAATGGCGCCCAGCGTGCCGATCACGCCTGCCAGCGCCACCGACCATGCCGCCAGCACCAGGCTGTTCTTGAGCGCGTCGCCCATGAGCGCGTTTTGCAGCAGGCGGTCGTACCACATCGTGGTGAAGCCCTGCCATGCGCCGATCGTGCGCCCCGCGTTGAACGAGTAGATCACGACCATCACGATGGGCAGGTACATGGCGATGAGCAGCAGCGTCATGTAGACGGGCGAGAAGATCTTGCGGCGCTTCTTCATCTCAGAACACCCCCAGATCCTTGCCGCCGGAGCGGCGGTAGAGCCCGAAGATCAGCACCGTCACGGCCATGAGCAGCATCGACAGCGCCGCGCCGAACGGCCAGTCGCGGCTCTTGAGCAGCTGATCGCGGATCAGATTGCCCACGAGCATCAGCGAGCCGCCCATCAGGTCAGACACGAAGAACAGCCCCAGCGACGGCACGAACACCAGCACGCACCCCGCCGAGATGCCCGGCAGCGTCAGCGGCAGCGTGACGGTCAGAAACGCATACCAGGGCTTGGCGCCCAGGTCGCGCGCGGCCTCCACGCATGACCAGTCCATCTTGTCCACCGCGCTGTGGCACGGCAGGATCATGAACGGGATCAGGCAGTAGACCATCGCCAGCAGCACCGAGCCGTAGCTGCCCAGCATGCGCAGCGGCTGGTCGATCAGCCCCAGCGCCCGCAGCACCGTGTTGACCGGCCCGTTGGCCTGCAGCAGTATCTTCCATCCGTACAGGCGCACCAGGGCGTTCGTCCAGAAGGGTACGATCACCAGCAGCATCAGCAGCGCGCGCCAGCGCCGGTTCGCGCGGGCCATGCAGTAGCCGAAGGGATAGCCCAGCAGCAGCGCCAGCAGCGTCGTCCACAGCGCCAGCAGCATGGAGTTGAGAAACACCCGCGCGTAGTTGGGATCGAGCAGGCGGCGGTAGTTCTCGGCCGTGAAGATCGCCTGCACGGTCGAATTGTCGCCCCGCGTCATGAAGGAGATCACCAGCACGTAGCACAGCGGAATGGCCACGAACAGCACCGCCACCATCGCCATGGGCACGATGAACAGGCGCGTGCCGCGGCCGCCCGCCATCTTTGCGCCCTTACCCCCGGACATGGGACGCACCTCCCACCACGCTCGCCTGGGCCGGATCCCAGTACAGGTACGCGCGCGAGCCCACGGCGGGCGCATCCTCCAGGCCGCCCGCGGCGACCGCCGCCACGTCCAGCCCGGAGGGCAGCGTCACGTGCGTCATCAGCGCGCCGGCGGCATAGCGGTTGAGGTTGACCGTGCCGGCGAGCGTGAAGCCCTCCACCGGCGACGCGCTGGCGCGCATGCGCTCGTTGCGCACGCACACCGTCGCCTCCTCGCCCGGGCGAAGCGCCCCGCGCGCGAGCGACACGCGCATCTGCCCATCTGGACAGGAGAGCGTGGCCACGCCGTCCGCAGCCGATTCCACCTGCGCGTCCAGCAGCGTGCTCTGGCCGATGAACTGCGCCACATAGCGCGTGGCCGGCCGCTCGAAGATGTCCTGCGGCGTGCCGATCTGTTCGAAGCGTCCGTCCCGCATCACCGCGATGCGGTCGGACATGCCCAGCGCCTCCTCCTGGTCGTGCGTGATGTAGATGAAGGTGATGCCCAGCTTCTCCTGCAGGCGCTTGAGCTCCACCTGCATCTGACGGCGCAGCTGCAGATCCAGCGCGCCCAGAGGCTCGTCCAGCAGCAGCAGCGCCGGATTGCAGCACAGCGCCCGCGCGATGGCGATGCGCTGGCGCTGCCCGCCCGACAGCTGCGAGGGCATGCGCTTGGCAAAGTTCTCCATCTGCACCAGGCGCAGCATCTGCGCCACGCGCTCGCGCGTCTCCGCCTTGGATACGCCGCGCACCCGCAGCCCGTAGGCCACGTTCTTTTCGACGTTCATGTGCGGGAACAGCGCGTAATTCTGGAACACCGTGTTCACGTTGCGCCGCTCCGGCGAAAGATCCGTCACGTCCTGCCCGTTGAGCACGACGCGCCCCGCGTCGGGCGTCTCCAGCCCCGCGATGATGCGCAGCGTCGTCGTCTTGCCGCAGCCGGAGGAGCCCAGCAGCGTCACAAACTCGCCCTTGCGCACGTCCAGGTCGATGCAGGCGAGCACATCGCCCTCACCGAACGATTTCTCGATCCCCTTCAGGGAAAGAATGACTTCCTCCATGGCGTCTCCCTCACCCGGGGAAGGCCCCCGCGCCTTCCCTTCCTTCGCAATTTCTGAGTAAATCCGTATGCTTTCGCAGGCGCGTTTAGTATAATCCATCCCAGGGTTTGCTGTCAATAGGATGTTTTGCGGGATTGTTTGCGACGTTTAGAAATATTGAACTTTTTGCCGAACGCGGAGAGGCGCTCAAAAAAACGGGCTGAAAGCATGGGAAACTGCATAGGATGGCGCCAAAGACGGGCTGTGCGGGAGGCGAGAGCGACGATGGGAAGGCATGCCGTGCGCGTGCTGGCGGTGCTGACGGCGTTGGCGTTGGCGGCCGGGGCGCGGGAGCTGCTGACGGTGCGGGAGGCGCCGCCGCTGTACGAGGGCGGGACGCGCCGGGTGCTGCGGGTATGGCTGATCGAGAGCTGGATGGGCTCCAGCGAGTGGGTGCTTTCGCAGGCGGCGGCGTTTGAGCGGGCGAACGACGGCGTGCACGTGCGCGTGCGGCGCGCGCTGGCACAGGAGTTGACGGCGGCGGACGCGGTGCTGCCGGATGTGCTGCTCTTCGAGCCGGGAGCGATCGATGCGCCGGCGGAGCTGCTCACGCCCGTGGCGGGGGAGACGGGCGTGCGTGCGGAGATCGAGGCGGCGGGCCGCTACCGGGACGTGCGCTACGCAGTGCCGGTGTGTATGGGCGGCTACCTGGCGCTTTGCAACGACGCGCTGTTCGCGGGCGCATGGACGGCGCAGGACCTGGCGGCCTCGCAGGGGGTGTTGCAGATCCCGCAGGACGGCGCGCGCTGCTATTCGGCGGCGGCGCTGTCGATGGGCGCGGCGTCGCAGGGGCTGCTGGGCGCGCTGCCGGACGGCGCGCTGGCCGCGGACGCGTTGGCGTGCACGCCGGAGAAGGCGTACCAGGATTTCGCACAGGGCCGCACGGCGGTGCTCGTGTGCACCCAGCGCGAGGCGCGGCGCATGGCGGCGCTGCGGGAGGCGGGCGAGGGGTTCGCGTTTTCGGCGCTTGCGCCCGAGCGGGCGTATACGGACCTGCTGCTGTTGGGCGGGGTGACGCGAGGCGCGCCGCAGGGGGCGCTGGGCAGCGCGTTCCTCTCGCAGCTGGTGGACGAACCCGCGCAGGCGCAGCTGGCGGCGCACGGGCTCTACCCGGTGATCGCGGGGGACAACCCGTTTCCGCAGGCGACGGCGCCGCTGCTGCGCGCGGCGTTCGAACCGCTGCGCGACGCGTCGCTGCTGTGCGCAAACGCGTTCTCGTGGGCGGAGCAGGCGCCGCTGCTGTCGGCGCACGCGCGCGCAGGGCTTTTGCAGGGCGGCGCGGCGCTGGAAGACGCGGGCTTTTATTAGGCGGCTTTTGCATGCGGACGGCTTTGGCGTGAACCGGCAAGAAGAAAAAAGAAAATCTGCGGCCGGGCTTGTATCCGTCGCCTGGACAGGATACAATAAGTACATCCAAACGTTTGACGGTCAAGGAGAGAGTGCATGAACGACGTATACGCGGCGCTGGCGCGGACGATTCCGCCGCAGCGGCTGTTGAAGGATGCGCCGATGCGCGACCATACGACGATGCGCGTGGGCGGACCGGCGGACGTGCTGGCCGACGCCGCGGGCGAGGACGACGTGCGCGCCGTGCTGGCGGCCTGCCGCGCGTGCGGGGCAAAGCTGACGGTGATCGGCAACGGCTCCAACCTGCTGGTGCGCGACGGGGGCATCCGCGGCGTGGTGCTGTGCGTGGGCAGGCACATGGCGGACATCCGCGTGCAGGGCGAGCAGATCGAGGCGCAGGCCGGGGCGACGCTCAGCGCGCTGGCGCAGGCCGCGGCGCGCGCGAACCTGGCGGGCGTGGCGGCGCTCAGCGGCATTCCGGGCACGCTGGGCGGCGCGGCGGTGATGAACGCGGGCGCGTACGGCGGGGAGATGTCGCAGGTCGTGCAGGGCGTGTGCGCGCTGGACGGCGAGGGGCGCGACGTGCGCCTGGACGCGCAGGCGCTGGCCTATGGCTACCGGCGCAGCGCGCTGATGGGCGCGGGGCTGATCGTCACGCGCGTGCGCATGCGCCTGACGCCCGGCGACGGCGCGGCGCTGCTGGAGGAGATGGCGCAGCTGGCCCGGCGGCGGCGCGAGAAGCAGCCGCTGGACTGGCCCAGCGCGGGCTCGACGTTCAAGCGGCCGGCGCAGGGGTATGCGGCGCAGCTGATCGACGAGGCGGGCCTGCGCGGCCTGCGCGTGGGCGGCGCGCAGGTGTCGCAAAAGCACACGGGCTTCATCGTCAATGCGGGCGGCGCGACGGCCCGCGACGTGCTGGAACTGATGTCGCGCGTACAAGAGGCAGTCTTTGAGCGCTCCGGCGTCCGGCTGGAGCCGGAGGTGCGGATTCTGGGCGAGGAGTAAGGCATACATGAGATACGTAATTGTGACGGGACTTTCGGGCGCGGGCAAGACGGGCATGCTGCGCCACCTGGAGGACAGCGGGTTTCTGTGCGTGGACAACCTGCCGCCGATGATGATTCCCAAGTTTTTGGAGCTGTGCACCGCCTCGTCCACGCAGATCAAGGCGGTGGCGATGGCGGTGGATATCCGCGGCGGCGCGTTCTTTGACGCGCGCTCGGTGTGCAATATCGTGGAGGATGCGCGCGCGGCGGGCTATCCGGTCGAGACGCTGTTTCTGGAGGCGTGCGACGACGCGCTCATCACCCGCTACAAGGAGACGCGGCGCGATCACCCGCTGGCGGGGCCGGACGTGTCGCTGACTGAGGCCATCGTCCGCGAGCGCGAGCTGCTCCAGCCGCTGCGCGAGACGGCCACCTATGTGTTGGACACCTCCGGCCTGCGCCCGCGCCAGGCCGCGCAGCGCGCGGACAAGATGCTCTTTGCGGCGGGCGAAGAGGGCCCGCGCATGATGATCGAGATCCTCTCCTTCGGGTTCAAGCGCGGCATCCCGCGCGAGAGCGACCTGGTGTGGGACGTGCGCTTTTTACCCAATCCCTTCTACATGCCCGACATCTGCATGTACACCGGCCTGGAGGCGCCCGTGCGCGACTTCGTGCTGGGCAGTCCCGTCACGCAGGAGTTTTTGCAGCGGGTCGAGGGCCTGCTGGACTACCTGCTGCCCCACTACCGCGAGGAGGGCAAGCACCGGCTGATGATCTCCATCGGCTGCACGGGCGGCGCACACCGCTCCGTGGCCATCGCGGAGGCGCTGGGCGCCTACCTGCGCGAAAAGGGCCTGCCCGTGGACGTCAACCACCGCGACATCGACCTGGAAAAGCTGCTGTGGCAGAGCAAGTGAGCCGGGCCGCCCGCCGAAGGAGGCTTGGAACATGTCGTTTTCATCGGACACAAAGGATGAACTGGCCCGCATCGAGCCCGAGAGCGTGTGTTGCATGCTCGCGGAGCTGGCGGCCATCGTCTCCATCGGCGGCACGATCGGCCTGATGAGCGCCGGGCGCATGCGCCTGACCGTCGAGAGCGAAAACGCCGCCACCGCGCGGCGCGTCTATTCGCTGTTCAAGCGCCTGTTCGACGTGCGCGCCGAGCTGACCACGCTGCGCCACGCGCGCCTGGGCGGACGCAACACCTACCGGCTCACGCTGCACGGGGACGAGGCGGCCTTTGTGCTGGAGGGCTGCGGCATCCTGCGCCGCAGCGAGCAGGGACACATCGGCATCCGCCGCACGATCCCCAAGGAGATCGTCAGCCGCCGCTGCTGCCGGCGCGCGTTCGTGCGCGGCGCGTTCCTGGCGGGCGGGTCCATCGCCAACCCCGAGCGCGAGTACCACCTGGAGTTCGTGCTCGGCGACGAGAGCTTTGCCGCCTCGCTGCTGCGCTTTTTGGCCAAGTACGACCTGAACGTCAAGGCCGTCTCGCGCAAGGGCGCGTACGTGCTCTACCTCAAGGAGGGCGACCAGATCGTCACGTTGCTCTCGCTCATGGGCGCGCACAGCGCCCTGTGCGCGCTGGAGAACATCCGCATCCAGAAGGACATCCGCAACAACGTCAACCGCGTCGTCAACTGCGACAGCGCCAACCTGCAAAAGACGCTGGACGCCTCCAGCCGCCAGGTGGAGGCCATCGAGTACATCCGCGACCACTACGGGCTGGACAACCTGCCGCCGCTGCTTGGCGAGGTGGCGCGGCTGCGGCTGGACTATCGCGAGGTTTCCCTGCAGGAGCTGGGCGAGATGCTCAACCCGCCGGTGGGCAAGTCGGGCGTGAATCATCGCCTGCGCAGACTGTGCGAGCTGGCGCAGGCGCTGAGGCAAAAGAGCGAAGGAGGAGACACAACATGATCCGCAAAGAAGTGACCATCAAGGGCGCGGAGGGCCTGCAGGCGCGCGCCGCGGCGATGCTCGTGCAGACGGCCTGCCGCTACACCGCGCGCATCCTGATCGAAATGGGCGCCAAGACGATCAACGCCAAGTCGATGATGGGCGTGCTCTCCCTGGGCGTGGGGCCGAACGGGCGGATCCTGCTGCTGATCGACGGCGAGGATGAGCAGGCCGCGCTCGCGGCGATCACCGGGCTGATCGACGCCGGGTTCAAGGCCGGCTGATTCCCGGCCCAAATCCCCCTTGCAATTTCTCCCGCGTGCGGGTATAATAGCCTCACATACAGGCGAAGACGGAGAACGGCGAAGCTTGGCGGCAGCAAAGAGAGCGCAGCCCATCGGCTGAAAGGCGCGCGTGCATGCGGCTTCGCCTCCGGCCTCCATCATGCCCCGGCGCCAAGAACGCCGGCGTCCCTCCCGCGTTAAGGGGATCGAGCGGGCGCGTCGCGCCAAGCCGGGTGGTACCGCGAAGATGACCTTCCTTCGTCCCTGCATGGGGCGAAGGTTTTTTTCTTTTCCGACGGCTTTACCGACAGTGATGAGGAGGAACCCCCTATGGCCAAGAAGAACGATCAGGAGTTCGTCAAGCACATCACCCCCCGCAGCGAGAACTTCTCGCAGTGGTATACCGACGTCGTGCTGCAGGCAGACCTGATGGACTACACGCCCGTGCGCGGCTGCATGGCGATCAAGCCCTACGGCTACGGCATCTGGGAGCTGATCCAGAAGGAGCTGGACGCCCGCTTCAAGGCGACTGGCCACGAGAACGTGTCCATGCCCATGCTGATCCCCGAGAGCCTGCTGCTCAAGGAGGCCGACCACGTCGAGGGCTTCGCGCCCGAGGTCGCCTGGGTCACCCAGGGCGGCACCGAGCCCCTGCAGGAGCGCCTGGCCGTGCGCCCCACCAGCGAGACCATCTTCTGCACGATGTATTCGAAGTGGGTGCAGTCCTGGCGCGACCTGCCCCTCAAGTACAACCAGTGGTGCTCGGTCATGCGCTGGGAGAAGACGACGCGCCCCTTCCTGCGCACGGCGGAGTTCCTCTGGCAGGAGGGCCACACCGTGCACGCCACCGCCGAGGAGGCCCAGGAGGAGACGATGCAGATGCTGCACGTCTACCATGAGTTCTGCGAGAACGTGCTGGCCGTGCCCGTCTACTCCGGCCAGAAGAGCGACAAGGAGAAGTTCGCCGGCGCGCGCGCGACCTACAGCGTCGAGGCGATGATGCAGGACGGCAAGGCGCTGCAGAGCGGCACGAGCCACAACTTCGGCACGAACTTCGCCGAGCCCTTTGAGATCACCTACCTGTCCAAGGACGGCAAGCTCGAGTACTGCCACGAGACGAGCTGGGGCGTGTCCACGCGCCTGATCGGCGCGATCATCATGACCCACGGCGACGAGCGCGGCCTCAAGCTGCCCCCCAAGGTCGCGCCCATCCAGGCCGTCATCCTGCCCATCGCCGCGCACAAGGGCGGCGTCATGGAAAAGTGCCAGGAGATCCGGGATCAGCTGGCCGCCGCCGGCATCCGCGTGCGCCTGGACGACCGCGACAACGTCTCCGCGGGCTGGAAGTTCAACGAGTGGGAGCTCAAGGGCGTGCCCGTGCGCCTGGAGGTCGGCCCCCGCGACCTGGAGGCCGGACAGGTGCTGTGCGTGCGCCGCGACACGTTCGAGAAGAAGCCCCTGCCCCTGGACGGCCTGGCCGACGCCGTCCGGGCCACGCTGGAGGACGTGCACCGCAACATGTTCGAGATCGCCCGCGCGTTCCGCGACGAGCACACGAAGGTCGTGCACAACATGGACGAACTGACGGCGCAGGTCGACGGCGGCTATGCCAAGGCCATGTGGTGCGGCGACCAGGCCTGCGAGGACCGGATCAAGGAGCTGACCGGCGCGACCAGCCGCAACATGCCCTTTGACCAGACGCCTGTGGGCGACACGTGTGTGTGCTGTGGCAGGAAGGCCGACAAGGTCATGTACTTCGCCAAGGCGTACTGAGCATTGACACCGGCGCGGGAGTGCGCTATACTGATAACAACCTGAACGATGGGAGCTGAGAAGATGCGGAAGACTTCCTGCTGATGTGCCCTCGGCGCAGCGCGGCGTAAAGCCGTCTGTTTGCGCTGTCCGCACGCAGGAAGCCGCCGCCTCTTCCCGGCTTTTTTGCGCCCTTTTTGCACGCACAAGGCCGTGGGGAGCCATGCTTCCTGCGGCCTTCTTCATGCAAAAGGGGGAACGCTTTATGGCCTTGATCGACGTATCCCATCTGACGTTCGGCTATGAGGGCAGCTTTGAAAACGTGTTCGAAGACGTGTCCTTCCAGATCGACACCGCCTGGCGCCTGGGCTTCACGGGCCGCAACGGCCGCGGCAAGACGACGTTTCTGCGCCTGTTGATGGGCGCGTATCCCTACCGGGGCACGATCACCGCTCCGGTGGCGTTTGATTACTTCCCGCCCGACCTGCCCGACGAGCGCCTG
Organism: uncultured Eubacteriales bacterium; assembly: GCA_944349855.1. Lineage (GTDB taxonomy): Bacteria > Bacillota > Clostridia > Christensenellales > Aristaeellaceae > Beduinella. The sequence goes on along the minus strand of CALVNS010000008.1, from coordinate 22,699 downwards.
ACCGCCGTGCAGGCCGCCCGCGCGCTTTTGCCGGAGCTGGAGGACTGGCAGCTCGAGCGCGAGACCGGGCTGCTGGGCGTACAGGCGCAGGCGCTCGCGCGCCCGATGGCCACGCTCTCCGGCGGCGAGCGCACGAAGGTGCTCCTGGCGCTGATGTTCCTGCGCGCGGGGCGCTTTCCGCTCATCGACGAGCCGACCAACCACCTGGACATGCGCGCCCGCGCGCAGGTGGCGGACTATCTGCGGCGCAAGGATGGGTTCATCCTCGTCTCGCACGACCGGGCGTTTCTGGACGCGTGCGTGGACCACGTGCTCTACCTGGGGCGCACGGGCGTGGAGGTGGCGGCGTGCGACTTTTCGACCTTCCTGCAAAACCGCGCGCAGCGCGAGCAGTACGAGCGCACGCAGAGCGAGCGGCTGCGCCGCGAGGTCGCGCGCCTGTCGCAGGCGGCGCGCGATACGGCGGGCTGGTCCGACGCGCTGGAGCGCACGAAGAACAGCGCAGGCGACAGCGGCTATGTCGGGCACAAGTCGGCCAAGATGATGCGCCGCGCCAAGAACGCCGAGCGCCGCCGGGAGCGCGCGCTGGAGGACAAGAAGGGGCTGCTGCGCGAGGTGGAGGAGGCGCCGCCCCTGACGATGCACCCGCTCGCCTTTCGCCAGGAGCGCCTGGCCGAGGCGCTGGACCTGTGCGTGCGCTACGACGGGCGCGAGGTCACGCGGGACGTGCGCTTCACGCTGCGGCGCGGCGGGCGCGTCGCGCTGCAGGGGCCCAACGGCTGCGGCAAGACGAGCATCCTGCGCCTGATCGCCGGCGAGGACGTGCCCCACGGCGGCGTGCTGCGCCTGGCCTCGGGCCTGCGCGTCTCCTACGTGCCCCAGGACATGCGCTTTTTGTCCGGCTCGCTGGCGGACTATGCCCGCCGCTGCGGCGTGGACCTGACGCTGCTGCTGACCACGCTGCGCGCGCTCGACTTTGCCCGCGAGCTGTTCGAGCACGACATGCGCGGCTTCAGCGCCGGGCAGAAGAAAAAGGTGCTCCTCGCCCGCAGCCTGTGCGAGGAGGCGCACCTGTTCGTCTGGGATGAGCCGCTCAACTACATCGACCTGTACTCGCGCATGCAGCTGGAGGCGCTGATCTGTCAAAGACAGCCCGCGATGCTCTTCGTCGAGCACGACCGCGCATTTGTGGACGCAGTGGCGACCGATCGCGTGACGCTGCAGGCCGAGGTCATCCCTTCTCCACCAGGCGCAGGCTCACGCTGACCTGCAGGCCCGCGGAGGCGTAGATCGACTTCCAGTCCGTCGCCTCCCACGCCTCGATCGTCGCGCAGCGGCGGATCGCCAGGCGTCCAAAGCCCGCGCAGTCGCTGCCCAGCTGCTGCACGCGCTGGAGCACCGCCAGCAGCTCGGACTCCAGCTGCGCGCGCAGCGCCTGCTCGTCCGCGTCGGCGGGCAGCGTCTTCTCCGCCTCCAGATAGACCTGCGCCGAGAGCACCGCGCGTGCGCCGTCCTGCGAGAGGCTCAGGCGGCTGCGCCCGGCCTGACGCAGCGTGTATTCCTCGCCGCCCAGAAAGTACGGGCATTGGTCGAACGCGCCCGTCAGCATGCGCAGCAGCTGCACCTGCGCGCCCGTCAGCAGGCCCGTCATCCGCTGGCCCGAAAAGACCGCCGCGCCCATGTACTCCACCCTGCCCACACTCTCGCGCGGCAGCTCGCCCGCCATCGCGTCCAGCGGATTCGCCTTTGCCTCCGCCTGCGGGGCATCCTCCTGCTGCACCGCCGCGTAGATTACTGCCGGATCGCCCACGCGCACCGTCATCGTGCGCATGACGTCGCCCAGGCGGCTGCTGGGGATGTAGCCCAGGCCGTCATAATAGGAAAACATCGTCTCCAGGTAGCGCGAAAGCCGCGAGCCGATGTAGGGACGCTGCGACGCGACCAGCTCGCGCGCGTCGCCCCGGCTGATGACCAGGTATGCGCTCTCCTCCGCCTCGCACGAGGCCTGCAGCTGCATAAGCAGCGGATAGAACGCGTCCGTGCGCGCGATCTCTTCGCTGATCACGACCACGCGCAGGTGCGACAGGCTCAGCTTGCGCGGCACGCTGGCGGTCATCAGCGAGAGCGCGTGCGGATAGTCCTCGCCTGTCGCCGAGACGATCAGGTAGCCGTTTTGCGAGAGCGCCGTCTCCTGGCCGCCCGATTCGCCGCCCGACCCTTCGCCGGAACCCCCGCCGGAACCGCCCTGCTGCTCGCCGCCCTCTTGGGCAGCGCCGCCGCCCGAGAGCAGCTGCACGCTCAGGCGGATCTGCCCGGCCGGCGTGCGGTCGACCGCCATGGCCAGCGCGAAGGCGTGCTCCTCCAACTCCATGCCGTCCGTGCAGCCGCTCAGCAGCGGCAGCAGCAGCGCCAGCAGCGCCGCGATGCAAAGCCGCCTCATGCGCTGCCCTCCTTTGCGCGCGGGCGCCGCCGGGCGAGAAAGGGCAGCCACACGACGGCGAGCGCGGCCGCGTAGCGCCAGGGCATCGCCGCCAGCAGCCACGAGAGCCCCAGGCGCGAGCGCAGCAGCGCCGCGGCGGCCAGCAGCGCAAACGCCAGCGCGAAGGCGAGGCGGTCATGCCGCCCGCGCGCGGCCCGCGAGAGCGCATGCGCGGCGAAGAGCAGCGCGCCGCCCGCGGCGATCAGCAGCGCAGTCAGCTGCAGCACCGTCACCATCCGGTAGAGAATGCCGTTGTACAGCGCAGGCCGGCCCTGCAGCACCATGCGTTCGCCCCAGCTGCCGGAAAGCGGCCACAGGCTGTAGGGCGTGGACAGCGACAGGCCCAGCAGCAGCAGCACGGCGAGCAGGTGCCCCGACAGGCAGTAGCCGCAGGTCTCCCGCGCGCGTACCTGCGGTAGCTGCCGCACGCCGCCGGGCAGGAACCCGGCCGCCAGCGCGCACGCGCCGGCGCCCAGGCTGCCCGCGCCCAGCCGGAGACTCTCACGCACGCCATGCCCCGCCAGCGGGTACAGATTTTCAATCGGCCGGCCCCACAGCGACCAGGCCATGAGCAACAGCAGTAGTATGGGCAGCGTGCGGCGCAGCAGAAACGCCAGACGCTGCATGCCCGTCAGGCCCGCATAGGCCGACAGCAGCAGCGCCGTGAGCGCCATCAGCACGATGACGCGCTCGTCCGTCTGCGGAAGCAGCGAGGCGTGCGTCAGCTCCGTCAGGCCGTACAGCGCAGCCGCCGCATCCAGCAGCAGCGTCAGCCCGCACAGCGCGCACAGGGCAAGCGCCACGGGTGCGGGCAGCGCCGCCAGAGCGACGTCCGCCAGCTCGCGCCCGTCCGCCTCGCGGCGCATGCGCGCGATGGGCAGCGTCAGCAGCAGCGCGCCCGCCGGGCACAGCAGCGCCGACCACCACAGCGCGCCGCCGGCATCTGGCAGCATGCGGCCCGTGCCGTCCAGAAACAGCTGGCATGCGGCCATCGTGCCCACCAGCGCGCCCTGCGCCCGCGCCGAGGCGTGCGTCCGCTGCTCGCTGCGCGCCGTTTGCGCGTCTGCACGCCGTTTGCGTCTCTGTACGATCATTTTGTTCCCCCCTTGTCGCCGCGCTCCCAGGCGCGCATCCGCCCGCGCACGCGCGTCCTGTATGCCGGGCTTGCGAAAAATCCACGCGTGCGCTGCCGCCAGATGGGCAGGCGCAGCAGCAGGTCGCCGTTGCGGGGCCGCGCGGGCGAGGCAGGCGCGAGCATCGGCGCGCCCAGCGACGTCATGCGGCACAGCAGCGCGCCAAAGACGAAAGAGACCAACAGGATGCCGTACAGCCCGCTGAATGCGCCTGCGGTCATCACAGCCAGCTGCGCGATGCGAAGCCCCAGGCTCAGGCTGTAGTTGGGCACCGCAAAGCCGCCCAGGCCGCTGGCGGCGATGACGATCAGCAGCAGCGGGCTGACCAGCCCCGCTGAGACCGCCGCCTGGCCCAGAATCAGGCCGCTGACGATGCCCAGCGCGTTGCCCAGCACGCCCGGGGCGCGCACGCCCGCCTCGTTGATGAGGAAGAACGCGAACGTCATCATCAGCGCCTCCAGAAAGACCGGGAACGGCTCCTGCACCTGCGCCTCATAGACGCTGGTGAGCAGCATGGGCGAGAAGATCTCCTGATGAAAGCGCACGACCGCGATGTACAGCCCGGGCAGGAACACGAACACCAGCAGCCCCAGCATGCGCACCAGGCGCAAAAACGTCCCGTACTGCCAGCGCATGAACGTATCGTCCGGCGTGTGCAGCAGGTGAAAGAGCGTCACGGGCACGGCCAGCGCGTAGGGCGAGCCGTCCAGGAGCAGCACGACCTGTCCGTCCATCAAAAACGAGCCCGTGCGGTCAGGCCGCTCGGTGCTCACCACCTGGGGCAGCAGTGCGAAGGGGTGATCCTCGATCAGCTGCTCGAGCTGGCCCGTGCCGGGCACGAAGTCCGCCGCGATGCCGTTCAGGCGGCGCAGCACCTCGCGCACGATCGCCTCATCCGCCACGCCGTCCAGGTACATCACCGCGCAGCGCGTGGGCGCGTCCGTGCCCAGCGTCAGCATCTCGGTGACAAGGCGCGGCGTGCGCACCACGCGCCGCACGAGCGTCGTGTTCGTGCGCAGGTTTTCCGTGAATCCCTCGTGCGGCCCGAGCACGACGTCCTCGTTGTCCGGACGGGAGACGGTGCGCCGGTCGTAGCCGCGCGTGTCGAACGTCAGCCCCTCGTCGCATCCGTCGCACAGCAGCAGCGTCAGCCCGTCCAGAATCGCCTGCAGGCCCTCGTCGCAGCTGTGCGTGCGGTTCGCCGGCGCCACGGACAGCACATTGTGCAGCAGGTATGCGCTGCGGTCGCACTCGTCGCAGTCCGGCGGAGCCTCCATGTCCATGGCGGGCTTGAGCAGGTTCTCGTCGATCATGGTGGTGTTCACCATGCCGTCCAGGTACAGGATCGCCGCGCCAAAGCCGCCCACGGTGAACTCGCGCACGACCACGTCCTTGTTGCGCGGCACGCGCAGGATCGACCGGTAGGCCGTCAGGTTGCTCTGCAGCGAACGGGTCAGACGCCCGCTCATTCGCTCCGCTGCGCCGGACATGCGTCCTTCCCCCTTTCGCGCTCCGCGTGCTCGAGCGCCATTTGCGCCGTGAGCAGCCCCGCAAAGGGGAGCAGTGCCGTACCCGGCGCGGGCAGGCTTGCGCCCACGATGCGCCGCGCCTGCGAAAGGCGCTCGGGATTGCCGGTAAACCGGTGCGCCTGCACGAGCGCCTCGACCAACAGCGCCGCGCCCGAGGGCGCCGAGTCGTCCGTCACGGCGCTCACGCGCACCGGCAGGTCGCGCACATCCTCGCCCGTCAGCGCGGGCGGGCCCTCCGGCGGCACGAACAGGCGCAGCGCGTCGTCCAGCGCGCGCAGGGCGCTCTTGCGCCAGGACGCATGCCGGTCCGCCTCGGAGAGGGAGAACAGCGCCAGCGCGTAGGCCGCATAGCCGTCCAGCGTCGCCGGGCTGCGCGCCTCGCCCGCCGACCAGGCACCGTACAGCCGTCCGCCCTTGACCATGTACTCCCCGACGAACCGCGCCGCCTGCGCCGCCGCCTGCACCAGATGCGATTCGCCCAGCTGCCGCCCCAAGGTGGAGAACGCGAGGATCGCCAGGGCGTTGGCCGTCAGCGTGGCCTGCGGCACCACGCGCGGCGCGGGACGGCGCGCGCGCAGCTCGCGCAGACGCGGACGCACCGCGCGCAGGAACGCCTCATCCGCCTCGCGCAGGCCCGCGTCCAGGTAGGGCAGCACGCCGCGCGCTCCGCGAGCGCCCGGCGCATGCAGGATGTGCAGCAGCGCACAGCAGCGGGCGCCATCCTGCGGGCCCAGGGCCTCCTCCACCTGCTCGGGCGTGAGCAGGTAGTATGCGCCCTCGCCCCGCGGGTCGTCCGCATCCTGTGAGGAGTACAGCCCGCCCTCCTTGAAGCGCAGCGCGTCGAGCATGTAGTCGGCCGCATCCAGCGCCTCGTCAGGCATGCCGCAGCGCAGAAACAGCAGCGCCAGCTGCGCGTTGTCCACGAGCATCTTTTCAAAGTGCGGCGCGCGCCACATCGCGTCCGCGGCGTAGCGGAAGAAGCCGCCGCCCACCAGGTCGTGGATGCCGCCGCGCGCCATCGCCTCCGCGGCGCGATGCAGCATCTGCCCGGCAGGCGTCTGCCGTCCGTTGCCGTCCGGGCAGGCCTCCTGCTCGCGGGCCATCAGGAAGCGCAGCGCCGGCACGTTGGGAAACTTGGGCGCGCGCCCGATGCCGCCCGCGTGCCGGTCCTGCGAGGCGAGCAGCTCCTCCTCCAGCGCGCCGCACAGCGACTGCGCGTCCGCGCGCCCTTGCGCCTGCGCGGGAAACGCCGCGCCCGACAGCTCGTCCGCCCATGTCAGAATGCGCGCGCGGTCCGTCTGCCACAGCTGAGCGACGCGGCTGAGCAGCGCGCGCAGGCCCGTGCGGCCGTCCTGCGTGCGCGCGGGGAAATAGGTGCCCGCGAAAAAAGGCCGCCGGTCCGGCAGCAGGAGGGCGGTCAGCGGCCAGCCTCCTTCGCCGCTGAGCGCCACGCAGGAGCGCATGTAGTACGCGTCGACGTCCGGGCGCTGCTCGCGGTCTACCTTGACCGACACGAAGTGCGCGCCGAGCAGCTCGGCGACGATGGGATCTGAAAACGCCTCCTCCGCCATGCGATGGCACCAGTGGCAGCTTGCGTAGCCGCTGGAGAGGAACACCGGCACGTCCCGGCGGGCGGCCTCCTCGAACGCCTCGTCGCACCAGGGATACCACGGGATGGGCTGGGCGGCATGCGCGAGCAGGTACGGGGAAGATTCGCCCAAAAGGCGGGAAGCTGCGGGCTGCATACGGTCACCTCCTGCGATGATGGGCCTAGTATGCGCGCCCCGGCGTGCGATTATGTGTGCGCATGCGGCGGTTTTGGCGCGCTGGAAACGACGAAACGGCGCGGAGAGGTCGCGCCGCCTGCCGGAATATGTTATACTCAAAGGCATAAAGGGGGGTGTGTGGATTCATGAAAGCGATCTGTTTTTCCGCCGCGACCGGCGGAGGACACGACGCCGCGGCCCACGCGCTCGCACAGGCGTTTGAGACGCTGGGTGTGCAGTGCGCGTGCGTGGACTGCCTGGCGCTGTCGGGAGCGCGCGTGGCGCGCGCGGTGGAGGGGATGTATGTCGGCGTCGTGCGCAGCCATCCGGCGCTGTTCGGGCGGATCTACCGCGCGGGCGAGCTGGTATCCTCCCCGCGCCGCAAGAGCCCCGTCTACTATGCAAATGCGCTGGGGCGCGAGCGCATGGAGGCCTTTTTGGAGGCCGAGCGGCCCGACGTCATCGCGTGCACGCATCTGTTTGCAGCGCAGACGCTCACGAGCATGGGCGCGCGCCGCGCGCGCGTGACGGCGGCGGTGATGACGGACTACACCTGCGCGCCGTTCTGGGAAGAAGTCGACATGGACGTGCTGTACACGCCCAGCCCGCTGCTGACGGCGCAGTTTGCCGCCCATGGCGTGGACGTGTCGCGCGCCATGCCGCTGGGCATCCCGGCCAGCCCCGCGTGCGTGCCGTGCGCGGACGTGGCCGGCGCGAAAGCCGCCCAGGGCATCGGCGTACAGGAGGCGCACATCGTGCTCGTGGGCGGTTCGATGGGCGCGGGCAACCTGCCGCAGGTCGCGCGCGAGCTGCTCTCGCTGCCCGCGCGGATGACGGTGGTGTGCGGCAGCAACGAGCGCGTGCGCGCGCGCATCGAGGCGGCCTTTGCAGGCGAGCCTCGCCTGCGCGTGTTGGGGCAGGTGCGGCCGCTGTACGGCCTGCTGGACAGCGCGGACGTCGTGGTGACCAAGCCGGGCGGGCTGACGAGCACGGAGGTCATGCAAAAGCGCCTGCCGCTGGTGTTCGTCAGCCCCATCGAGGGGGTGGAGACGCGCAACGCCGCGTTCCTGAGCGGCGAGGGCGCGGCGCTGTGGGCCAAGGCGCCGGGCGACGCCGCGCGCATGGCCGGCCTGCTGCTGCAAGACGCGCGGGCGCGCGAAGCGCAGCGGGCGGCGCAGGCGCGGCTGGTCTCGGGCACGGCCGCGATGGACATCGCGCGCGACCTGATCGCGCGCGCAAACGAACGCCGGGAGGAGGGAACGCCATGACGGGCAGGGCAGTCCTGTTCATCCTGCTGGGGTATCTTTCGGGCGGCGTCATGTATGCATATCATATCCCGCGCCTGCTGACGGGCGGAGACGTGCGCGAACAGGGCGCGGATCACAACCCGGGCGCGGCGAATGCGTTTCGCCTGTGCGGGCCGACGGTGGGCGTGCTGTGCGCGCTGCTGGACGTGCTCAAGGCGACGCTGCCCGTATACGCGGCGGCCGTGTACGGCGGGCTGAGGGGCCTGCCGCTGGCGGCCGCGGCGCTGGCGCCGGTGCTCGGGCACGCCTATCCGGTGACGCTACGCTTTCGCGGCGGCAAGGCCATCGCTTCGGCGTTCGGCGCGCTGCTGGGTCTGTGGCCGGTCACGCACGCGGTGCTGCTGCTGGCGGCGATCGTGTTGATCCTGCTGCCGTTGGTGCATGACCACGCGCTGCTGATGCTGTCGAGCCTGTGCGTCTTCACGGCGCTGACGCTGCTCGGGCCAGCGCGCGAGCTGCGTCTCGTGGCGGTGGGGCTGCTGGCCGTCGTGGGCGGGCGGCACCTGCGCGAGGCGCGCGGGGCGCTGGAGGACATCCGCGCCCGCCGGCAGGAGCGGCAGGAGCGCCGGGGGGCCGCGTAACTCCCCAAAGACAAAGGCGCGCGGAGCATTTTGCTCCGCGCGCCTTTATGTTGCCTTTATGTTGCGCTCAGCCCTCGCGACACATGGCGACGAAGCGCTCAAACAGCGGCAGGAAGTCGGGCGTGCGCCGGTCGTCGATCAGGCAGGTCAGGCGCTCGGGGTGGAACTGGCAGCCCAGGATCGGCAGGCGCTCGTGCTCGTAGGCCTCCACCACGCCCTCGAGCGAGCGCGCCGTGACGGTCAGGCCCTCGCCGAGCGCCCTGACGGCCTGGTGATGCGTGCTGTTGACGCGAAACCGCTCGCCAAAGAGCGCGCGCAGCACGCTGCCCTCCTGCGTGACGATGAAGTGGCGCAGCGCGCGGTCGGAGTGGATGAAGCCCAGCTGTTCGGGCAGGTCCTGATAGAGCGTGCCGCCCAGCACGACGTTGAGCAGCTGAAAGCCGCGGCAGATGGCCAGGATGGGCCGCCCGCGCTTGAGAAAGGCGCGCGTGAGCGCCAGCTCGAACGCGTCGCGCGTCTGGTCGCACACGACGCTCGCAAAGCGCCGCTCCTCACCGTAATACGACGGCTCCAGATCCCCGCCGCCGGTCAGCACGAGGCCGTCGGCGCGCTCGGCCAGCTCCAGCGGGCACTGCTCGCCGGTCAGCACCGGCACGCCGCCCGCCTCGCCCACGGCGCGCAGGTACGGCGCGGGGCAGCAGATCTCGCGCACGCCCGTGGGCTTGATCTCGAAGTCGTTCGTCAGGATGACGAGGGGCTTGTTCATGGGGAAACCCTCCTTCGCAAAGGCGTGATGCATGCATTATAGCGCGTCCGGCGCGAAATATCCACCGGAAAAGGCGGCGAATGGCGCGCCATGCCGTGAAAAAACGATGTAAAATCCCGCGGCGCGCGCTTTACAATTCGATTTTACACATTACGTGCTTTTTACACAGCTTCGCATGTCGATTTTACAGGGCGGACGTATACTGTGTGCGTACAAGGAAAGCAAAAGGTTGAGAACAGAAAGGAAGGTTCCTGAACATGAAGAAGCTCTTTGCGATGATGTTGGCGCTGACCCTGTGCGCCTCGAGCGCTTCCGCGCTGGCGGCCTCCGGCGCGATCACGGTCGTATCCCGTGAGGATGGCTCCGGCACGCGCGGCGCGTTTGTGGAGCTGATGGGCATCGAGGTCGAGGCCGAGGACGGCTCCAAGGCCGACATGACGACCGAAGAGGCGGTCATCGCCAACAGCACGGACGTCGTGATGCAAAACGTCGCCTCCGATCCCAACGCCATCGGCTACATCTCCCTGGGCAGCCTGAACGAGACCGTCAAGGCCGTGTCCGTGGACGGCGTGGCGCCCAGCGTTGAGACCGTCGCCGACGGCAGCTACAAGGTCGCGCGCCCCTTCTACATCGCCACCAAGGGCGAGCCGGGCGAGCTGGCGGCCGACTTCATCTCCTTCATCCTGAGCGCCGAGGGCCAGGCGGTCGTGGGCGAGAGCTACATCAAGGTGGACGACGCGGCCCCCGCCTTTGATGGCGCGCTGCCCGAGGGCAAGATCGTCGTGGCCGGCTCCTCCTCCGTCACCCCGGTGATGGAAAAGCTCGTCGAGGCCTACCTGGCGCTCAACGACAAGGCGACCATTGAGATCCAGATGAGCGACTCCACCGCCGGCATGACGGGCGCCATCGACGGCACCTGCGACATCGGCATGGCCAGCCGCGAGCTCAAGGAGTCCGAGGCGGCTGAGCTGACCGGCACGGTCATCGCGATGGACGGCATCGCGGTGGTGGTCAACAACGAAAGCGACGTGCAGAACCTGACCAGCGAGCAGGTGCGCGCCATCTACACCGGCGAGATCGAGGACTGGGCCGACGTGCAGTAACGCAGGCAAAACCGCGCGGCGCCGGGGGCAACGCCCCCCGGCGTCCTTTTGAGCGCATGCGGAGGTCGATGCTATGAAGAAATTTGCGGAGGGCCTGATGCGCGGGGTGTTTGCGCTGTGCGCGCTCACCTCCATCCTGGCCGTCGCGCTGATCTGCCTGTTCCTGTTTGCCAACGGCATTCCGGCCATCGCCCAGATCGGCCCGTTTGCCTTCCTGCTGGGCACGGACTGGGCGCCCACGAACGTGCCGCCCTCGTTCGGCATCCTGCCGATGATCCTGGGCAGCGTGTACGTGACGGCGGGCGCGATCCTCATCGGCGTGCCCATCGGGCTGCTCACGGCCGTGTTCATGGCGCGCTACTGCCCGGCCGCGCTGTACCGCGTGCTCAAGCCGATGCTCTCGCTCATGGCAGGCATCCCCTCGATCGTGTACGGCTTTTTCGGCATGGTGCTGATCGTGCCCACGGTGCGCAGCGTCTTCGGCGGCAACGGCAACAGCATCCTGTCCGCGTCGATCCTGTTGGGGTTGATGATCCTGCCCACGATCACGGGCATCAGCGAGAGCGCCATCCGCGCGGTGCCGCGCGCCTATTACGAGGGCGCGGTGGCCCTGGGCGCAACACATGAGCGCGCGATCTTCTTCGTGGAGCTGCCCGCCGCCCGCTCCGGCCTGCTGGCCGCCGTGGTGCTGGGCATCGGCCGCGCCATCGGCGAGACGATGGCGGTCATCATGGTCGCGGGCAACCAGGCGCGCATGCCCAAGGGCATCCTCAAGGGCGTGCGCACGCTCACGGCCAACATCGTCATGGAGATGGGCTACGCGGCCGACCTGCACCGCGAGGCGCTGATCGCCACGGGCGTGGTGCTGTTCGTGTTCATCCTGCTGATCAACCTGTCGTGCAGCGCGCTGCGAAGGAGGAACGAGGCGTGAAACACGCGATTCAAACGATGTGCGCCTGCCTGGCGCGCGCCCGCCAGACGATGCGCTCCGCTCTGCGGCGCATGGTCTCCCCGGCGCTTCGCGCGCTCGTGCTGCTGTGCGCGCTGGCGACCTTTACCGCGCTGGTCTTTCTGATCGGCTACATCCTCGTGCGCGGCATTCCGCATTTGCAGCCCTCGCTGTTCGCGTGGGAGTACAACAGCGACAACGTCTCCATGCTGCCCGCCATCCTCGCCACGCTGGAGATGACCGGCCTGTCGCTGCTCATCTGCGTGCCGCTGGGCGTGTTCACCGCGGTCTACCTGGTCGAGTACGCCCGCCGCGGCAGCCGCCTGGTCAAGGTCATCCGCATGACGGCGGAGACGCTCGCGGGCATCCCCTCGATCGTGTTCGGCCTGTTCGGCATGCTGTTCTTCGTGACGTTCCTGCACTGGAATTACTCCGTGCTCGCCGGCGCGATGACGCTGTCGATCATGGTGCTGCCCTCCGTCATGCGCACGACCGAAGAGGCCATGATCGCCGTGCCGGACGCCTACCGCGAGGCGAGCTTCGGCTTGGGCGCGGGCAGGCTGCGCACGGTCTTCCGTGTGGTGTTGCCCAGCGCCATGCCTGGCATCCTGGCCGGCGTCATCCTGGCCGTGGGCCGCATCGTGGGCGAGACCGCCGCGCTGATCTACACCGCCGGCACGGTCGCCCAGATCCCGGACAGCATCTTCGACTCCGCGCGCACGCTGGCCGTGCACATGTATTCGCTCTCGCGCGAGGGCCTGCACACCGGCGAGGCTTACGCCACCGCCGTCGTGCTGCTGGTTGTGGTGCTGCTCATCAACGGCCTGTCGGCGCTCATCGCGCGCAAATGGACGAAGGGGAAGTGAACGCAATGGATAAATTTACGATCGACAAGCTGAACCTCTATTACGGCGACTTCCGCGCGCTCAAGGACGTGACCATGCGCATCCCCGCGCGCGAGATCACCGCGTTCATCGGGCCGTCGGGGTGCGGCAAGTCCACGCTGCTCAAGACGCTCAACCGCATGAACGACCTGGTCGAGGGCTGCCGCGTCGAGGGCGGCGTGCTGCTCGACGGCCAAAACGTGTACGGCGACATGGACGTCAACCTGCTGCGCAAGCGCGTGGGCATGGTGTTTCAAAAGCCCAATCCCTTCCCCATGAGCGTGTATGACAACGTCGCCTACGGCCCGCGCACGCATGGCGTCACCCGCCGCGCGCAGCTGGATGAGATCGTCGAGCGCAGCCTGCGCAGCGCCGCCATCTGGGACGAGCTCAAGGACCGGTTGAAGAAGAGCGCCCTGGGCCTGTCCGGCGGCCAGCAGCAGCGCCTGTGCATCGCGCGCGCCCTGGCCGTGGAGCCTGAGGTGCTGCTCATGGACGAGCCCACCAGCGCGCTGGATCCCATCTCCACCTCCAAGATCGAGGAGCTGGCCCAGACGCTGCGCGAGCGCTACACGATCGTGATCGTCACGCACAACATGCAGCAGGCGGCGCGCATCTCGGACAAGACGGCGTTCTTCCTGCTGGGCGAGGCGGTCGAGTTTGGGCAGACGGAGCAGGTCTTTTCCATGCCGCGCGACAAGCGCACGGAGGATTACATCACGGGGAGGTTCGGTTGAGATGCGCATTCATTTTGACGAACAGCTCGAGCACTTGAGCGACCTTTTGATGGAGATGGGCGGGCAGATCGAGCGCGCCATCGACGGCGCGCTGGAGGCGCTGGAGCGCCGCGACCTGGACCTGGCGCGCACCGTCGCGAAAAACGACGAGGAAATCAACCGCATGGAGCAGGAAATCGAGAGCCTTTGCTTGAAACTTCTCTTGCAGCAGCAGCCGGTGGCGCGCGATCTGCGCTTCATCTCGGCCGCGCTGAAGATGATCACGGACATGGAGCGCATCGGCGACCAGGCGGCCGACATCTGCGAGATCGTCGTGCTGCTGGCGGGCGAAGGCGGCCAGGAGACGCCCGCGGACCTCTCGCGCATGGCGCGCACGACGATCCGCATGGTCACGCAGAGCTTGGACGCGTTCGTGCGCCGCGACGAGGCGCTGGCCCATGCGGTTGTCGCCCAGGACGACGAGGTCGACGCCCTCTTCGCCGCCGTGCGCGCCGACCTGATCGCGCGCATCCGCGCCGGCCGCGAGAGTGCCGAGGAGGCGATCGACCTGATGATGATCGCCAAGTACCTGGAGCGCGTGGGCGACCACGCGACGAACATTGCCGAGTGGGTCGTCTACTCGGTGACGGGCGTGCACCGCAGCGAGCAATAGAGGTTTCGGTCAAAGGGGGAGGAACCCCCGAAAGGAGGAAGGGCGATGCCCACGGTTTACTGCGTCGAGGACGACGCGAGCATCCGCGAGCTGGTGCTCTACGCGCTGTCGGCGGGCGGGTTTGACGCGCACGGCTTTGAGGACGGCGCGTCCATGCGCGAGGCAATGCAGCGGCAGACGCCCGACCTGCTGCTGCTGGACATCATGCTGCCGGACGAGGACGGACTGACCATCCTTTCGGGGCTGCGCGCCGGCGCCCGCACGCGCAAGCTGCCGGTGATCCTGCTCACGGCCAAGGGCTCGGAGTACGACAAGGTCAAGGGTCTGGACGCGGGAGCGGACGACTACGTGACCAAGCCCTTCGGCGTGATGGAGCTGCTCTCGCGCGTGCGCGCGGTGTTGCGCCGCGCGGGCGTGGAGGAGCGCCCCGCATGCCTGGAGCTGGGCGTGGTCAGGGCCGACACGGCGGCGCACACGGTGCTGTCGGACGGGCAGGAGGTCACGCTCACGCACAAGGAATACGAGCTGCTGCTCGCGCTCATGCAAAACGCCGGGCGCGTGCTCTCGCGCGAGCAGCTGATGCAGCGCGTGTGGGGCTACGACTTTGAGGGCGAGAGCCGCACGGTCGACGTGCACGTCAAGACGCTGCGCCAGAAGCTGGGCGCGGGCGGCGCGCAGATCAAGACCGTGCGCGGCGCGGGCTACAAGATGGAGGAAAAGGCATGAAACGGCGCCTGTACGCGCGCATGTTCGCGCTCTCTCTGGCGATGACGCTCCTCACGGCGGTGCTGCTGATCGGCACCGTCTATCCTTTTTTCCGGGACCGGCTGCACGAGGAGATGTTCTTGCAGACGCAGCTGCTCGCGGACGGGCTGGAACACGCCGCAAACGAGCAGGCCTATCTCGCCTCGCTGGGCGCGGGCGACACGCGCGTGACGCTGCTGGACGGGGAAGGCAACGTGCTCTTTGACACCGACGCGGACGCCGCCTCCATGGAGATCCACCAGGACCGGCCCGAGATCGCGCAGGCGCTCTCCACCGGCCGCGGCGAGGACACGCGCCACTCCCGCACCGTGCTGGAAAACCTGTACTACAGCGCGCTGCGCCTGTCCGACGGGCGCGTGCTGCGCCTGGCCCGGCCCGCCGCCAGCGCGCAGCTCACGCTCATGCAGGGCCTGCCCGCGCTGGCGCTGGTGCTTTTGCTGTGCCTGTGCGCCAGCCTGCTGCTCTCCGGGCGCTTCACCCGCAGCGTGCTCGCGCCGCTGGAGCGCATCGACATGGAACACCCGGAGACCACCGTCTGCTTTGACGAGCTGCAGCCCTTCGTGCGCCGCATCGCGCGCCAGCAGGAGCAGCTCGCCCAGCGCATGCAGGACCTGGTCGAGCAGCGCGACCGCATCGCCTCCATCACCAGCCACATGCGCGAGGGGCTCGTGTTCGTGGATGCGGACGGCGCGGCGGTCATGGTCAACGAGAGCGCGCTGGACCTGCTGGGCGCGCGCGGCATGCCGTGGCAGGGCGCGCACTTTGTGCGCATCTCGCGCTCGGCGGCGCTGCGCGAGGCGCTGGAGGCCGCGCTGCACGGCGAAAACGTCGAGGGCGACGTGGAGCTGACCGGGCATACGTACCGGTTCGTCGCCAACCCCGTCTATGAGGGCGCGGCCACCGGCGGCGCGATCCTGCTGCTCAGCGACGTGACCGAGCGCCGCCGCGCCGAGCGCATGCGCCGCGAGTTCACGGCCAACGTTTCCCATGAGCTGCGCTCGCCGCTGACGAGCATCGCCGGCTTTGCCGAGATGATGGCCTGCGGCATGGTGCGCGAGGCGGACATGAAGGAGTGCGCCGCGCGCATCAAGCGCGAGGCCGACCGCATGGTGACGCTCATCGGCGACATCCTGCGCCTGTCGCAGCTGGATGAGCTGACGCCGGGCCACCTGAGCGAGCGCGTGCCGCTGCTGGAGGTCGTGCGCGACGTGGAGGCGCGCCTGCGCCCGCAGGCCGACGCGCGCGCCATCACGCTGCGCGTGCAGGGCGAGCCGTGCGCCGTGCGCGGCGACCGCGTGATGCTCGAGGAGCTCGTGCAGAACCTGTGCGACAACGCGATCAAGTACAACAAGGACGGCGGCCGGGTGGAGATGACGCTGCATGCGGAGGGCGCGCAGGCGCTGCTGTGCGTGCGCGATACGGGCATCGGCATCCCCCGCGAGCACCAGAGCCGCGTGTTCGAGCGCTTCTACCGCGTGGACAAGAGCCGCTCCAAGAAGACCGGCGGCACGGGCCTGGGCCTGTCCATCGTGCGCCACGTGGCCGAGGCGCACGGCGGCAGCGTGCGCATGATCAGCGCGGAGGGCGAGGGCACGACCTTCGAGGTGCGCCTGCCCCTGGCGCGCTGACCCCTTCCGCAAAGGGCCCCGCGCGTGGTATAATGGGCTGACAAGCTCTTACGGAGGATGAATGCGATGCGGGACGAGGCTTTTTTCCTCGCGGAAATTCACAAGGCGCTCATGCCGTCCACCGGCTGCACGGAGCCCGTGGCCATTGCGCTCAACACGGCCACGGCGCGCGCGAATGCGCGCGGCACGCTGCGCCGCCTGACGCTGACGCTGGACGCCTATCTTTATAAGAACGCCATGGGCGTGGGCATCCCCGGCGCGGACGAGCGCGGCGTCGCCCTGTGCGCGGCGCTGGGCGTCACCGCCGGCGACCCCACGGCGCGCCTGCGCGTGCTCGACCACGTCACGCCGCAGGCGCTGCAGGAGGCCAAGCGCATGGTCGCGCAGGGCCTGTGCGAGGTGCGCACGCGCGAGGACGTGCCCGACCTGTTCGTCGAGTCCGTGCTGGAGACGGATGAGGACTGCGTGCGCGTGCTCACGCTCTCGGCGCACACGAACATCGTGCGCGTCGACCACGCGCCCTTTGATCCCTACGTGCCCCCGCGCGGCCCGCAGGCGGCGCAGCCCATCCGCGCGTGCACGCTGCAGGAGATGATCGACTTTGCCAGCACCGTGCCCGTGGAGCGCATCGCCTTTTTGCAGGAGGGCATCGACATGAACCTGGCGGTCGCGCAGGCCGGGCGCTCCTTCGGCCTGGGCCTTGCGCTGGGCACGCTGATCGAGCAGGGCGTCATCGGCCGCTCGCCCGTGTCCGAGGCGCAGCTGCTGTGCGCCTCCGCCTCCTATGCGCGCATGTCCGGCGTGTCCATGCCGGTCATGACCGCCACCGGCAGCGGCAACCAGGGCATCACGCTGCTGCTGACGATCGAGGCCGTCGCCCGCGCGCGCGCCATCCCGCAGGAGACGAAGCTGCGCGCCGCCGCGCTGGCCAACCTCATCAACGTCTACGTCAAGTCCTACACGGGCACGCTCTCGGCCGTGTGCGCCTGCGGCGTGGCCTCCGGCCTGGGCGCGTCCGTGGGCGTGGTGTACATGCTCGGCGGCGGCGAGCAGCAGATGCTCGGCGCGATGAAGAACATCCTGGGCTCCATCTCGGGCATGATCTGCGACGGCGCGAAGGAGGGCTGCGCCAACAAGGTCGAGCTCTCCTCGGGCCTGGCCGTGCAGGCGGCGTTTCTGGCCATGCAGGGCATGAGCATCGGAAGGCATGACGGCATCCTCGCCAGCGACCTGCGCACGCTCTTTGAGCACCTGGGCCAGCTGGTGCAGGAGGGCATGGGCGACACCAACCGCGTCATCGTGGACATCATGCAGGGCGCCGCGGGCTGCTGAGCGCGCCTGAAGCGCAAAAAAAAGGGCCGCCGCGTCCGTATGGACGCGGCGGCCCTGGCCGTCACGGGAGGGTTCAGTCCATCAGCATGCGCGTGAACGCCGCGATGCGCGAGATGCCGCGCTCGATGTTGGACAGGCTCGTCGCGTAGGAGAGGCGGCAGTAGCCCTCCGCGCCAAACGGCGCGCCCGGCACCACGGCGACCTTCTGCGCGTCCAGGAGCATCTCCGCAAAGTCCATCGAGCCTTCGATGCGCTGGCCGCGGTAGCGCCGGCCCAGCAGCGCGCGCACATCCATCATCACGTAGAACGCGCCCTTGGGCGTGGGGCAGTCCAGGCCGTCCACGGAGCGGATCGCGTGCACGATGAACTTGCGGCGCGCGTCGAACTCGCGCACCATCGCATCCATCAGCTCCTGCCCATCCTCGCCGCCCTCCAGCGCCGCGATGGACGCGAACTGCGCCACGGCGTTGGGGTTGCTCGTCGCATGGCTCTGGTAGTTGGCCATCGCCCGAATCACCTCCGCCGGGCCCGCCGCGTAGCCGATGCGCCAGCCGGTCATCGCGTAGGCCTTGGACATGCCGTTGATGACGATCGTCTGCGCGAAGATGTCCTCGCCCAGCGACGCGATGGACACGTGCCGCTCCCCATCGTAGATCAGCTTTTCATAGATCTCGTCGGAGATCACGTAAAACTGCCGTTCCACCGCCAGGCGTGCGACGCCGCGCAGCGTCTCCTCGTCCAGCACCGCGCCGCTGGGATTGCCCGGGCTGTTGAGCACCAGCGCCTTGGTGCGCTCCGTCACGTAGGGCGCGATGTCCTCCGCCGTGAAGGCGAATGCGCGATCCGGTCGCGCCGGCACGAACACCGGCACGCCGCCCGCCATGCGCACCAGCTCCGGATAGCTGACCCAGTAGGGCGCCGGGATGATGACCTCGTCGCCCGGATTGATCAGCGCCGTGAACGTGGAAAACAGCGAGTGCTTCGCGCCGTTGCCCACGATCACCTGCGAGGGCTCATAGCGCAGGCCGTTGTCGCGCAGCAGCTTCTTGCAGATCGCCTTGCGCAGCTCCACCATGCCTGCGGCCGGCGTGTAGCGCGTATAGCCGTGGTCCAGCGCATACTTGGCCGCGTCGCGGATGTACTCGGGCGTGTCAAAGTCCGGCTCGCCCGCGCCGAAGCCCACCACGTCTACCCCCTGGGCCTTCATCTCCTTGGCGCGCGCATCGATCGACAGCGTGGGCGAGGGCGATACCGCGCGGCATACATTGGAAAGCGTCAGTGCCATGACAAACATCCTCCCCCGTGATCCGGCGCCCTGGACGGGCAAAACGAATCAACGGATTTTATTTCCTGCATTCAGCTCCTTTATATTCTACGAGTTTTCAGATTTTCCTGCCACAAAAAAATTGCGCGGACGATAAATTCGAATATTTTTTATTTTTTCTTGCAAAATCTGCGGCGCTGCGAAAAAACGGAAATTTTTTTTCGCCATCCGGCAAGCTTTCGCCGGCCCGATGCGTCTATTTAAAGAAAGGCGAAGGCGGTCGCGTCGGGCGTGAAGGGCCCGGAAAATCGCGCAGATTGCGCTTGCATCTTTCCGGGTTTTACGTTATGATGTTAGAGATGTCCCGTGCTATGACGCCACGCAAGAAACAAACTGTTGGAGGTGCTTTTTTTGCGTAAGTTTGTCCGAATCGCAGCGCTGATGCTGGCGGCCGTCGTGCTGGCCGTCCCGAGCATGGCGCTTGCCCAAGTGCAGTATCTGGAGCTGACGGCCAGCGACGACGCCTACTCCGAGCGCGCCACGATCGAGGTGCCCGCCGGCGGCTTCCCTGAAAACACGGTCGAAGAGGGCGTGAACCCCATCACCGGCGAGGGCTTCACCGGCGCGTATCAGCCGATCCTCACGATCATCGACATGCATCCCGACGCGCAGCCCAACTGGGGCGTCTCCTCCGCGGACCTGATGTACGAAGTGCCGATCCAGCGCGACGGCTCCACCCGCGGCCTGGCGCTGTTCCTCAGCGAGGTGCCCACCGCGGCCGGCCCGGTGCGCTCGGCGCGCCTGTCGCACGCGGACCTGCGCGAGATGTGGGACTGCGGCATCATCTACTACGGCATGCAGCTGGCCTCCGGCACCTCCGTGCAGGACTTCTGGCGCAAGAACTACCCGGAGTCCTACGCCAGCCGCGCGTTCTACTATCCCTTCGTGGACGGCATGCCCAACCGCTACGTCACCTACTTTGAGCGCAGCAGCGAGGCGGGCCACTACTCGCCGCACAACGTCAAGGCCGACGCCGCCGGCGTGCTGGCCGTGGGCGTGAGCGAGGGCAGCACCAGCCAGATGCATCCGTTCCAGTTCAACTCCGACGGACTGGACCACGGCGCGAGCGCGCTGGGCCTGACCATCGAGTACAAGGACAACTACATCTCTTCCTATACGTATAACGAGGTCACCCGCACGTACGACCGCTTCTTCAACGGCGAGCCCTACGTCGACGCGAACAACAACGTGCAGTGCTCCTACGCCAACGTGCTGGTCGTGCGCACGGACATCTCCTGGTACCGCAACAACCCCTCCCGCCCGGTGGTGCAGCTGGTCGGCCAGGGCACGCTCGAGGTCTTCCAGAACGGCCGCTACATCCGCGGCACGTGGGTGCGCGCCAAGGACAACAACGCGTCCGACAGCGAGGACCTGGAGACGCTCGCCCAGCGCATGGTCTTCTTTGACGACCAGGGCAACGAGCTGCAGCTGATGCCCGGCAAGACGTACATCCACATCGTGGAGAACGGCCAGCCCATCACGCTGGTGAACGAGTCCTCCGAGGGCGACCCGGTCGAGGGCGCGACGGTGCTCGAGGCGCCGGATCCCACCCGCACGCCCAAGCCCACCCGCACGCCCAAGCCCACCCGCACGCCCAAGCCCGAATCGGGCGACGCGGACGTCGCGCCGGTCGAGGCGGGCGACGATGCCGACGAGTCCTTCGGCGGCTGATCCCGGCAAATGCAAGGCGGACGGAAAGCATGCGCTTTCCGCCCGCCGTTTTTGTCGGCTGTGGGCCGCTCAGCCCTCTTCGCCCTCCTGCGCGCGCGGGATGCGGTAGAACTGGCGGTTTTCCATCCCCCAGACCTTCTCGGAAAAGCCGCCGGGCGACGTGCGCGCCAGCGCCTCCTGAATCTCAAACAGGCGCGCGTCGAGCGTGTCAATGGCGTTGAGCACCTCCGCCTCGGGAAACTTGGGCGGCACGGGGCTGCCAAACTCCGGAATCCCGTGGTGCGAGAGCACCATGTGCTGCAGCAGCAGCACCACCTGCGCCCGCGCCCCCACGCGCGCGCCCGCCTGCTCGATGTCCACCACGCCGCGCACGATGTGCCCCAGCAGCTTGCCCTGCGTCGTGTAGTCGCTCACCACGCCCAGGCCGTCGGCATCCATCTCCGAGAGCTTGGCCAGGTCGTGCACGATGACGCCGGCCGCGAGCAGATCCCCATCCAGGAACGGATAGACCGACGCCAGCGCGCGCGCGCAGCGGAGCATGGACGTGACGTGGTGCAGCAGCCCGCCGCGCTCCGCATGGTGCATCTGCTTGGCCGCCGGGAACGTCAGCAGCCGCTCGCCCGCCTGATCCAGCAGCGCGCACACGAGCGCGCGCAGGTCCGCATCGGCGATGGCCTCGGCCGCGGCGCGCACCTCCCGCAGCATGGCCTGGGGCGGCTCAGGCGCGCAGGGCACCAGCAGCGACATGTCGGGCACCTCCTGCGGCTGGGCGACCTTGACGCGCTCCACGCGCAGCTGCATGCGGCCCATGAACTCGTTGCCCGTGCCGCGCACGGCCACGACGCTGCCCTGGGGCGGCGGCGCGACGGTGCCGTCCCACATCTTGGCGTTGATCGTGCCCGTGCGGTCGCCCAGTGTCATGTCCAGATAGCATTTCCCGTTGGACGCGGTGCGCTGCTCGGCTGCGCGCACGAGCAGGTATCCCTCGAAGCGCTCGTCCTTGTGAAGTTGAGCGATGGTGTTTGCCATAGACGCCTCCATGGAATCGGCCGGTGGCCGGTGTTGCCTTCATGATACGGGATTCCGCGCCACTTTGCAACCACCGGCGCGAATTTTTTTGCCACAGCGCGATTTTTTCCTTTACAAGCGCCCATGCGTGTGCTATAATATAACTCGTTCGCGGGGCATTAGCGCAGTTGGTAGCGCACAACACTGGCAGTGTTGGGGTCAGCGGTTCGAATCCGCTATGCTCCACCATTTAACATCAAATCCGAACCGGCATATATTTTCATCAATGGCGTGTTCGGTTGCATCTTTCCTCGGAACGATGTAGAATGACCGGGTGGTTTCACCCGGTTTTTTTCGTTTCCGGCGTGAAATTAAAAATAAGGCCCATTTCATTTTTAACTTTGCGAGGCGGATTGTCACATGACGGTCCGCCTTTTTAGTATTTCTTCTAAAACACGCGCGCGAGCGCGTGCGCGTGAGTACTCATTTCGCACACCCCATTAAAGGTGAATGAAATTCATAAAAAAAATCAAAAAACTAGCTAAATTTTGGGGTCACCGACGCCGCAAGAGAAATCCCCCGCAAACACAGTACCTTTTTGGTACTGTGTTTGGGCCGGAAAAAATCGCGTTTCTTCCACCAACCGCGTGCGTGTGATGCGCGTCACGATAAGGGCAACACCGTAGGTGTTGCCACCTGGAGCGTGCGTGTAGCGTGATGGTGTACGCGTCACGATAAGAGCAACACCGTAGGTGTTGCATCCTGGGGCGGGCGGCCCGCCTGCGTGATGCGGCGGCGCGGCGTGGCGCTGGGCGCGGTGCGTGGTGGTGGGCGTGTCGTGATCGTTGACAGGGCCAGCGCTGCGGCAGCGGCAGCGGCGGCGGACCGTGGCGGCGGGCCTGCTCCGGCTGGGCCGGTGTGGGTCGGATCGGCAGCAGGCAGCAGGAGCAGGGCCAGCGCTGCGGCAGCAGGCAGCCGGGGCAGGCGGCATTCCCTGCGGCAGCGGGCCAGCGATCCAGGGCAGCAGCTCCGGCCCACGTCGGGAACCAGGGCGGGCCGGATCGGCAGCGGGCAGCAGGAGCAGG
>CALVNS010000007.1 GCA_944349855.1 uncultured Eubacteriales bacterium | reverse complement strand
ATGGCATCCAGCGGAAAGCACTATGCCAACCATTACGCTACAATCCGCAAGTGGCTGGACGAGGATAGCAAACCGAAGCCCAGTAAGAATTACGACTACACAGAGACCTATGAGGAAGGAGAATGTTTGTGAATGTAAATCCAATCATGGCTGCAATCGTTGAGGCAGCAGATACCCTGAACACTGCACCGGATGATTACATCAACCCGGATGACGGGCTGAAATACTGCGGCAAGTGCCACACGCCCAAAGAAGCCTATTTTCCCGAACAGTACCGCAAAAACGGGTTGGACAAGCATCCGATTGCCTGCAAATGTGCGGCTGAGGAACGGGCGCGGCGCGAAGCAGAACAGCAGGAGCTGGAGCGGCTAAACCGGATTGCCATGCTCCGCTCCGAAGCGTTCCGGGATATTCCCGCCGCCAGATGGCGGTTTGAAAATGCCGAGGTGATGACTCCACAGCTTGTTAAAGCGAGAAGATATTCCGAAAACTGGGATAGTTTCCACCAAGATGGAACCGGGCTGCTCTTGTTTGGGAATGTTGGCACCGGGAAATCCTATGCGGCAGGCTGCATTGCCAACGCCCTGATTGAGAAAATGGTTTCCGTCCTGTTTGTCGGGCTGTCCGATATAGTGAACCGGATGCAGGGCAATTTCGGCGCTGACCGGGATGCCTACATGAAAATGCTGATGCGCCCGGAGCTGCTGATTTTGGATGACCCGGGCGCGGAACGGAACACCAGTTTCGGCAGGGAGCGCGTGTTTGATGTGGTCAACAAACGGCTGCTGACCGGCAAACCGATGATCGTCACCACCAACATCCCGCTTTCCGTGATGCAGAAGGCTGCCGATCTGGACGAGCGCCGCATCTACGACAGGGTTTTGGAAGTCTGCGTCCCTATCCAGTTTAACGGCGAGAATTTCCGAAAGGGCAACGCGGCGGAAAATGTGAAACGGGCGGCGAAAATTCTGAATCAGGGCACCTGAACATATGAGAGAGGAGTCGTTTGTTGGCCAGAAAGAAGAAATTGATAAACAACACCTCAATTCCACAACGGGAAATTGAGATCATAGCGCGGTGCATTTTCCCCGATATTCTTGCCTTCTATGAGAGTGAGGAAGGGCAGCGGGAATTTGCAGAATGGAAAGCGCAACAGGCAGAAAAGCCAGATAAAGAAATTGCAGCACAAGCCGCTGACTAAATATAGAAACAGGCAAGTCAATCCGCCGATTTGGGGATTGCCTTGCCTGTTTTTTACTTGTCTGCCTTTTTCTTTCGCGATCCTCGCGGTTTGGATTCAGGGCGCTTTATAACGCCGTTTGGGAAATATGTATTTTCATATCTCTCGAAATAAACAAATAATCCGAACCCGTCCCCCACAGGGAAGAACTGGTTCGGATTATATTGGTTTGGTGCGGGAAACAGGACTTGAACCTGCATGAAGGAAATCTTCACTAGAACCTGAATCTAGCGCGTCTGCCAATTCCGCCATTCCCGCACGGCGTCTTTTCAGAACGAAAAATATTATACCACCTTCCGTCGCGCTTGTAAAGCCCCTTTGAAAAAAAGCGCGGGGACCGATGCGGCCCCCATGCGCTTACAGCTCGCGATACAGGCGCTCCAGATAGGCGCGCGCGGCCACCGCATTGTCTGGGCGCGTATCCTCCAGCGTCGCGTGGATCATGGGCTTGTGCGCCTTGATGTAGCGCAGCAGAGGCCGGTAGTCCATCAGGCCAAGCCCCGGCGCGACGAACGACAGGCGTCCATCCTGCACGATGAAGTCCTTGAGGTGCAGTACATCGGTCGTATCGCCCAGCAGCTCCAGCGCCTCTTCGACGATCTCATCTGCGCGCTGCCAGTCCTCGTCCGGGATCAGGTTGACTGGGTCGAGGATGATGCGCAGGTTCGGTGAGGCGATCTCATCCAGCATGCGCCGCGCACGTCGGGCGTCGTACACGATGTGGCGGCACACCGGCTCGATGGCCAGCAGCGCGCCGCAGGATTCGGCGATGCGCACGATCTGCCGCAGCCGCCCGACCAGTAGCTCCAGCGCCTCCTCCGTGCGGCAGGCCGGCTCGGGCCGGTAGCCGACGTTGGGCGCGCCCGTCTCCGTGCCCACCACGCCGCAACCCATCAGCGGCGCAAGGTGCAGGTGCGCCTCGTACAGGCGCAGCGTGCGCGCCCACTCGGCCGGGTCGGGCGTGGCGATGTTCAGGTAGCAGCCCAGCACGGCCGCATCCATGTGGGTCGCTTCAAACAGATGGCGCAGGTGCATCGCCAGGCCCGGCGTCAGCGCCTCGGGGGTGAAGGGGATGTCGGGGCAGGCCTTGGACAGCGCCAGATGTCTGCAGGCAAAACCCTGCTCGTGCAGGGCTGCCAGCCGCTCCAGCAGCGTCCCGGGCGCGGCGTCGTGGATGCGCAGGCCCAATAGCATGGCGGTCGCTCCTTTCAGTTTGTTTCTTTTATTGTAACGGCTTTGCGGCGCCGCCGTCAAGGCGCAAAAGGCGGTTGCGCGCGGCGTCGGCGGTTGCTATAATAGGGGCAAGCAGCGGGCGTAGACCCGCAGAAAGGCGATGAAATGGATGCGGATTACACAGCTTCGGACGGACCATCTTGAGCTTCCGCTCGGTGCGCTGTTGCAGGCACCGACCTTTTCCTATGTCGTGGAGGCGTCCACCGGCGCGCGTCAGGCGTCGGCGCGCATTGAGGTCGCCCTTGCGCCCGACTTTGGCGAGCTGTTCTACGACAGCGGTGATCGCGCGGACATCAGCTCCCTGGGCTTCACGCCGCCCCTGACGCTCGCCCCCCGTACGCGCTACTTCTGGCGCGTGAGCGTGCGCGCAGACGATGGGGACTTCGCCGTCAGCGAGCCGGCGTGGTTTGAGACCGGCAAGCGCGACGAGGCCTGGCAGGCCAAGTGGATCCGCGCGCCGTTTGACGCGGACGTGCATCCCGTGCTTGAACGGCGGTTTGAGCTGACGCAGGCGCCGGAGCGCGCGCGGGTCTACATGGTGGGCCTGGGCCTGTATGAGCTGTATGTCAACGGACAGAAGGCCGGCGATGAGTCCCTTGCGCCCTTCTACAATGACTACGAGCGCTGGATTCAGGTACAGACTTACGACGTGACCGCCTTGCTGCATGCGGGCGAAAACCGCGTGCAGATCCTGCTGGGCAACGGATGGTACAAGGGCCGCTTCGGCTTTGATGGACACAGCAGGGCCATCTACGGCGACGCGATGCAGGCGCTGCTGGAGCTGCACGCGTATACGGCGGATGGGGAGTCCGTGCTGTGCACGGATGAGGCGTGGACGTGCCGCCCCTCGCCCGTGACGGCCAGCGGCATCTACGACGGCGAGGCCTACGACGCGCGGCTGGAGGGCGCGGGGGAGGGCGTGCCCGCGGCTGTGGCGCAGGCGCCGGAGGGCCCGCTGTGCGACCGCATGAGCCCGCCGCTGCGCATCTGCGACAGGCGCGCGCCGGTGCGGCTGCTGCACACGCCTGCGGGCGAACAGGTGCTCGACTTCGGCCAGGTGATGACCGGCTGGGTGGAGCTGGACGTGGACCTGCCGGCAGGCGCGCAGGTGACGCTCGAATACGGTGAGCTGCTGCAAAACGACTGCTTCTACCAGGGAAACCTGCGCACCGCGCGGCAGGCGTACGCGTTCACCTCGGCGGGCAGGCCTGCGCATGCGCGGCCGCACTTCACGTTCTACGGCTTCCGCTACGTGCGCGTGACGGGGCTGGAGCACGTGCGGCCGGAGGACTTCACGGCGTGTGTGCTGCACAGCGACCTGCAGCGCACCGGATGGGTGGAGACGTCCAACGAGAAGGTCAACCGCCTGATCGAAAACGCGTTCTGGGGCCAAATTGGCAACTTTGTGGACGTGCCGACCGACTGCCCGCAGCGGGATGAGCGCATGGGCTG
The DNA here is from genome assembly GCA_944349855.1 of uncultured Eubacteriales bacterium. Taxonomy (GTDB): domain Bacteria; phylum Bacillota; class Clostridia; order Christensenellales; family Aristaeellaceae; genus Beduinella. The sequence continues at coordinate 85,654 of CALVNS010000007.1, read as the reverse complement.
GACGGGCGACGCGCAGGTATTTTCGGCCACGGCGAGCTTCAACCAGTACACGCCGGCGTTCTACGCCAAGTATCTGCACGACATGCTGCTCGAGCAGCGCGCGCTGGGCGGCTCGGTGCCCTTCGTGGTGCCGGACATTCTGGGGCGGCTGCAGCGCCTTAGCCCCAAGGCCCAGGAGGATGGCTGGGGCACAGAACACGGCTCCTGCGCCTGGGGCGACGCGGCGACGGTCATCCCGTGGACGCTGTACACGTTCTTCGGCGACAAGGAGCTGCTCGCACGCCAGTTTGAGAACATGACCGCATGGACTGACTACATCCATGCGCAGGACGAGACGCGCTGCGGCGGTTCGCGGCTGTGGACGTGTGGCTTCCACTTTGCGGACTGGCTGGCGCTGGACAATCCGGATAAGGGCTCGTGCTTCGGCGGCACGGATCCGTACTTCGTCGCCTCGGCGTACTACTATTATTCCGCGAGCTTGACCGCCAAAGCCGCGGCGGCGCTCGGCCGCGAGGCGGAGCGGCTGCGCTATGAGCGCCTGGCGCTGGAGGTGCGCGACGCCATTCGCCGCGAGTACTTCACGCCGACCGGCCGCATCGCCGTGCCGACCCAGACGGGCATGGTGCTCGCGCTGGCGTTGGACCTGGCGCCCGAGACGGCGCGCGGGCGCATCGCGCGCGACCTGCGCGCCAGGCTCGAGGCGCGCGGCATGCACCTGGACACGGGCTTTGTGGGCACGTACTTCCTGCTGCGCGCGCTGACGCAGTGCGGGCTGTCGGACTGCGCCTACGCGCTGCTGCTGCAGGAGGACTATCCCAGCTGGCTGTATGAGGTCAACATGGGCGCGACGACCGTCTGGGAGCGGTGGAACTCCGTGCTGCCCAACGGCCTGGTCAGCGACACGGGCATGAACAGCATGAACCACTATGCCTACGGATCGGTCGTGGAGTGGATGTACCGCGATATGTGCGGTCTGAATCCCGCAGCGCCCGGCTTCAAGCGCGCGCGCATCGCGCCCCATAGCGACGCACGCCTCGACCATGCGCGCTGCACGTACGACTCGGCTGCGGGCCGCTATGCGTGCGGCTGGGAGCGCACGCAGGACGGCGTGCGCTATGCGGTGACCGTGCCGTTTGACTGCGAGGCGGAGTTCGTGCCCGAGTCCGCGCAGGGGAGCCTGACGCTCAACGGCGCGCCCGTGCAGCCGCAGGATGGCGGCGTGCGCCTGGGGCCCGGCACGTGGGAGATTCTTTGGACGCGCTGACGTCCCCCTGAGGAGGATGCGATGCAGGAACCCAAGTATCAGAAGCTGGCGGACGCGCTGCGCGCCGCGGTGTGCGGGGGCGTCTATCCCGCGGGCGAGCGCCTGCCCAGTGAGAACGAGCTGGTCGCGCGCACGGGCTACAGCCGCCAGACTGTCCGCCAGGCGATGGCCCTGCTGGAGAGCGAGGGCCTGACCGTGCGCGTGCGCGGAAGCGGCACCTATGTGCGCAGCGGCCCCGCCCAGCGGGAGCTGACGCACAATATCGCCGTGGTGACGACGTACATCGGCGAGTACATCTTTCCCAACATCCTGCAGGGCATCCAGGGCGTGCTCGCGCAAAACGGCTATACCCCGTTGCTCTCGGCCACGGGCAACCGCCTGAGCGACGAGCGGCGCATCCTCAGCGAGCTGCTGGACAAGCCCATCGACGGCCTGATCGTCGAGGGCACCAAGACCGCGCTGCCCAATCCCAATGTCGACCTGTACCGCCGCTTCGCCTTGCGCGGCATCCCGGTCGTGTTCATCAACGGCTATTATCCGGACGTGGACGATCCCGTCTATGTCGTCGCCGACGACCGGCGCGGCGGCCGGCTCGCCTGCGAGCTGCTGCTGCGCCGTGGCCACCGGCGCATTGCGGGCATCTTCAAGAGCGACGACATGCAGGGCCACCGCCGCTATGCCGGATACGCCGAGGCGCTTGTCGACGCCAAGCTGCCCGTCGACGACGACGCCATCCTCTGGTATGCGACGGAAAACCGCGAGGCGCTCTTCGATGCGCGTCTGCCGGATGCCCTGCGCGGCTGCACGGCGGCGGTCTGCTACAACGACGAGGCCGCCATGAGCCTGCTTGCGCGTCTGCAGGACGGTCAGGCGCCGGAGATCGTCAGCTTTGACCACAGCCTGCTGGCGCAGATGTCGCCCTTTCTGTCCCTGGCCGGGCCCAAGGAGCGCCTGGGCGCGCTGGCCGCGCAGAAGCTGCTGAACATCCTGCAGGGCCGCGTCGAGCATCCGGCCGTCCTGCCCTGGGAAATGCCCCCGGAGTGCGCAAAAGACGTGGGCAAGTGAGCTTGTGTTGTTCCCGCCCGTGTGATATAATGGAAGCCAGAAGTTGTTCGTACAACTTGGACCCGTCCGGCAGGGCGGAGACCATAGCGAGGAGGTTGTCGGCTTGAATCAATCGATCGGAGCGTTCATTGAAAGCGGCAAGGGCGTGCTGGGCGTCGAGTTCGGCTCCACACGCATCAAGGCGGTGCTGATCGGCGAGGATCACACGGTGCTCGCCGCCGGCGGGTTTGACTGGGAGAACCAGCTGCGCGACGGGGTATGGACGTACGACCTGGCGGACGTGTGGACGGGCCTGCAGAGCGCATATGCGGCGCTGCGCGGGGATGTGGAGGCGCGCTACGGCGTGAAGCTGAAGAAGCTGGCGGCGATGGGCGTTTCGGCGATGATGCACGGCTATCTGGCGTTTGACGCGGCGGGCCGGCAGCTGGCGCCGTTCCGCACGTGGCGCAACAGCATGACGGGGCAGGCGGCGGAAGAGCTGACGCGGCTGTATTCGTTCAACATCCCGCAGCGCTGGACGATTGCGCACCTGTATCAGGCGATCCTGAATGGGGAGGAGCACGTCGCGCGCATCGACCAGGTGACGACGCTGGCGGGCTACGTCCACTGGAAGCTGACGGGCCGGCGCGTCGTGGGCGTGGGCGAGGGCGCGGGCATCCTGCCCATCGACCCGGAGCGAAACGACTACGACCAGGCGATGGTCGAAAAGTTCGAGGCGCTGATCGCCCCGCGCGGCCTGAGCTGGCGCCTGCGCGGCGTGCTGCCCGCGGTGCTGGGGGCCGGCGAGGACGCGGGCTGCCTGACGCCGGAGGGCGCGCTGCTGCTCGATCCCACGGGCGAGACGGCGCCGGGCGCGCCGCTGTGCCCGCCGGAGGGCGACGCGGGCACGGGCATGACGGCCACAAACAGCGTAGCGGCGCGCACGGGCAATGTGTCGGCCGGCACATCGGTGTTTGCGATGGTCGTGCTGGAGCGCCCGCTCAGCCGCGTGTATCCTGAGATCGACATGGTGACCACGCCCACCGGCAAGCCCGTGGCGATGGTGCACTGCAACAACTGTACCAGCGACATCAACGCCTGGGCGGGCATGCTGGGCGGGTTCCTGGCGGCGATGGGCCGTCCGGCTGGCGCGGGGGAGATCTATCCGGCGCTGTTCCAGGCGGCGATGCGCGGCGCGAAGGACTGCGGCGGCGTGGTCAACTGCTGCTACGTGTCGGGCGAGACGATCACGGACGTCGCCGAGGGCCGGCCGATGCTCGTGCGCACGCCGGATGCGGAGCTGAGCTTTGAAAACTTCGCCCGCTCGCTCGTGCTGGGCGCGGTGACGACGCTGGCTGCCGGCATGCGCATCCTCGCGCAGGAGCAGGTGCGCATCGACGTGCTGCTGGGTCATGGCGGATTTTTCAAGACGCCCGGCACGGCGCAGAAGCTGCTCGCCGCGGCGCTGAACGCGCCCGTTTCCGTCATGGAAAACGCGGGCGAGGGCGGCGCATGGGGCATGGCGCTGCTGGCGGCCTACCGCGTGCGCCGCACGCAGGGCGAGACGCTGGAGGCGTACCTGTCCGAGCGCGTGTTCGGCGGCGTCAAGTGCGTGACGGAGCAGCCCGACGCGCAGGACGCGCAGGGCTTCGCGGCCTATCTGCGGCGCTTTGACGCCATCCTTCCCGCTGAGCGCGCCGCCGTGGCGTCGCTCGAGGCGTGATCTTTGCATTTCCAAACATCAAGAGAGGAAGACGGATATGAGCATGAAGCAGTATGAATTCTGGTTTGTCGTCGGCAGTCAGTTCCTGTACGGCCCCGAGGTGCTGCAGACCGTGGCCCAGCGCGCTCAGGAGATGGCCGACTGGATGAATGCGTCGGGCAAGCTGCCCTGCAAGGTCGTCTACAAGGTGACGGCCAAGACCCAGCGCGAGATCGCCGACGTCGTGCGCGCAGCCAACTACGAGCCGGCCTGCGCGGGCGTCATCACCTGGTGCCACACGTTCAGCCCCAGCAAGATGTGGATCAACGGCTTTGTGGACCTGCAAAAGCCCTACTGCCACCTGGCCACGCAGTACAACCGCGAGATCCCCAACGAGGAGATCGACATGGACTTCATGAACCTGAACCAGGCCGCGCACGGCGACCGTGAGCACGGGTTCATTGCCGCGCGCCTGCGCATGCCGCGCAAGGTCATCGCGGGCTACTGGCAGGACGAGGGCGTGCTGCGTCGCCTGGGCGACTGGATGCGCGCCGCGGTGGGCGTGGCCTTCTCCAAGGGCCTGAAGGTCATGCGCTTTGGCGACAACATGCGCGAGGTGGCCGTCACGGAGGGCGACAAGGTCGAGGTGCAGGCCAAGCTCGGCTGGCAGGTGAACACCTGGCCCGTGGGCAAGCTGGTGGAGACGATGGACGCCGTCACCGAGGCGGAGATCGACGCGCTGATGGATGAGTACCGCAAGGCCTACGACTTTGCGACGGACGATCTTGAGACCGTGCGCTACCAGGCGCGCGAGGAGATCGCCATGAAGAAGATGCTCGACGCCGAGGGCTGCATGGCGTTTTCCAACACGTTCCAGGACCTGTACGGCATGAAGCAGCTGCCTGGCCTGGCCAGCCAGCACCTGATGGCGCAGGGCTATGGCTACGGCGGCGAGGGCGACTGGAAGGTGGCGGCCATGACCGCCATCCTCAAGGCGATGAGCGAGGGCCAGACCGGCGGCACCGCCTTCATGGAGGACTACACGTATCATCTGGTGCCCGGACAGGAGTACAGCCTGGGCGCGCACATGCTGGAGGTCTGCCCGTCCGTGGCGGCGCAGCGTCCGCGCATCGAGGTGCACCCGCTGGGCATCGGCGACCGCGAGGATCCGGCGCGCCTGGTGTTTGAGGGCCACGCGGGCAAGGCCATCGTCGTCAGCCTGATCGACATGGGCGGCCGCCTGCGCCTGATCTGCCAGGACATCGAGTGCGTCAAGCCGATCATGGACATGCCCAACCTGCCCGTGGCGCGCGTCATGTGGCGCGCGATGCCCGACCTCACCACCGGCCTGGAGTGCTGGATCACCGCCGGCGGCGCGCACCACACCGTGCTCAGCTACGACGTGACGGCCGAGCAGATGCGCGACTGGGCGCGCATGATGGACATTGAGTTCGTGCACATCGGCAAGGACACCACCGTCGAGGGCCTGGAGCACGACCTCTTCCTCTCCGACATTGCCTGGAAGCTGAAGTAAGGGGCGAGAAGCATGCTGAAAAAACTCAAGCACGCGGTCTATGAGGCGAACATGGAGCTGCCCCGGCGCGGGCTGGTGACCTACACGTGGGGCAACGTCTCCGGCATCGACCGGGACAAGGGCCTGGTCGTGATCAAGCCCTCCGGCGTGGAATACGAAGACCTCTCGCCGGACCAGCTGGTCGTGCTCGACCTGGAAGGCCACGTCGTGGAGGGCGACCTGAACCCCTCCTCCGACACCAAGACGCACCTGGCGCTCTACCGCGCGTTTCCGCAGCTGGGCGGCATCGTGCACACGCACAGCCCGCATGCGGTCGCGTGGGCGCAGGCCGGCGAGGATATCCCCTGCTACGGCACCACGCACGCGGACTACTTCTACGGCCCGGTGCCGTGCGCGCGCAGCCTCACGCATGCGGAGGTCGACGAGGACTACGAGCTGAACACCGGCCTGGTCATCGTGCAGACGCTCAAGGAGCGGGGCATCAACCCGCTGCACGTGCCCGGCATCGTGTGCCGCAACCACGGCCCGTTCACGTGGGGCAAGGACGCCGCGCAGGCCGTCTACCATGCGGTCGTGCTGGAGGAGGTCGCGCGCATGGCGATGTACACCCGCCTGGTGAACCCCGGCGCGCCCAGCGCCCCCCAGTACGTGCAGGACAAGCACTTCCTGCGCAAGCACGGTCCCAATGCCTACTACGGACAGGCGCGCCACAAGGAGCTGGACGAAGACGATGACTAAGCCGTTTGATCAGATGACCTTTGACGAGCTGCTCCGTCCGCAGGGGCACGACTGCGCCTGCGGCATGCACCACGACTGCGGGTTGAAGTACCTGAGCGTGGGCAAGGGCGTCGTCTCGCTGCTGCCGCAGGCGCTCCAAGCCATCGGCGTGCGCCGTCCGTTCCTGGTGATGGACCCCAACACCCGCCGCGCGGCGGGCGAGACGGTGGAGCGCGTGCTGCGCGAGGCCGGGATCGATTTTCAGACGTTTGTGTTCCGCCAGAGCGAGCGCATCGAGCCGGACGAGGCGGCCGTGGGCGCAATCACGATGGCGTATGACCCTGCATGCGACGTGATCCTGGCGGTGGGCAGCGGCGTGATCAACGACTGCTGTAAGGTCGTGGCCCACGCCTCCCACGTGCCCAGCGCCGTCGTGTGCACCGCCCCGTCCATGGATGGCTATGCCTCCAACAGTTCCGCAATGCTGCAAAACCGCGTGAAGGTGAGCCCGAACAATGCCTGCGCGCAGGCCATCCTGGCCGATACGGACCTGATGGCCACCGCGCCGGACGTCATGCTGCGCGCGGGCCTGGGCGACATGCTGGCCAAGTACATCTCCCTGTGCGAGTGGCGCATCAGCCACCTGGTGTATGGCGACGCCTATTGCCCGCAGATCGCGCAGCTGGTGCGCGCGTCGGTGCGCAAGGTGGCGACCAACGCGCCCGGCCTGCTCCGGCGTGACGAGGCGGCGATTGCCGCCGTGGCGGAGGGACTGATCCTCAGCGGCGTGGCGATGGCCTTTGCGGGCAACAGCCGCCCCGCCAGTGGTCTGGAGCACTACTTCAGCCACGTCTGGGAGATGCTCGCGCTGCAGCGCGGCGGCACGTGCGACCTGCACGGCATTCAGGTGGGCGTGGGCGTGCGCCTGACCCTTTGGCTCTACGACAAGGTACTCATGCCCATTCAGCGCGTCGACGAGGCGCACGCGCTGGCGTCGGTGGCGGACTTCTCGGAGCAGGCATGGCGCGAGCGCGTGGAGCGCGTGTTCGGACCGGCGGCGCCGGAGCTGATTGCGCTGGAGGCGCGCGTGCACAAGAACGACCCGCAGCGGCATCGCGAGCGCCTTTCGCGCATCATCCGGCATTGGGATGAGATCCGCACGGCCATGCGCGAGGAGCTGCCCGCGCGGGAGGAGATCGACCGCCTGATGCGCGCGTGCGGCATGCCGATGACGCCCGCGGACCTGGGCATTTCCCTGCAGGATACGCTGGACGCGCTGGTGGGCAGCCGCGACCTGCGCGACAAGTACCTCACCAGTAGCCTCTTGTGGGATCTGGGCCTGCTGGAGAATGCCGAAGCCTCTGTGCGCGAGATGCTGGAGGATTGTTGAGACATCACCGATCCCATCTTTTCGTCGGTAGCATTTTGCCCAAAGATATGGTATAATGATGCCGCTCCGGTTTGCGCTCTGGCCGCCGGGGCGGCACGTTTCGTCGCTCCATTCATCGCTGCACGTAAGGCGATCCCCGTTCAAAGAGCAGAAGAAAAGCGAGGAAAGCACCATGGAAACACAGGCCGTATTGCATCTCATTCTGGATAAGCTGGGCGGTATCGAGGATCGCCTCGTGTCGGTAGAAGGCCGGCTGGATGCGCTGGAAAAAGGGCAGGAGGAGCTGCGCGCGGAGCAGCAGGCGATGCGCGCGGAGCAGAAGGAGCTGCGCGCGGAGCAGCAGGCGATGCGCGCCAATCAGGAGACGATGGCAGCGGATATTCGCGAGCTCAAGCATGGGCAGAACCTGCTGCGCGATGGGCAGACCATGCTGCAAAAGCGCGTGAATTCCATGGAGCTGAAGATCGATCACCTTGGCTTTGACATGGCGCAAGTGCTCTTCAACGCGACGACGGCCATGGACGAAGCGTTGGCACGCAAGCAGGAAAAGACGCTCTGAAATCCTTCATACATATTGGATGGGCAGAATCCGGATGGATTCTGCCCGTTTGCGTCGGACGGAGTTTGACGAATGCACGGCCGCCCATTATAATGAAAGCGGAAAGAACCGGAGGGGGGATGCGCGTGCGCCTGCTGCTGGCAGAGGACGAGCGGTCGCTGTCAAGGGCGATCGCGGCGATTTTGAAGCGCAACCGCTACGAGGTGGATGCCGTCTACGACGGAATGGACGCGCTCGCCTATCTGGAAAACGGAGGCTATGACGCTGCCATCCTGGACATCATGATGCCCGGGTTGGACGGTCTGAGCGTATTGCGCAGGCTGCGCGCCGGAGGCGATGCGACGCCGGTGCTGCTTTTGACAGCCAAGTCCGAGGTGGAAGACAAGGTGCTCGGCCTGGACAGCGGCGCCAACGACTACCTGACCAAGCCTTTCGCGGTGCCGGAACTGCTCGCCCGCCTGCGCGCAATGACGCGCGGACGCGCCGCAGGTCCCGCCCCACAACTGCGACTGGGCAACATCTCGCTCGACCGCGCGACGCACGAGCTGTCCTCGCCGGTGGGCAGCTACCGCTTGGCGAGCAAGGAATTTCAGATGATGGAGATGTTATTGCAAAACCCGGGCCGGATGATCCCCGCCGAGCGCTTTATGGAAAAGATCTGGGGATACGATGCAAACGCGCAGGTGCATGTCGTATGGGTATACGTCTCGTATCTTCGCCGCAAGCTGGAGAGATTGCAGGCGGATGTGCACATCCGCGTGGTGCGCGGCGTGGGCTATACGCTGGAGGCGATCGCATGATCCGAAAATTGCGCTCGCGCTTCGTCGCCGCTGCGATGCTCTCGCTCGTGCTGGTGCTCGCAGTCATCCTGGGCATCATCGCGACGCTGAACTACCGCGGCATCCTCTCGGATGTGGACGGCATCTTGCAGCTGTTGCGCCGCACGGACGGGCGGCTGCCGGAACCGCCGGAAGCCTTCGCCTGGGATGAGGCAGGCATGCACTATCAGTCGCCGGAACTGCCCTACGAAATTCGGTTCTTTTCCGTACTGCTGGACGAGGCGGGCGGCGTCGCCTCCTTCGATCTGGAGCGCATCTACGCTGTCGGTGAGGAAGAGGCGGACGCCTGCGTGCGCGAGGCGCTGCGCCTGGCGCGCCCGTCGGGCTTTGTGGACACATACCGCTTCCTGCGCTACACGGCGCAGGACGGGGAGCGCGTCATCTTCCTGGACTGCGGGCGCATCCTCTCCTGGCACCGCACCCTGCTGCTCACGGGCGCGGCGATCGCGGCGCTGGGCCTGCTTGCGGTCCTGGGGCTGCTGACGCTGCTGTCCGGGCGCATCGTCAAGCCGCTGTCGGAGGGATATGAGAAGCAGCGCCGGTTCATCACCGATGCGGGGCACGAGCTCAGGACGCCGCTGGCGATCATCGACGCGGATGCGGAGGTGATCGAGATGGAGACGGGGCGCAGCGAATGGCTCGACGACATCCGCAGCCAGACCCGGCGGCTGAGCGCGCTCACCGGCGCGCTGACGGACCTCTCGCGCATGGACGAACAGACGCAGCTGCAGATGGTCGAGCTGTCGGCGTCCGACGTCGTGTGTGAGGCGGCGGAGTCGTTTCGGGCGCCGGCGCGTGCGCGCGGGCTGGAGCTGGTGCTGCGCGTGGAGCCGGCGCTCCGCCTGCGGGCAAGCGAGCGCGCCCTGCGCCAGCTGACGGGCATCCTGCTGGACAATGCGGTCAAGTATGCGACCGGCGGCGACGTCGTACTCACGCTGGAGCGTCAGGGCCGCGGCGTGCGCCTGAGCGTGGAGAACGCGGTCGGGACGGTCTCGCAGGAGACACTGCACAACATGTTCGAGCGCTTTTATCGGGCGGACGCGTCCCGCAGCGGCGCGGAGGGATACGGCCTGGGGCTGTCCATCGCGCGCTCGATCGTGCAGGCGCACCGGGGACGGATCACGGCCTCGCTGCGCGGGGCGCATGCGCTGGTCGTCAGCGCCGTGCTGCCGGGTTGAACGGAAAAGAAAGAACGGGCGGCGTCCAACTGGACGCCGCCCGTCTGCACGCGCTCAGGCGCGGATCTCCTGGCGCATGAACAGCACGTAGGAGCATATGAACGAGAACAGGGCCAGGGCGACCATACACGTCAGGTGCGGCCAGATGAGCAGCAGGCTCTGATCGAATGTCAGATAGCTGGCCAGCGCGCCGGACATGGACGCCTGCGTCGTGATGCCGACGGTGCGGATGTTCGGGTTGAGCAGCGTGCTGGCGGCCTCGCAGTACAGGTAATAGGGCGAAGCGCGCTCAAGCGTGAGTTGCAGCTGGTAGTTGTCCATGGCGTTGTAAAAGCCCATGATGCCATCCAGCGGATAGGCCAGGTTGGCGATGACGCTCACGACCATGCTGGCAAAGAGCGTCAGGTAGATCCACAACGCAATGACGATTAGCGCGGACGTGGCCGCGTGCCGGCACAGCACCGAGCAGAGCATCGACAGGCCCAGCCACATCGACGTATACACGACGGTGAGCAGCAGGTACGCGCCGATGCGCAGCAGTTCTTCGGCCTCGGGCGGGATACCCACGACGAGCAGGCCCAGCGCGCCCGCCAGGATGCCCACGAAGAAGATCATCAGGAAGATCACGGTCACGCCGGCCAGAAACTTGGCGTTGATGATCGCGTCGCGGTAGATCGGCTGGGAGACCAGCCGGTTGAGCGTGCCCTGCGCGCGCTCGCGGTTGATGGCGTCAAAGCCCAGCGCCAGGCCGGCCAGGGGGGCGAGGTAGGCCAGGAACGACGCAAACGACGGGATGGAATTGCTGCTGAGCGTGTACAGCGCAAGGATGACGTATTCGCTGCTGGAGGCGTTTGCGTCGGAGACGGCCTCCAGCGCGCCGAACAGGCTGGCCAGCCCGGCGAGCGTGAGGAGCAAAAGCACCAGCTTGAAGCGCGCGCTGTGGAAGTGATCGGCCAGTTCCTTGCGGTACAGCGTCGCAAAGCCGCAGCTGCGGCGCTCAGCGGGCGCGACGGGGGCGGCTTGCGCCGCGTTTGTCCTGCGCATCGCTCTCACCTGCCCTTTCAAAGTACTTGGCGTAGATTTCGTCCAGGTCCGTGCTGCTCTGGTGCAGATGGGTCAGGGTGAACCCCCGGTCCAGCAGCGTGCGCACGATCGCATCGCTCGGATCGCCGCGCGTGCGCAGGCTGACCAGACCGTCCTCCTGCAGCGCGGCCTCCTCGACGCCCTCGACGCCGCCCAGCGCCTGCAACAGCGCCTCGCCGCCCGGGGTTGCGCCGATCTCATAGCGCAGGCCGTTCTCCTGCTCGAGCTGGCGCGCCAGGTCGCTGATCCCGCCGCAGGCGATGAGCCGGCCCGACACGAAGATGCCCACGCGGTCGCAGATCTGCTGGATCTGGTGCAGCTGGTGCGAGGAGATCAGGATCGTCTTGCCGTCTTCCTCCGCGAGCTGGCGGATGAGCGCCGTCAGCTCGCGCATGCCTTCGGGGTCGATGCCGTTGGTCGGCTCGTCCATGATCAGCACGTCCGGGTCCTTCATCAGGATGTCCGCGATGCCCAGGCGCTGCTTCATGCCCTTCGAATACGTGCCCGTGCGCCGGTCGACCGCCTCGGCGATGCCCACGCGCTCGATCAGCCCGTCGATGCGCCGCTCCAGCGCCTCGCCATGCAGGCCGTTCATCCGGCCCGTCATGCGCAGGTTCTCGCGCCCGGTCATCTCGGGATAGAAGCCCATGTTGTCGGCCAGGTATCCGACAAAGCGCTTGACCCGCAGGGGACTTCGCGTGCAGTCGACGCCCGCGATGCGCGCGCTGCCCGCCGTGGGGTCGGTCAGGCCCAGGAGCATCAGCGTCGTGGTCGTCTTGCCCGCGCCGTTGGGCCCCAGCAGGCCGAAGACCTCGCCGCGCCGGACCGAGAGCGTCAGGTTGTCCACCGCGGTGATCGCGCCGTAACGCTTGGTCAGGCCCTCCATTTCGATGACGTTGTCGGCCATGCTCAGCGCCTCCCGAACTTGCGCATCACGCCCGCCAGGCCGAGCACGAGCAGGACGATCACGCCGATGCCCATGACGCCCCACTTCGTCTCCGTCTTGACGGTGATGCGAAACTCCACCGAGTCGGATGCGTCGCTGGAGCGCGCGGTGACGGTGGTCACGTAGTCGCCGGACATCGCGTCCTCTCCCGGGGTGATGTACGCGGTGGTCTCCACGGTCGCGCCCGCCTCGATCAGGTCGATCGTCTCGCTGGCAAAGCGCACGTTCCAGCCGGTGGGCGCGCTGGAGGTCAGGTTGACGTTCGTCAGCTCCGTGTTGCCGGTGTTGGTCAGGCTCAGCTGCACGGCGCCCTCCTGGTTGGCGTAGGCGTCGGTGCTCAGCCGGCCGCTGGGCGTGGAGAGCGTCAGGCCGTAGGAGCCGTTGATCGTCACGGACAGCGGCAGGCTCAGCGATTCATCGGCCGACGTCGCCGTGCAGGGGATCTCATAGGTGCCCATCTCGATGTTTTCGGGCGGCGTCACGGAGACCGTCACGCCCTGCGAGGTGCGCGCGGGCACGGTCAGCGCGGCGACCTTCGTGGTCGAGCCCGACGGCGTAAAGCTCACATCCCAGCCCGAGGGCGCGCTGGCTGCCAGCGCGTAGGACTGCTCGGACAGTGTGTTGTTGATCAGGGTGGCGCTGAAGGAAAAGGCCGTGTCGGCATCGCCCTCCTGTGAATCGTACTCGACGGAGAAGCTGCTCTGGCCAACTTCTTCGGCATTGACGCGGATGGAGATTGCCATCTCGTCGGACGCGCCCGCCTCGCCTGCGGCGCTGAGCAGGATCTCGTATTCACCGTCGGCCGCCTCCAGCGGCACGTCGACCGCGAAACTGACGCCCGTATGCGTCGCATCGTCGCGAACGTGCACGACGCTGACCTGCCGGTTGTCGGCGCTGAAGGAGCCCGTCCAGCCCTCGGGGATCTCGTCGACGGCCAGCGTGAAGTCCTGCGAGCTGCCGCTGTAGTTGTCCAGCTCCAGCGCGAAGGTCAGGCTGTCGCCGGCCTTGGCGGTCAGCGCGGGGTACTCCGTGCTCAGCTCGACATAGCGCTCCGCTGCCGGGGTGGCCGCCTCCTCGGCCAGCGCGGCGCAGGGGAGCGCTGCCAGCGCGAGCGCGAGCAGCGGGATCAGAAGGCGGAGATGCGTGTGTGCCATGTGAAATCACTCCCATGAATCGGCTTTTTTCGCACTTGCGATGAGCGCATTGTACGTCCTCAAGCTAAGATGAACCTAAAAAAACCGGTGAACGCAGTGCGAACAATTTTGAAATTCCTGCGGCAGGCGCGCGATGATGCCGGCACCGTATGGGCGAAATGCAGACTTTTTGTCTGCATTTACTGTTGACTTTTGAAAAATGCGGGCGGTATACTGGAAACATCTTTGGAGTTTTGCGGGGGAGAGAGCGATGCGGAGGATCCTTTCGTATCTGCAGCCTTACGTCGCCGCGATGACGCTGGGCCTGGTGATCAAGTTCGTCGGCACGATCATGGACCTGCTGCTGCCCTGGATTCTGGCGCACGTGATCGACGACGTCGTGCCCACGGGCAGCGTTGCGGCGATCTATCTGTGGGGCGTGGCCATGCTCGCCTGCTCGGGGGTGGCGGTCGTGGGCAACGTCGTGGCCAACCGCATGGCGTCCCGCGTGTCGCGCGACGCCACGCGCCTGATCCGCCGCGACCTGTTCGCCAAGATCACGCGCCTGTCCAGCCGCCAGATGGATGCGTTCACCACGCCCAGCCTGATCTCGCGCCTGACGAGCGACACGTACAACATGAACGCCTTCCTCGGGCGCATCCAGCGTCTGGGCGTGCGCGCGCCGATCCTGCTGCTGGGCGGCGTGACGGTCACGCTGCTGCTGGATGTCAACCTCAGCCTCGTGCTTCTGTCGACGCTGCCGTTGCTGGCGGCGGGCATCGTGTTCATCTCGCGCAGGGGCGTGCCGCTGTACGGCCTGGTGCGCGAGGCGGGCGACCGCATGGTGCGCATCGTGCGCGACAACGTGACGGGCATCCGCGTGATCAAGGCGCTCTCGCGCACGGGCTACGAGAAGCAGCGCTTTGCGGGCATCAACGAGGAGCTGTCGGCCAAGGAGACGCGCGCATCCTCGTTCATGGCCGCGACCAACCCGCTGATGAACCTGCTGCTCAACCTGGGCCTGACGGGCGTCATCGTGGCGGGCGCATTCCTGGTGCAGGCCAACCGGACAGAGCCGGGCAAGATCATCGCGTTTTTGACCTACTTTACGATCATCCTCAACGCGCTGCTGTCGGTCAACCGCATGTTCGTGCTCTACTCCCAGGCCAGTGCGTCGGCGGCGCGCATCGAGGAGGTGCTGGAGGCCCCGGAAGAGGAGGAGACGCCGCCGCAGGACGCCCTGCCCGCACAGGACACGGGAGACCACATTCGCTTCGAGGACGTGAGCTTCTCCTACAGCGGCCAGGGCGCGGCGCTCTCGCACATCAGCTTCTCCATCGGACATGGCAAGACGCTGGGCGTCATGGGCGCGACCGGCAGCGGCAAGACGACGCTCATGCAGCTGCTGCAGCGCTTCTATCCGGTCGATTCGGGCGTCATCCGCATCGACGGGCGCGATGTGCGCGCCATCCCGGCGGACGAACTGCACCGCATGTTTGGCGTGGCGTTCCAGAGCGACGCGTTCTTCGCCGATACCATTCTGGAGAACATCGACCTGGGCCGCGGCCTGCCGCGCGAGCAGATCGAGCGCGCCGCGCGCTGCGCGCAGGCGGCCCCGTTCATCGAGGCGCTGCCGGACGGCTATGCGCACATGCTCACCGCCAAGGCGACCAATCTCTCCGGCGGTCAGCGCCAGCGCCTGCTCATCGCGCGCGCCCTGGCGGGCAACCCGCAGATCCTCATCCTGGATGACTCCAGCAGCGCGCTGGACTATCGCACCGACGCCGCGCTGCGCAGCGCGCTGCGCACGATGTATCCCGACACGACGACGGTGCTCATCGCCCAGCGCGTGTCCACCGTGCGCCGGGCGGATCTCATCCTTGTGCTCGAGGAGGGCGAGGCCGTCGGCCTGGGCACGCACGAGGAGCTCATGCGCACGTGCGAGCCCTACCGCGAGACCGCGCTTTTGCAGATGGGAGGTGAGGACGATGCCGCCCAGGGGTAAGATCGAGCGTCCGCAGGACCGCCGCGGCGTCATCCTGCGCCTGCTGCGCTACATGATGCGCTACAAGGGCATGCTGTTGCTGGCGGTGGCGCTGACGGTCTCCAGCAACCTGCTGCAGCTGGTCGGGCCGACGCTGTGCGGCCTGGCGATCGATGCGGTGGAGGGCGGACCCGGCCACGTCGACTTCGCCCGCGTGTTTCTATATGCGGGATGGATGGTCGCGTTCTATGCCGCGTCGTCCGTGCTCTCCTTCGCGCTGTCGCTGCTGATGATCCGCATCAGCCAGCGCATCACGCGCCAGATGCGCAAGGACGTGTTCGACCGGCTCATGGAGCTGCCGGTCTCCTACTTCGACCGGACGCAGACCGGCGACATCCTCAGCCGCATCTCCTACGACATCGACACGGTGAATGCGTCGCTGTCCAGCGACCTGGTGCAGATCCTCACCAGCCTCATCACCGTCGTGGGCGCGCTGCTGATGATGATCCGCCTCTCGCCCAAGCTGGTGCTCGTCTTTTGCGTCACGGTGCCGGCCTCCATCCTGCTCACACGCTACATGACGGGCAAGGTGCGCCCGCTGTTCCGCCGGCGCAGCGCGAGCCTGGGCGAGCTCAACGCCTTCGTCGAGGAGATGGTCTCCGGCCAGCGCACGCTGCGCGCCTACCGAAGGGAACAGAACGTGCAGGCGCGCTTCGCCGAGAAGAACGAGGACGCCGTGCAGTCCTATTACCGTGCGGAGTACTACGGCAGCATGGTCGGCCCGTGCGTCAACCTGATCAACAACATCTCCCTCTCGCTCATCAGCGTCATGGGCGCGCTGCTGTACCTGGCGGGCGGCATCACGCTGGGCAACGTCTCCTCGTTCGTGCTCTACTCGCGCAAGTTCTCCGGCCCGATCAACGAGGCGGCGAACATCCTCAGCGAGCTGCAGAGCGCCTGCGCCGCGGCTGAGCGCGTGTTCCGCCTGATCGACGAGCCGCAGGAGCCCGCCGATGCGCAGAACGCCTGGCCGCTGCGCTGCGAGCAGGGCGAGGTGCGCGTGAAGGATCTGTCCTTCGGCTATGACCGCGACCGGCTGATCCTCAAAAACGTCAATTTGGTCGCCAAGCCCGGCAGTCTGGTGGCCATCGTCGGCCCCACGGGAGCCGGCAAGACGACGCTGATCAACCTGCTCATGCGCTTTTACGACCCCCAACAGGGCGCCATCGAGATCGACGGGCAGAACACCCGCGACGTCACGCGCAAGAGCCTGCGCGGCGCGTTTGCCATGGTGCTGCAGGAGACGTGGCTCTTCGGCGGCACGATCTACGAGAACATCGCCTACGGCGCGGGCAGCGCCACGCGCGAGCAGGTCGTCGCCGCCGCCAAGGCCGCGCACATCCACGGCGCGATCATGCAGCTGCCCCAGGGTTACGATACCGTCCTGCGCGAGGATGGCGGCAACATCTCCAAGGGGCAGAAGCAGCTGCTCACCATCGCGCGCGCCATGCTGCAGAGCGCGCACATGCTCATCCTGGACGAGGCCACTTCCAATGTCGATACGCGCACGGAAAAGCGCATCCAGGCGGCCATGCGCAGCCTCATGCAGGACAAGACGTGCTTCGTCATCGCGCACCGGCTCTCCACCATCACCAGTGCGGACGTCATCCTCGTCGTGCGGGATGGCAACATCGTCGAGCAGGGCTCGCACGAGGAGCTCATGCGCCGGGGCGGCTTCTATGCCGAGCTGTACCGCGCGCAGTTTCAGTGAGCGCGACAAAAGGGGATTGACAGATGCGGGCCGGGATGGTATAACCAAGATGAGAAAACCGCATATCGGACGAAGGGACGGGGAGAGACCGCGGACGCGGCGCCGAAGGGGAAGCGCTAAAAACTCTCAGGCAAAAAGACCCGCCCTGGACGGAACTCTGGAAAGCAACGATGCACCGAAGAAGCAACCCGGCGCTCGCCGGGGAATCTTTCAGGTTACCAGACAGAGGCGCACGACGTATTTGTCGTGCGCCTCTTTTGCGCGTTTGGACGGACAAATCGTTAAAAAACAAACGAAACGGAGGGAATCACATGGAAAAGAAGACGCCTCTGTACGCGTGCCACGAGCAGGCGGGGGGCAAGATCGTGCCGTTTGCCGGCTATCTGCTGCCCGTACAGTACGGCACGGGCGTGATCGCCGAGCACATGGCCGTGCGCACGGCCTGCGGGCTGTTTGACGTGTCGCACATGGGCGAGGTGCTGATCGAGGGCCCCGACGCGCTATACAACCTGCAGCGCCTGCTGTGCAACGACATGGACGGCATGCAGGACGGGCGCGTGCGCTACAGCCCGATGCTGTGTGAGACGGGCGGCGTGGTCGACGATGTGCTCGTGTATCGCCTTGCGCAGGACCGCTATCTGGTCGTCGTCAACGCGGCCAATCACGATAAGGACGTGGCCTGGATGCAGGCGCACGTGACGGGCGACGCGACGCTGCGCGACCTGTCGGACGAGGTGGCGCAGCTGGCGCTGCAGGGTCCGCGCGCGCAGGACATCCTGCTGCGTCTGGCCTCCGCGCAGGACATCCCGGGCAAGTACTACAGCTTCACCGCGCACCGCCCGGTCGCGGGCATCGACTGCCTGATCTCTCGCACGGGCTACACGGGCGAGGACGGGTTCGAGCTCTACTGCGCGCCCGCGGACGCGCCCGCGCTGTGGAATGCGCTGCTGCAGGCCGGCGCGCCCGACGGATTGATCCCGTGCGGGCTGGGCGCGCGCGACACGCTACGCCTGGAGGCGGCTATGCCGCTGTACGGCCACGAGATGGACGAGCAGGTCACGCCGCTGGAGGCGGGACTGGGCGTGTTTGTCAAGATGGACAAGCAGGTTCCCTTCATCGGCCGGGACGCGCTCGTGGCGCGCGGCGAGCCGCGCGTGGGTCGCGTGGGCCTGCGCATGACCGGACGCGGCATCGCGCGCGAGGGCTGCGCCGTATACTGCGATGGAATCCAGGTCGGCCGCACGACGTCGGGCACGCACTGCCCGTATCTGGGCCACGCTGTCGCCATGGCCCTGGTGGACAGCCGCTGCCGTGAGGAGGGCACGCCGCTGGAGGTCGACGTGCGTGGCCGGCGCATCGCCGCCGAGGTGGTCCCGCTGCCGTTTTACAGGCGTTCCAGAAAGTGACGCCTGCCAACCCCAATCATTGATTTTTGAATGAGGAGGATGCTGTCATGAACATTCCCGCCGAACTTCGCTACACCAGGTCCCACGAGTGGGTGCGCCAGCTGGAGGGCAACATCGTCGAGATCGGCCTGACCGACCATGCGCAGGACGCGCTGGGCGATCTGGTCTTTGTGAACCTGCCGCAGGTCGAAGATGCGGTCGCCGCGGGCGACACACTCGCCGATGTCGAGTCCGTCAAGGCGGTCAGCGACGTCTACAGCCCGGTCAGCGGCCGCGTCGTAGAGGTCAACGAGGAGCTGCTCGACGCGCCGCAGCGCATCAACGAGGCGCCCTATGAGGCGTGGATGGCGCGCATCGAGCTGTCCGCCGAGCCGGAGGGCCTGCTGGACGCTGCGGAATACGCCAAGGCGCTGGAAGAGGAGGCATAACATGGGCAGCTACGTTCCCTCCACCGAGCGCGAGCGCGAGGAGATGCTGCGCGCGATCGGCCTGGAGCGCATGGACGACCTGTTCCGGGATGTACCGGAGCAGGTCAGGCGCGCTGCGGCGCTGCGCCTGCCCGAGGGCCTGAGCGAGATGGCCCTGCGCGCGCGCATGGAGGCGCTCGCGGCGAAGAACCGCGTGTTCCCCGTCGTGCTGCGCGGCGCGGGCGCCTACAGCCACTACATCCCGGCGATCGTCAAGTCCGTCGCCTCGCGCGAGGAGTTTGTGACCGCCTATACGCCCTATCAGGCCGAGATCAGCCAGGGCGTGCTGCAGTCGATCTTTGAATACCAGACGATGGTCTGCGAGCTGACGGGCATGGATGTGAGCAACGCCTCCGTGTATGACGGCGCGAGCGCCGCCGCGGAGGCTGTCGCCATGTGCCGCGATCGCCGGCGGACCGCCGCGCTGATCAGCGCGACCGCGCATCCGGACACGATCGCGACGGTGCAGACATATTGCCGCGCCGCGGGCGTGGAGGCGCGCGTTGTGCCCGAGCGCGACGGCGTCACCGACCTGGAGGCGCTGCGCGCGATGCTCACGCCGGACGTCGCCTGCGTCGTGCTGCAGTCGCCCAACTTCTACGGCGCCATCGAGGACGCAGGCGCGGCGATCGCGGCCGCGCACGAGGCGGGCGCCAAGGCCGTGCTCTCGTGCAATCCCATGGCGATGGCGCTGCTGCGCACGCCTGGCGAGCTGGGCGCGGACGTCGCCGTCGCGGAGGGACAGCCGCTGGGCCTGCCGCTCTCCTATGGCGGACCGTATCTGGGCATCATGGCGGCCCGGCAATCGCTGATGCGCCGCCTGCCGGGGCGCATCGTCGGCGAGACGACCGACGTGGACGGCAAGCGCGCATACGTGCTGACGCTGCAGGCGCGCGAGCAGCACATCCGCCGCGAGAAGGCCGGCAGCAACATCTGCTCCAATGAGGCGCTGTGCGCGCTGACGGCCGGGGCATATCTGTGCGCCGTCGGGCCGCAGGGCCTGCGAGAGATCGCCCAGCGCTGCGTGGACAACGCGCATTACCTGCAGTCTGCGCTGGCGCAGGCGGGCCTTGCCCGCGTAGGCGACGCGCCTTTCTTCCACGAGTTTGTGACCGAATGCCCGGCGGACGCCGAACGGCTGATGCGCGCGCTGGAGGATGAAGGCATCCTCGGCGGACTGCCCATTCCCGGCGGCATCCTCTGGTGCGCAACGGAGACCGTTGGCCGCGCGCAGATGGATCGCGCCGCCGAGGTCGTCAGGGAGGTGCTCGCATGCAGCTGATCTTTGAAAAGAGCCGCACGGGGCGCGGGAGCGCGATTCTGCCGCCCAGCGACGTGCCCGCCGCGCCCCTGCCGCAGGCGCTGCGCCGCCAGGCGCCGCTGCGCCTGCCGGAGGTCGCCGAGTGCGACCTGGACCGGCACTATGCCGCGCTTGCCCGGCGTTCGCACGGCGTGTGCAGCGGGTTTTATCCGCTGGGCTCGTGCACGATGAAGTATAACCCGCGTATCGACGAGGAGCTGGCACAGCTGCCGGGCTTTGCGGGCGTGCATCCGCTGCAGCCCGCGCGCACGGCAGAGGGGTGCGTGGAGGTGCTGAAGGAGGCCGAGGCGGCGCTGTGCGAGGTCACGGGCATGGATGCGATGACGTTCCAGCCCGCGGCGGGCGCGCACGGCGAGTTCACGGGCCTGCTGCTGATTCAGGCATACCACCGCGCCCGCGGCGACGCGGCGCGCACGAAGATCCTCGTGCCCGACTCTGCGCACGGCACGAATCCCGCCAGCGCGGCGATGGCCGGCTATGCGGTCGTGAACGTGCCCTCCGGCCCGGACGGCTGCGTGGACCTGCAGGCGCTGCGTGCGGCGGTCGGGCCGGATACGGCCGGCCTGATGCTGACCAACCCCAACACCGTCGGCCTGTTTGACGGCAACATCCTGGAGATCACGCGCATCGTGCACGAGGCGGGCGGCCTGTGCTACTACGATGGCGCAAACCTCAACGCCGTCATGGGCATTGCGCGCCCCGGCGACATGGGCTTTGACGTGGTGCACCTGAACCTGCACAAGACCTTCTCCACCCCGCACGGCGGCGGCGGCCCGGGCAGCGGCCCCGTGGGCTGCAAGGCGTTCCTGCGCGACTTCCTGCCGGACAGCCGCCTGGGCGGTCATCCCGGCGCGCAGAGCGTCGGCCAGGTGCGCGCGTTCTATGGCAACTTCGCCGTCACGCTGCGCGCGCTGTGCTACATCCTGACCCTGGGCGGGCCGGGCCTGCGCGAGGCGTCCGAAAACGCGGTGCTCAACGCCAACTACATGATGCACGCGCTGAAGGACACCTACGACATGGCCTATGACCACACCTGCATGCACGAGTTTGTCATGACGCTGGAGAAGCTCAAGCATGAGACGGGCGTGAGCGCGCTGGACGTGGCCAAGGGCCTGCTGGATGCGGGGATCCACCCGCCGACGATGTACTTCCCACTGATCGTGCACGAGGCGCTCATGGTCGAACCGACGGAGACGGAGAGCCGCGAGACGCTCGACGAGGCCGTGCAGGCGCTCAAGGACCTGGCGCGCGAGGCGCACGAGCATCCCGAGGCGCTGCACGCGCGGCCGCTGACGGCGCCCGTACGCAGGCCGGACGAGGTGGGCGCGGCGCGCAATCCGAAGCTGCGCTTTGACTTCGCATGATCCGCGCACTGCGCGTGGCGCGTGCAGCGGGGACGGATCCCGCGAAAAACCTGGCGTTCGAGGCGCTGCTGATGGAGCGCCTGCCCCGGGAGACCTGCGTGCTCTACCTGTGGCAGAACGCGCACACTGTCGTCGTCGGGCGCAACCAGAACGCCTGGCGGGAGTGCCGCGTGGATCTGCTGCGCGCGGACGGCGGCCGCCTGGTGCGGCGTCCGTCCGGCGGCGGCGCAGTCTACCACGACCTGGGCAACCTGAACTTTACGTTTCTGCTCCACGACGGCGACTACGACGTCGCGCGCCAGCAGCGCACGATCCTGCGCGCCGTGCGCTCGCTGGGCGTCGACGCGCGCGTCAGCGGCCGAAACGACCTGGAGGCGGACGGACGCAAGTTCTCCGGCAACGCCTTTTACAGGCACGGCGGGCGCGCGTGCCACCACGGCACGCTGCTCATCGATGCGGACATGGAGCGGATGGGCCGCTATCTGAACGTCGATCCCGAAAAGCTGGCGGGCAAGGGCGTGGCCTCCGTGCGCGCGCGGGTGGTCAACCTGCGCGCGCTCGAGCCCTCAATCACGCCGCAGGCGATGGCCCGCGCGCTGACGGAGGCGCTCGGCGCGGAGTATGGGCCGGAGCCTCAGCCGCTCGACGCGCCTGCGCTGGACGGGCCGCGCCTGCGCGAGCTGGAGGCGCGCTTTGCCTCCTGGGACTGGATATACGGCCGGCCCATCGCGTTTTCGCAGCGCGTATCGCGCCGGTTCGCGTGGGGCGGGGTGGAGCTGTGCCTGCGCGTCGACGCGGGCCGCGTGGCTGACTGCGCCTGCTATTCGGATGCGATGGACGCCGGACTGCCGGGGCGCGTGGAGCGCGCGCTGCGTGGCTGCCGGTTTGAACGCGCCGCGCTCTGTGAAGCGCTCTGCGCCCTCGAGGCGGAGGACGCCGGGCGGGCGCGGGACCTGCGCGCGCTGATGGGCGCGCTGGAATGTTAGGGGGGAATGACATGTATCAGCTGGCCGTGATCGGCGCGGGCCCGGGCGGATATGAGGCCGCGATCCGCGCCGCACAGCTGGGACTGCGCGTCGCGCTGATCGAGAAGGACGCGCTGGGCGGCACCTGCCTCAATCGGGGCTGCATCCCGACCAAGGCGCTGCTGCACACGGCCGAGGTCTACCGCGCGGTGAAGGAAGGCGCGGCGCTGGGCGTGTGCGCGAAGGAGATCTCGCTCGACGAGCGCGCGATGTTTGCGCGCAAGGACGAGGTCGTGCGCGGGCTGCGGTCGGGCATTGCGCAGCTCGTGCGCGCCAACCGGATCGACCTGTACGAGGGCGAGGGGCGCATCGAGGCGGCGGGCCGCGTCGCCGTAGGCGGCTCGACCGTCGAGGCCGAGCGCATCCTCGTGGCGACGGGCTCCGTGCCCGCAATGCCGCCAATCGAGGGGATCGACCTGTGCATCACCAGCGATGATCTGCTGGACGGCGGCAACCTGCCGCAGCGCCTGGCGATCATCGGCGGCGGCGTCATCGGCGTGGAGTTCGCCACGCTGTTGACGGGCCTGGGGCGCGGCGTCGCAGTGATCGAGGCGATGGACCGCCTGCTGCCCGCGTTGGACCGCGAGTTCGGCCAGAGCGTGGCGATGAACCTCAAGCGGGACGGCGCGCAGGTCTTCACCGGCGCGCGCGTGTCGCGCGTGTCGCGCGCGCAGGACGGGCTGTGCGTGGAGTTTGAGACGCGCGGCGGCCACGCCTCCTGTACGGCGGATGCCGTGCTGTGCGCCGTGGGACGCCGTGCGAATACCGACGGCCTCTTTGGCACGCATGTGCAGGTGGAGATGGAGCGCGGGCGCATCCGCGTCGACGGACGCTTTGAGACGAGCGTGCCGGGCATCTACGCCGTGGGCGACGTCACGGGCGGCGTGCAGCTGGCGCATGCGGCCAGCGCGCAGGGCATCGCCTGCGTCGAGGGCATCGCGGGCGTGTCCAGCGGGTTGCGGCTCGATCTGATTCCCTCGTGCGTATACACCGATCCCGAGATCGCCAGCGTCGGCCTGACGGCGGACGAGGCGAAGGCGCAGGGCTTGGCGGTCAGGACCGGCAAGGCGCTCATGGGCGCGAACGGCCGCACGCAGATCGCGGGCGGCGCGCGCGGATTTGTCAAGGTCGTCGTCGACGCAAAGAGCGACGCGCTGCTGGGCGCGCAGCTGATGTGCGGACGGGCGACGGACATCGTGGGCGAGCTGAATGCCGCCATCGCCGCCGGATTGACGCGCGCGCAGCTGCTGCGCGCGGTGCGCGCGCATCCGACGTTTGAAGAGGCGGTGACCGAGGCGCTCGAGGCGGTCGAGGGGCGCGCGATTCACGCGGCGCCGGCCCGAAGATAGCGGCGAAATGCACAGGGGGTGTTGACATGCGAGTGGAAAACGGACGCGCGCGCGATCTGCGGATCGCCTATATCGGCGGCGGCTCGCGCGGCTGGGCCTGGGGATTCATGACCGATCTGGCGTGCGACGCGCAGCTGAGCGGCACGGTCAGCCTGTACGACATCGACCGGGAGGCCGCCGAGCGCAACGCGCGCATCGGCCGCACGCTCCCGGCGCGCCCGGAGGCGAAGAGCGCCTGGACGTATGAGGTGGCCTGCTCGCTGCACGAGGCGCTTACCGGCGCGGACTTTGTGGTCATCTCCATCCTGCCCGGCACGTTTGACGAGATGGAATCCGACGTGCACCTGCCCGAGCGCGTAGGCGTGTATCAATCCGTGGGCGACACGGTCGGCCCCGGCGGCCTGATCCGCGCCCTGCGCGCGCTGCCCATGATGGCCGAGATCGGCCGTGCGGTGCGCGACTTCGCGCCGCAGGCCTGGGTCGTCAACTACACCAATCCCATGAGCACCTGCATGCGCGCGCTGTACGCCGCCTATCCGGGCATCCGCGCGTTCGGCTGCTGCCATGAGGTGTTTGGCACGCAGAAGCTCCTGTGCGCCATGCTGGAGGACCTGTGCGGCATCGAGGGCGTCACGCGCCAGCAGATCCGCACGACCGTCACGGGTATCAACCACTTCACGTGGCTCACGAGCGCATCCTATGAGGGGATGGACCTGTTTCCGCTCTACCGCACGTTCGCGGAGAAGTACCGCGCGACCGGCTTTGACAGAGGACTGGACGACAACTGGATGAACAACACGTTTGCGTGCAACCACCGCGTCAAGTTCGACCTGTTCCTGCGCTATGGGCTGATCGCGGCGGCGGGCGACCGCCACCTGGCCGAGTTTGTGCCGCCGTGGTATCTGAAGGACCCGCAGACGGCGCGCGCATGGGGGTTCGGGCTCACGCCCGTCTCCTGGCGCAAGGAGGATCTGGCCCGCCGTCTGGCGCGCCAGCAGCGGCTGCTCGCGGGCGAGGAACAGCTGGACATGCAGGGCTCGGGCGAGGAGGGGCATCTGCTCATCAAGGCGCTGCTCGGCCTGGGCGACCTGGTCTCCAACGTCAACGTGCCCAACCGCGGGCAGGTTTCAAACCTGCCGCTGGGCGCGGTGGTGGAGACGAACGCGCTGTTCCGCCGCGGCGAGATCGCGCCCGTGCAGGCCGGCGCGCTGCCGCCGGGCGTCGACGCGCTGGTCGCGCGCCAGGCGCTCAACCAGGAGGCGACGGTGCAGGCAGCGCTGACGTGCGACCGCACGCTCGCGTTCGACGTGTTCATGAACGACCCGCTGATGGGTGCGGTCGGCCTGGCGGAGGGCCGGCAGCTGTTTGACGACATGGTCCGCAATACCCTGAATTACCTGCCCGAGGCATGGCGGGGCTGAGAACAAAAAAGCAGGCGCGGGGCGGAAACATGTAGGAAAAACCGCCCCGCGCGTCGTAATGTAAGGGCAGAGAATCCCGATAAAGGAGTGATACGCATGCTGCAACAGGTCATGACGTCCCCGGGCGTCATCGAGTTCCGCGAGGTCGAGACGCCGCGGCCCGCGGCGGGCGAGGCGCTTGTGCGCATCGAGAAGATCGGCATCTGCGGCTCGGACATCCACGTCTACCACGGCGAGCACCCGTTTACGAGCTATCCGGTTACGCAGGGGCACGAGGTCTCCGGCGTCGTCGAGGCGCTGGGCGAGGGCGTGGAGGGACTGCGCGTCGGCCAGAAGGTGACGATCCAGCCGCAGGTCGTGTGCGGCGAATGCTACCCGTGCAGGCACGGCAAGTACAACCTGTGCGAGCAGCTCAAGGTGATGGGCTTTCAGACGACGGGCGTGGCGTCGCACTTCTTTGCGGTGGATGCGCGCAAGGTGACGCCGCTGCCGGAGACGATGTCCCTGGACGACGGCGCGATGATCGAGCCGCTGGCCGTGGCGGTGCACGCCGTGCGCCGGGCGGGCGACGTGCGCGGACAGAAGATCGTCGTGCTCGGCGCGGGCCCCATCGGAAACCTCGTCGCGCAGACCGCGGCGGGCCTGGGCGCGGCGGATGTGATGATCACCGACGTGAGCGACTGGCGGCTGGAGAAGGCCGCGCAGTGCGGCGTCGCGCATTGCGTCAACACGAAGCGCGAGGACCTGGGCGAGGCGATTCTGGCTGCCTTTGGCCCGGACAAGGCGGACGTGATCTACGACTGCGCGGGCAACGACGTGACCATGGGCCAGGCGATCCGCTACGCGCGCAAGGGCTCGACGATCATCCTGGTGGCGGTGTTCGCGGGCATGGCCAAGGTCGACCTGGCCGTGCTCAACGATCATGAGCTGGACCTGAACACCTCCATGATGTACCGCAGCGAGGACTACGAAAAGGCCATCGAGCTGGCGAGCACGGGCCGGGTGCAGCTCGCGCCCCTGGTCAGCCGGCGCTTCCCCTTCCGCGAGTACCTGGACGCCTATCGCTACATCGACGAACACCGCGAGACGACGATGAAGGTCATCATCGAAGTGCAAAAGTAAAAAAAGTAAAAAAAGTAAAAAAAGACCGGCGGCGGGAAGGAGATTCCCGCCGCCGCTTTGCGCCGCGTCAGATGACCTTGCTGCCGTTGACCGTGAACTTGAACCGCACGCCCAGCAGCTCCGCGGCACGCCTGCACATGAGCATGCGCTCCAGAAAGATCTCGAAGTAGTCGAGCATCGAGCAGATGCGCTCGTCCAGCGTGACGTTGAGGTGGATCGTCTCCTTCGTAATCGACAGTTCCGAGGCGATGGCCGCATAGTTCACCCGGTCGTGGATGTCGAAGGAGGACATGTCCTTGTTGCGCACGCGGCTACGGCGCACGTCCGTCTTGTCGGCCAGGATCAGCGCCGCGGAGATGGGCGTGACGGCCGTGCCGGTCTTCTCGTCGTGGTTGCCGATGGCCGCCATCACGTCTGCGATGTCGGCGTAGGGCATGCCCAGCTCCTTGAGGATCTCCCGGGCCATCAGCGCGCCGCTGTGCGCGTGGTCGGTCCGGTTGACCGCGTTGCCGATGTCGTGCATATAGCCCGCAATGCGGCAAAGCTCGATGTCGCGCTCGGGATAACCCAGCGCCCTGAGAATCGCGCCCGCCTCCTCGGCTACCTTGGCGGCATGCGCGCGCGAGTGCTCGGTGTAGCCCAGCACGCCCAGCATGGCGTTGCCCGCGTCGATGTAGGCGTTGATTTCGTCGTTGCGGCGGATGTCTTCATAGCGGATCAAGCGATCGCCCCATTTCTGTAGCCTTCCTCTTCAGTATGCCACGCGCAGGTGAAGCGCGCGTCAGCTTCGGGCAAAAAATCCGTGTTTTTTGTGCGCCTCCCCCGATCGGGGCTCATCGCTTGGTGACGATCTTGTTCGGGTCCAGGTGGCTGTAGACGACGCCCGGCTGCGCGCCGCCCTCGCGCACGGAGTAGAGCTCCGAGAGCGTCACCATCTGATACCCGCGCGCGGCGAGCTCGGGGATCACGGTGCGCATCGCCTGCAGCGTCGGCTGGTGTACGTCGTGCATCAGCACGATGCTGCCGTTTTTCACATTCTTGAGGATGGCGCGCGCCGTCTTGTCCGCGTTCATGGTGCGCCAGTCCTCCGTGTCGATCGACCACAGGACGATCGGCATGCCCAGCTTGCGCGCGACTGCGCGCACGTTGGAATCGACGGAGCCATACGGAGGACGGATGAACCGCACGGGCACGTCGACGATCTCGTGCACGGCCTCGATCGGACGCACGATCTGGCGCTCCATGGACTCAGCGCCCAGGCTCGTCAGCTTCTGATGGCTCCACGTGTGCGTGGCGATCTCGCTGCCCTGCGCGGCAATGGCGCGGATCTGGTCCGGATAGCTGGAGATGCGGTTGCCCACCACGCAGAAGGTCGCCGCACCGCCGTACTGCGTGAGCAGATCGAGAATTTCGCTCGTATACTCGCTCGGACCGTCGTCGAACGTCAGGGCAACCATGGGGCGGGTCGGGTCGATGGCGCGCGGACCGGTCTGCGGCGCGTCGGTCTTTGCCGGCTGCGGCGTCTGCGGCCGCGCCTGCGGCACGGGGATCTGCATGAGATCCGCGATCTCCGCATAGGGCAGGACGACCAGCTGCGCGCCTAGATATGCCGGCAGATACTCGCCGCGCGCCAACGCGATGGCCACGCCCGTATCCGTCAGCACCAGATTTTGCAGCCAACCCACGTCGACCTCGGGCATGTCGCCCTCCAGGGCAGAAATCTGCGCCAGGCGCGAGGCCAGCAGCGCGCACACGTCGTCCAGGCGGTCGCGCCGGAAGATGTCCCCATAGGTGAGCAGCTGCCCGGTCGACAGGTCCGCGTTGAACGTGCGCAGCACGTCCTCCTCCCGCGCCAGGAAGGGGCTGCGGTACCAGCCGGCCTCCAGCACGCCGACATAGCGGTCGGTCAAGTAGGCATTGTAATGCACCGTCAGTTCGCTCTCTGCATCCGCCTCCGGGTGGGCATTGGCGAGGTCTTCCAGCGAGGCCAGATGCACGGCATGCGTATCCTTCGCCCAGCGGACGATCGCCTCATCCATCGCGGGAACGCCCGTCACCGGATAGAAGATGGAGGTGGCCAGGTGTGCCTGATAGTCGACCAGCGACTCCGAATAGCCCACCTGATGCACGAGCACGGCCTCGTCGGGCGCAAAGCGGTAGGGGCTGCTCGGCGTGGACGCCGCGTCGGCGGTAGATGCGGCCGCCGGTCCGGCCGTCGGCACAGGCGAGGCGCCGCCGGGTACGTCGAGCGAGGCGGCCTCCATGTAGCCGGTGAGCGGCCCAAACGATACGAGCCACCAGTCGCCGCTGGCATCGAGGACCTTCATCTGCGATCCGCTGGCAATGCGCGCGATGATCTGCGCGTCTGGCGAGGGCGCGCTGCGCATTGCCACATCGCCGTGGGTGAGCGCGACGGATTCGGCCTGTGCCATAGCGCACAGCACCGGGAACATACACATCAGGAGCGCGCACAGGGCGCACCATCCTTTGAACCGCAAATGCAAGCGGATCCCCCCTTTTGTATCTCTACATAGAGGACGAATGAACGGCTTGCCAGATTGCACGCAGATTGGCGAATCAAACCAAAAAAGCGCGGAATACGTCCGCGCTTGTCGAATGGGCCAATCAGACGGCCGCAAACTTTTGAATGTACCCGGCAATGAGAATGAACAGCACGATCGCGGGCAGGACATAGGCGACATACACGCGCAGTCCGCGGGGGAACTTGACGCCCTCGCCGGTGTTCGCCTCGGCGAGGAACCTGTCAAAGCCCCAGCCGTAGCGCGACGTGCAGAACAGCAGATAGACCAGCGAGCCCAGTGGCAATAGGTTGTTGGAGACGATGAAGTCCTCCATGTCCTGAATGTTGCCCACGCCGGGGAACGTGATCCCGCTCCAGACGCTGAAGCCCAGGATGCAGGGCATCGACAGCACCAGGATGGCCACCAGGTTGACCAGCACGGCCTTCTTGCGGCTCCAGCCGAACAGGTCGATCGCAAAGGCAATGATGTTTTCAAAGACCGCGATGATCGTCGTCAGCGCCGCAAACGTCATGAACACAAAGAACAGCGAGCCGAAGAAGCGGCCGCCCGCCATCTGGTTGAACAGGTTGGGCAGCGTGACGAACACCAGGCCCGGTCCCTCGCCGGCGCTCACGCCGAACGCGGAGCACGCGGGGAAGATGATCAGGCCCGCGGTGATGGCCACGAACGTATCCAGGCACACGACGTTGATCGCCTCGCCCATCAGGCTGCGGTCGCGGCCGATATAGCTGCCGAAGATCGCAATGGCGCCGATGCCCAGGCTGAGCGTGAAGAACGACTGGCCCATCGCCGCAAAGATGACCTCAAACGCGCCGGCCTGGAGCATGTTGCCAAAGTCGGGCATCAGGTAAAAGCGCAGGCCCTCGGAGGCGCCGTCCAGCGTCAGCGAGCGTACGACCAGCGCCGCCATGATGACCAGCAGGCAGAGCATCATGAACTTGTTGACCTTCTCCACCCCGCCACGCAGGCCGCGCGAGCAGACGGCAAAGCACGCCACGACGACCACGACCATCCAGAACGTCATCGGCAGCGGCTGGGCGAGCATCGAGTTGAATACGCCGGACACGCCGGCGGGGTCCAGACCGACGAACTGGCCCGACGCCATGCGGAAGAAATAGCTGAGCATCCAGCCGCCGATGGTCGTGTAGAACATCATCAGCAGGTAGTTGCCCGCCATGGCAAAATAGCGAAAGATGTGCCACTTGGACCCCTTGGGCTCCAGCACGTCGAACGAGCGCGCCGCGCTGCGCTGGCTGGCGCGACCTACGGCAAACTCCATGACCATGATGGGCAGGCCCAGCGCCACCAGAAAGAACAGATATACCAGCACGAACGCGGCCCCGCCGTACTTGCCGGTGATGTAGGGAAAGCGCCAGACGTTTCCCAAGCCGATTGCACACCCCGCGGAGATCAGAATAAACCCGAGCCGCGAACTGAAACGTTCCCGTTCCTTCATAAAAATCCCTGCGCTCCTTTGTATTGGTCATGCGTTGGCCCCACTGTCAACGCGCTGTCCAGGACAGTGTAGCAAACCCGGAAGGCAGTGTCAATCGCTATGGAACATTCGCGCGCGCAAATCCGCAAAAAGCCGAAAAAAACGCGCGCGTGCACGGTTTTCGCTTGACAAGCGCGCGGCGTTTTGCTATCATGTATCGGTAAGCCGCTCGGGATAGGTCTGTCCAAATGCCGGTTTCCGGCTGCCTGCATCCCGGCGAGTCCAGAATTGGGAGGTGCTATCCGTGTACGCTATCATCGCTACCGGTGGCAAACAGTATCGCGTCGCGCAGGGCGACGTCATCTATGTGGAGAAGCTCGACGCCGCTGAGAACGACGCTGTCAGCTTCGACGTGCTGCTCGTGGAAAAGGACGGCGACCTGAAGGTCGGCGCGCCGCTGGTCGAGGGCGCCAAGGTCGAGGGCAAGGTGCTCCAGCAGGGCCGCGGCGAGAAGATCGTCGTCTTCAAGTACAAGTCCAAGAAGAACTACCGTCGCAAGCAGGGTCACCGTCAGCCGTTCACCAAGGTGGAAATCACCGCCATCAACGCCTGATGACCACCATTGAGGTCTACCGCGGGCCCGACGGCCTGCTGCGCGGCTTCCGCGCGCAGGGCCATGCCGGCGCGGGAACGGTGGGGCGCGACATCGTCTGCGCCGCCGTGTCCGCACTGACGCAGACCGCGGTCAACGCCCTGGAGACGGTCGCCGGCGTGCAGACCCACCCGACCGTCGATGAAGACGCGGGCCTGCTTGAGTGCGTCCTCCCGCAGGGACTGGACGCGCAGCGGGCACGCACCGCCGACATCGTGTTGCGCACGGTGCGGCAGGGACTGATGGACATCCAGACATCTTACCCGCGACATGTGCGGGTATTGCTCAAAGAATGGAGGTAAGACAATGCTTACGATGAATCTGCAGCTGTTCGCCCATAAAAAGGGCACCGGTTCTTCCCATAACGGCCGCGACAGCGAGTCCAAGCGCCTGGGCGCCAAGCGTGCGGACGGCCAGTTCGTCCTGGCGGGCAACATCCTGTACCGTCAGCGCGGCACGAAGATCCATCCCGGCCAGAACGTCGGCATCGGCGGCGACGACACGCTCTTCGCCAAGATCGACGGCGTGGTGCGCTTTGAGCGCCTTGGCCGCGACAAGACGCAGTGCAGCGTCTATCCCAAGGCCCAGTAACACATCTTTCAACAAAAGCGGGGTTGATCGTGCGGGAAGCCAATGCGCCAGCACGAGCGACCCCGCTTTTCATCTGCCCGTTGGGCGGGAAACGTCCAGGAGGAATGCAACATGGTGGGAACGCTCATCAATGCCGCGGCGGTCGTCGCAGGCGGCCTGCTGGGGCTGCTGCTGCGCGGCGGCATCGGCAGGCGGTTTCGGGATACGATCATGCAGGGCCTGGCGCTGTGCGTGGCGCTGATTGGCTTGGACGGCGCGCTGGGCACGCAAAACACGATGGTCGTCATCGTCAGCATGGTGCTGGGCGCGCTGCTGGGCGAGGCCGTCGACGTGGAAAAGCGCCTGGAGGGATTGGGGGCGCGCGCGCAGCGTCTGCTGGCCAAGGGTGGCGACTCGGGCTTTGCCGAGGGCTTTGTGACCGCGAGCCTCATGTTCTGCGTGGGCGCGATGGCGATCGTGGGCGCGCTGGACTCGGGTCTGCGCGGCGACCACAGCACGCTGATCGCCAAGTCCGCGCTGGACGGCGTGAGCGCGGTGATCTTTGCCTCGGCGATGGGGCCGGGCGTGCTGCTCTCCGCGGCCGCAGTGCTCATCTACCAGGGCGCGATCGCGCTGCTGGCGCAGTATGTCGCGCCGTTCCTGACCGACGCCGTCGTCACGGAGATGTCCGCCGTCGGCGGGCTGCTGATCGTCGGCATCGCGATCAACATGTTCGGCCTGTTCAAGGTGCGCGTGGGCAATCTGTTGCCCGCGGTCTTCATGCCCATCGCCGTGGTTCCCCTGATGCAGCTGATCGAGGGTCTGCTGTAAAGACCGGATGTGAGGAGGACACCCATGCTCAAGCGAATCGCGCGCAACCCGCTGATCGACCTGCTCGTGCACTTGAAGGGCAACGAGCGGGCATGCCTGTGGACGGAGCCCCTCTGGGGCATCCCGTATAACCTGTACGTGCCCTTCGTGTCGGTGTACATGGCCGCGCTGGGCATGACGCCGGTGCAGATCGGCGCGATGTCGACGATCTTCTTCATCTCCCAGATGTTCTGGGCGCTGCTGTCGGGCGTGCTGACGGACAAGCTGGGCCGGCGGCGCTGCACGGTCATCTTCGATCTGCTGTCCTGGAGCGTGCCGACGTTTCTGTGGATGCTCGCGCAGGACTACCGCTGGTTCGTGGCGGCGGCGCTGTTCAACGGCATGTGGCGCGTGACGGAGAACTCGTGGGATCTGCTGCTGATGGAGGACTCGGAGCCCTCGCGCCTGGTGCGGCTGTATGCGGTCTCGCACGTGGCGGGGCTGCTGGCGGGCTTTGTGGCTCCGCTGGCCTACCTGCTGGTGCGTGCGTTCGGCCTGGTGCCGACGATGCGCGCGATCTACGGCTTCACGTTCGTGCTGATGACGACGAAGTTCATCGTGCTCTACTTCCTCTCGCACGAGACGAAGATCGGCGAGCGGCGCATGCGCGAGTGCGCGAACGTGCCGCTGCTGACGCACCTGCTGGACAGCCGGCACGTGCTGCGCGCCATGCTCCAAAACCGCGCCGTCATGCTGACGGTCGGCATGGTGGCCTCCTACGCGGCGATCAAGAACGTGCTGGAGACGTTCTGGCCGCTGCTGCTGACGGACCGGTTGGGCATCGCGGCGGAGAACCTGTCGATCTTCTCGACCATCAAGTCGCTGCTGATGCTCATGTGCTACTTCACGATCGTGCCGCGTGTGTCGGTGCGCCGGTTCCGCCTGCCGCTGTTTGCGGGCGTGGGCATCCTGGCCGCGTCGCAGCTGTGCGTGCTGCTCATGCCCGCGGGCGCCTATTGGATGGTCGTGCTCTCGGTGCTGCTGGAGGCGGTGGCGCTGTCCACGCTCAATCCGCTGACGACGTCCATCCAAATGCTGACGATCGATCCGGAGGAGCGCGCGCGGATGCTGGGGCTGTTCTACGCGATGATGCTGCTGGTGACGGCGCCGTTCGGCCTGATCGCCGGCGTGCTGTCGGAGCTGAACCGCGCGCTGCCGCTGGTGCTGACGCTTGGCATGACGGCATTCACGATGTTCATGGGCGTGT
Organism: uncultured Eubacteriales bacterium; assembly: GCA_944349855.1. Classification (GTDB taxonomy): domain Bacteria; phylum Bacillota; class Clostridia; order Christensenellales; family Aristaeellaceae; genus Beduinella. The sequence goes on along the minus strand of CALVNS010000007.1, from coordinate 51,758 downwards.
GCATCGCGCGAGAGAGCGGCGAGCGGCTCGCTCAGGCGGGCTGAGGAGCCCATACAGACAGACAATCAGGGCCGGGAAGAGCATCTCCCCGGCCCTGATTTGTTCAGTATTCCTTTTCTTCGTACCGGCGGCAGTGCACGTACTTGGAGACCGCGCTGCGCTCGGCGGTGACGCCGGAGAGCACGGTCTGCAGGTACGCGGGCAGGAACTGGTCAAACTTCACCTCGAGGATTTCCTTGCAATCGTCGAAGACCGGAAAGGTGGGAATGCGCGGATTGAACAGGTCGCTGCTGTACAGCCCCGTGCGCAGGCGCCTGTCAAACGTGATGCGCACGTCCTGCGCGTCGGTGATGTAGGCCTCGCGCACATAATCGACGATGACGACGGGGTGCAGCAGGTTGGTGCGCATCTGCACAAAGACCTCGCGAAGAAGCGGGTGGCGCATGTACTCCAGGCCGGAGGGATCGCCTGCGATGATCTGCTCGGCCAGGTCGCGCGGGATGCGCACGGACTGCTTGGAAATCAGGTCGCCGATCTTGCGCTTGCACTCCAGGCGGATCAGCCGGTCGGAGAAGTTGTAGATGCGGATGCGGTACTTCTTGCGGTTGCCCACGCCGGCGATCTTCTCATGCAGCGCGTCGTCGTGCAGCGTGTCGAAGTACAGCGAGCGGATGTGGTATTCGTTGTTTTCGTCGCCGTTGGGGTCGTGCATGAGCAGGCCGTCGAGCACGGAGCGCAGGTAGTGCAGCTCCGAGGGATGGACGAGGTATTTGAGCTCATGGCGCACGGGATAGCTGGTGATGGCCATCTTCCGCCTCCGTCCGTCAGTTGCCTGCCTCGGACTGGCAGGCGATCAGCGTGGCGTTGTGCACGCCCTCGATGTCGAGCATGCGGTTGACGATGTCGCTGCGCTCGCCCAGCTGCACCTCGACGGTCAGCTCCACGCCGCCGCGGCTGACGACCTTGGAGCGCAGGCGGCGGTTGCGAATGCGCGCGACGGTGCTGTTGACGTCGGGCTCGACATCCTCGTCATAGTGGACGACCAGCAGGTAGGTGTTGGGGCTCTTCATGCGCACGAAGGAGAGCACCAGCATCGTCAGGCCGATGCCGGCCACGACGACCAGCGCGACCAGGTACAGTCCGGCGCCCAGCAGGATGCCCATCGTCAGCGCCCAGAACATGTAGGCGGTGTCCATGGGGTCCTTGACGGCGGTGCGGAAGCGCACGATGGACAGCGCGCCGACCATGCCCATCGACAGGGCGATGTTGGAGCCGATACACATGACCACGGGCGTGGTGATCATCGTGAGCATGATCAGCGTGGTGGCAAAGCTCGGGCTGAACAGCACGCCGCGGTACGTCTTGCGGTAGACGAAGGCGATGATCAGGCCGACGAACAGGCCGGAGGCCAGGGCAATGACCATCTCCATCGGGGTCAGCTGGGCAAATTGCGCGGAAAACCAACTCAGTACGCCGGGATCGTTCTGGATGCTCTGCATGGGGGTTCCTCCTCGTCGTTTGCTTTGGGATTACACTGCGTCGGCCGGAATCTCGGGCTGCGGGCCGAAGTACTCCTCCATCTTCGCCTGCGAGAGGCCGAAGTACTCCTGCACCTCCGCCCAGAAGATCGACGGGCGCTTTTTCATGACGTTCTTGGCGCGGGCAACGCGCTCCTGCCAGTAGGACTTGGCGCCCGGGCCGTTCTTGGGCTGGTCGAAGCTCATCTTGGGGTGCATCTCGGCCGCCCAGCGGTCAAAGTGCATGTCCATCTCGGGCGTGATCTGGGCGATCATCTCGTCCAGCAGCGAGATCATGTTGTCGGTGGTCAGCACGGTCTGAAACAGCACGCCGCCGCGGCGCAGGAACTGGTCCTGGATCTCGGGCACCTGGATCAGATGGCGCAGCAGCACGTTGGACTTGATCCGGTAGTTGCCCATGCCGCTCTCATTGAGCACGTAGGCCACGCCGCCGGACGAGGAGTTGAACAGCCCCCAGTCCACGTCGTAGAGGATGTAACGCCACTTGCCGTCCTCCTCATCGCTCTTGTAGAAGCGGATGTTGCCCGGGTCGGTGTTGCCGAAGAACATCTCGAAGAAGAAGTAGTCGATCATGTTCTCCACGTCCACGCGGTCCAGCACGTATTGCAGCGCTTCGGGATCCTGGGTCAGGTCGTGGCTCTCCACATAGTCGACCAGGTCGACGTAGTCCGCATTGGAGCCCTGGTTGACCTGGCTGGAGCGCGTGCCGTCGGATTCCAGAATGTCGATGGCGTCGGGGTTGGCCCAGCCCTCATGCTGGGCGATCATCTCCGCGCCGACGCGTTCGCGCAGGTTGTAGTGGCCCCAGTACTGCCCGTTGAGATAGACGATCACGGGCTTCCAGGCCTGCGTGATGACGGACGAGCCCGCCTGATCGACCAGGCGCGCCTGCAGGCCGTCCAGCACGCGGGTGTACTTGCCATCCTGGCCGCCGTTGCGCAGCACGATGGCATAATAGGAGGTATAGGGCCGGTCTTCGAAGAACGCGTAGTTGAACAGCTCTTCGCCAAACTGCGCGTCCGCGCGAATCGCAAAGGACTTTTGCGGCATGTCCAATGAGAACTGGCCCATCACGTGAAAGTTCATGCCCTGGGAGATCTGCTGCACGCCGTCCTCGTCGTAGTACTCAATGAAGCCCGAGTAGTGCAGCTTTTTCCAATAGGTGGCGTCCTCCCATGGGGGCTCCGTGTTATCCCGGTCGAGGGTTGGGCCGTCGGCGAGCATGCCGGTCTCCTCATTCCAGAGGTTGTCTGGATCGGTCACCAGCGAGATGACGGGCATCGTGTGGTAGGTGGAGACGAAATACGTCTGCGTCTCGATCTGCGAGCCCTCCAGGCCGGGCTGATAGGCACGCGCACGGATGACCGTCGTCTGCGAGACGGCGATGGGCTCATCGTAGACCATGGATTGCTGCGTGGGGTCGGTGCTGTCCGTGGTGTAGTAGACGGTCGCGCCCTCGGGCACCTGGATCTCGACCTCGATGGGGCGCTCGTTCAGGCCGCCGCGCGTGATGAACACGGGCGGCTCAGAAAAGCCGGAGAATCCGCCCAGATTGGGCTCGCCGGGCGTCGGCGTGCTGTAATAAAAAAGGCCGCTCTGGCCGACGGTTCTGCCGTAGGATACGTCGCTGTAGAGCGAGGGCACGACGAGCTTGTCCAGCAGCGTGCCGTCGGGCGTAGAGAGCAGGACCGTCTCACCGCCGACGCTGAGGTTGAAGTTGGCGTAGTGGACCGTCTCGGTCTCCATGCCGACGTTGGCCGCCTCGCAGTAGACCAGCAGGTACCCGCCTGCGGGAATGGTCACATCCGGGAAGAGCCATTTGCGCGGCTTCTTCACGTTGTCGGACAGGCCGTAACCCTTCAGGTTGACGGCCTGTCCGCTGGCATTGTAGATCTCGACATAGTCGTAGGTGCCCTGCACGCCCGGCAGGGAGGTCTTTCGGTTGGAGGACATGACCTCCGTGATGAACAGGCCCTGCGTGTTGGCGGCGGTGAGGCGCTGATCCATGATCAGCGCGCTCTCCTGCGTGTTGGAAAGGCCCGGCGTCGTTTGGGTGTAGGTGGTGAAGCCGCCCGTGCCGTCCGGGCTGCGCCCCCACGAGGTGTCGGCTTCAAGCAGGTCGTACGTCACCTTGTCCAGCAGCCGGCCCTGGATGTCGGACAGGAGCACCGTTTCACCCTCGGCCCGAAGCTTGAAGCGCGCGTGCGGCCAGCTGCCGTCCGTGCCCTCGCGGTCCTTGCCTGAGGCGAAGACCACGTAGTAGCCGCCGGGCTCGATCGTCGCCCCCTGCGGGAAGCGGAATTTGATCGGGCTGCTCGGATCGTCGGAGAGCGCGTAATTGGACAGGTCGATCGTCTGCGAAGAGGTATTGTAGATCTCGATCCAGTCGCTGTAGTCGCCATCGTCGTCCTTGAGCGTGGTCACATTGGAGGCCATGACCTCGTTGATCACCAGTACGCCCGTCTCCAGATAGGACGAGGCGAGGAACAGCGCGTAGCCTTCCTGCGTGTTCTCATAGCCCGGCGTGTACATGTCGGTGATGATCCAGCCCTCCCCGGTCTTGGCGTAGGAGACGTCCGCGTCCATGGCGGGCAGCTGGACGGTCTCCATGACCACGCCGTCGGGGCCGAAGAGCACCACGTTGTCGCCCAGCGACGAGAGCTTGAACTTGGCGTGCAGGGGCTTGCCGGACTCGGAGCGGCTCTCGTCGGACGCGAACACGACGACGCGTTCGCCCGGCCCGAGCGTCATCTCGGGGAAGACGAACGTGATCTTGGTTTCGGTGTCGGACAGGCCGTAATCCTTGAGCTGGATGGCGGTTTCTCCCTCGTTGGTCAGCTCGATCCAGTCGGGGAAGCTGCCCGTCTCGTCAGGATAGGCCGTGCGGTTGGAGGACATCGCCTCGGTGACGTGCAGGTCCGGGCTTCCCATGCTGGCGCCCGCGTCGGTCTGCGTGCCGGTCACGTTGGCGGCCGCGGACTGCGTAGGCGTCTTGGGCGCGAGCAGCACGAACGCCGATACGAAGACCGCCAGCAATACGATGCCCAGCACCGTGCCCTTCGGGCTCGTCTCGCGGCCCGTGCGCCGCTTGCGCGCGCCGGACGCGGTCTGGGTACGGGATGAACGCATGTAGAAAATTCCACCTTTCCGGGGCGGCGAACGGATGAAAGGAAACGCCGCGGTCGGTCGGGCCTCAAGGCCCATATCGCATTATAGCACACAACAATAAGACGAGAAAAGCCCCCGCAGCGTTGCAACGCAAAAGAATCTCGCAAAAAATCTTTTGGTTGCGGGCGAAAAACGGCGCCGCGCGCATACGCTGTTGGGCGAGGGGAGGGATGGGCTTGCGCCTGGGTCTGGCACTGTGCGGCGAAGGCATCGCGGCGGCGGCACATGCGGGCGTGCTGCGTGCGCTGTCGGAGCGGGCGGTCACGCCCGGAGCGCTTTGCGGCGCCGGGAGCGGCGCATTGGCGGCGGCACTGGCAGCGCTTGGTACGACGCCGCTACAAAGCGCCGCGCTGGGCGCGGCGCTGGTCGGAAGGCGCGCGTTGGGGCATCCGCTCGGCTGGGAGGCGGCGAGGGGACGAGCGCTTTCGCGTGTGCTGTTGGCGCTCACGGAGGGCGCGCCGATGCGCGCGTGCAAGACGCCGTTGGCGCTGCCATGCGTGGCGCTGCTTTCGGGCAAAGGGCTGGCGTTTACGTCGGCGCCGGGCCTGCGCGCGCTGTCGGAGCCCGCGGGGTCCGGGCTCGTCTTCACGCGCGAAGCTCCGCTGTGGCTGGGGGTGCGCGCGGCGATGAGCGCGCCGGCCTGGGTCACGCCTGCGTCATGGATGGATGTGTCGCTCATTGCGGCGCAGGAGCCCGAGGCGTGCGCGCTGGCGCTGCGCGCGCTGGGCGCGCAGGAGTTGCTCTTCGTCGTGCCGACCTACCGGCCCGAGGGAAGGACGGACGCCTTCACGCGCTGCGCGCTGTGCCATGCGCGGCGCTTCGCCCGGATCGAGGGCGTGCACGTGCTCGCGCCGGCAATGCCGCGCGGCGTGGGCGCGCTGTCGGCGCGGCGGGCGACGGAATGCGAACAGGCGGGCTACGACTGCGCGGCGCGGGCGCTGGACGGACTGCTGACGGCCTGGGGCGTGAGCGGCGGGCGCATACTGCCCTTTCGTCCGCGCCGCTGAATCAGCCGATGGGCTGAACGGGCATCATGACCGTTCCCTCGCGGACGTAGACGTATTCGAACACGGCGCCGTACTGGCGTCCGCCGACAGTGGTGGACAGGCGCAGCGCGTACTGGCCGGGCAGGACGTATTCGCCTGCATCATCCCGGCCGTCCCAATAGAAGAGCGATGCCTCGGGCGTGAGCGCGTTGGGCCGCGAGGGGACGGAGCGCGCCAGATTGCGCACATGCACGCCGCGAGAGGTGTAGACGTCGAGCGTGAGGGAGACGGGGAAGTCGTGGCACGCCTCGATCACCAGCTCGCGTCCCTCGCCAAGCGTGAGCGAGAGCGGCGCAAAGAGCGAGAGCTGCGGATTGCCGACGATGGGCTGCACGGAGATGAGGCGGCTCTCGGCGACCTCCGTGCCCGCTTCAGACTCGGCAATGACCTGCAAGAGCGCATAGCCGGCCACGTCCGAGGAGAGTGAGCCGACGGATAGCGACAGCGCGCGCTCCTTACGGCCCGGGCTGACCATGCCGTCGGGGCTTTCGCTGGTGTCCAGAATGCGCTGGGCGTTTTCCCACATCCAGCGGCCCTGCTGGTGATAGACGATCTGATAGCTGATGCGCGCATCGCGCAGCGCAGTAAAGGAGAACGTGAGCGTCGGGTCGTCATAGGTGAGGATGGAGTTTCCGAGCGAGAAGTACGCAATCGACGGATCGAAAGCGCTGGAGACGGCCTGGACGTCATAGGAGACGAGGACAAAGTCGTCCTGCTCTGGATAGCATTGGGCGCTGGATGTGCCATTGGCCCGCAGCAGGTAGTCGGACAGCTCGCTGAGCGTAATGGCGCCGTCGCGGTTCTGGTCCGCCTCGTACTGTCCGCCCTGGGGCGTCAGCGCGTGGTAGAGCGCCAGCGCAAAGTATGAGGAGCCCTGCGCGCCGTAATTGCCGCCGGCGTTCCAATAAAACGCGTCCTCATTGCCGCCGCTGGAGGCGATGACCTTGTACTCTGCCCGATTCAACGGCAGGTTCATCGAGCGCACGACGGATACGGGCATGCCCTTGCCGATAAACGCGCCGGAATTGCACGCGTCCAGGATCACGACCTTGATGCCGGGCACCGGATCCAGGTAGTCGGCCAGCTGCGCGGCGGTGATCGAGTCCTCGCTGACGCCGTCGCTGAGCAGCAGGCGCGCGGGCTCGTCCGGCATGGCCGGATCGTAGATGCCGTGCGTGCTCAGGTACAGCAGCGAGACGTCCTCCTCCTGCGCGCCGTCAAACGCGGCGGCGATCGTCTCGCCCAGCGCGGCAGAGGAGGCGATCGTTCCGTTTTCAACGCGCAGGTCGGACGGCGCGACGCTTCGGGCAAAGGCGCTGGTCAAAAGCGCCAGGTTGTTGCGGGCAGACGGGGCAATGCTCTCGGCGCTGAGAAAATTTTCACAGGCGACGAAGAGCGCACGAACAGAGCCCTCCCCCGACGCGGACGCGGGAAGAAGACACAGCGCGAACAACACCGCCGCGCAGCACATATGACGCAGGAGCGTTTTTGTCAAGCCGACGCAGCGCATCATGCCATTGCTCCGTTTCCAAGAGTTCAAGTATGTAAGGACCATTATATCGCATCCCGCGCGCGGCGGGAAGCGAACGCCCGATAAAAAGCGGATGAGAAATACAGCCGGAGATTCCTCTATATGTTATACGCATAAAAAGGCGGAAAGGTTACAACTATTTGAGAAAAAAGTGACGATCTTGTGACTCCCCCTATAGCATACCATCTTTTTGCGCAAACGTAAAGCCGGACCGCAAATGCGGCCCGGCAAGGGAGAAGCCGTCAGGCGTTGCGCCAGCGCTTGAGCTGTGGAAACACGCGCTGCATGCGCTCGCGCGCCGCCTCCGGCGTCAGGCCGGGGCATGCCTCCACCTCCGGTCCGACGCAGAACTCGATCATCTCCTCCATCGTCCAATCCGTGGTGAACGCGCCGTCCCGGTAGCAATAGCTGCAATAGTCCCGGCTGCGCGAGCCGTCCCGCTCGGTTCCATACTCGCTGCCGGGCACATCCATGGGCATGCCGCAGCTTTGACAAAAGGGTCTTTCGGTCATGGGGCATTCCTCCTTGAATGAGAGATGGCCTCATTGTACGGCAAAAAACCTGACGTCAGCGTGTCATGTTTCAGGGGATTCGTATCTTTTTGCCGCGCTTAGCGCCATCTCCCGCAGCCGTGCGCGCGCCGTTTCAGGCGAGAGGATCTCCAGCGCGCCGCCATAGGAGAGCAGAAAGGAGAGTAGACTGCCGACGACCGGCAAAAACAGCCGCACCGTGACCGAACCATCCGCATTTTCCGAGAGCTGATCGGGCAAAAAGTCGTCCATGGCGCGAAAGGCCGCGTCCGGAGCGATGCGCAGGCGGATCTCCTCGGGCGGCGCGTCACCCCACCAGGCGACGTCGATGGGCGGCACATCCGACAGGCCGCCGGCAAAACGTTCCTCCGTGGCGCACACGTCCGCCATGCGCGAAAGGCGGAACGTACGGTAGGCCTTCCGCTCGCAGCACCAGGCCTGCAGGTACCACGCCGACGCCTTGAAGCACAGGCGCGCAGGCCTGACGCGCCGCATCCGGCGCGAACCGTCCGCCCCGCGGTAGAAAAACGTCACCTCGCGCCGCTCGCGCAGCGCTTCGCGCAGCAGCGCAAAGCGCTCATCCTTCAGTCCGGCCGCGCCCCAGGAGGACAGGTCGACCTCCAGCCAGTCCTGCGCCTCGCGGGCAAACAGGCCCGAAAGCTTGCGCAGGGCCGAGCGGGCGTCCTGCTCCGACGCGGCCAGGCCCTTGACGGCCATGAGCAGCGCGTCCTTTTCGCCCTCGGACAGCGCGGCGCGGGAGAGCGTGAACCCCTCCATCAGCGCGATGCCGCCGCCGCGCCCGCGGCAGGCGTAGATGGGAATGCCCGCCGCGCTCAGCGCCTCCACGTCGCGATAGACCGTGCGCACGCTCACGCCAAGCAGCTCGGCCAGTTCGCCCGCCCGGACCTGCCTGCGCTCCAGCAGCGCGTACAGCACCTCGAACAGGCGCGCGGTCACGGCATTCCCTCCTCCCATTCATCCAGCAGCCGCAGCGCGGCGGCCCGGGCGGCCTTCATCGCCGTGGGCAGCGGCAGCGCACGCAGCGTCTGCGCGTCGGCCCACCGGCAGTCGGGCAGTTCGGGGGCGTTCGGGCAGACAAAGGCGTGCAACGCCATCTCCCAGATGATGTGGGTGAACACATGCCGCGCTTCGCCCAGCGGGGCGTCGTAGGCCGCCTGCAGACCGGCCTCGGCCAACGCGCGCGAGAGCTCTTCGGGCTGCGTCGCATCTTCAAAGAGCGGGAAGACCCACAGGCCGCCCAGCAGGCGCTCGGCGCGTTGGCGCAGCAGCACGCGCCCGCCGCAGCGCACGATCGCCACGCCCATGTGCTGCACGCGCTGTGGCTTGGCCTTCTTTTTGACGGGCAGGTCCTGCGCATCGCCGCGTGCGCAAGCGTCGCACAGCTCGCGCACCGGGCACATCAGGCAGCGTGGCGCCCCGGGCACGCAGACCGTGGCGCCCAGCTCCATCATCGCGTTGGTGAAGTCGCCCGTGCGCTCGGGCGGCACGAGCGACTGCGCGTGTGCGGCGATGGCACGGCGCACCGGCGGCAGCGATACATCCTCGCGTACGCCCCATAGGCGCGACACGACGCGCTCTACGTTGCCGTCCACCGCGGCCACGCGCTCGCCGAAGCAGATCGATGCGATTGCGCCCGCCGTGTACGGCCCGATGCCGGGCAGCTCGCGCAGCTGCGCGGATGTGGCAGGCAATTCGCCCCCATACTCCGAGACGATGCGCCGCGCAGCGGATTGCAGATTGCGCGCGCGGGAATAATATCCCAGGCCCTCCCAGGCCTTGAGCACGTCCTCCTCGGGCGCATCGGCCAGCGCGCGCACGTGCGGAAAGCACAGTAGAAACCGTTCATAATAGGAAATCGCCGTCTCAGCGCGCGTCTGCTGGAGCATGATCTCCGAAATCCACACGCGGTAGGGATCGCGCGTGCGTCTCCAGGGCAGTTCGCGGTGTCCGGCATCGTACCACTCCAGCAGCGAGCGGGCAAATAGCGTCGTATCCATGATAAACCTCCATTGTGCCATTGTAGCACAGAGAAGGCGTGTGCGCCAACGGAAAAACATGCGTGGCCTCAACGAATGCAAATCCAGATAAAAAAGAAAAAACACGAAATTTTGTGCAATTTTACCACTTGTCATGGGGCGGAGAATGGCTTAAACTAATCACTGTGAATTAGCACTCGACCAAAGAGAGTGCTAACAATAAGCCCCGCAAAAAGATATTACAGTGAAGACAACATTCCATCAAGGAGGCATTGTTTTATGAACGTGAAGCCGCTGTTTGACCGTGTGGTCATCAAGAATCTGGAGTCCGAAGAGACGAGCAAGGGTGGCATCATCCTGGCCGGCAGCGCCAAGGAAAAGCCGCAGACCGCGCAGGTGCTGGCCGTTGGCCCCGGCGGCGTGGTGGACGGCAAGGAGGTCACCATGCAGGTGAAGGTCGGTCAGAAGGTCATCTACTCCAAGTATGCCGGCACTGAGGTCAAGATCGACGGCGAAGAGCTGATCATCGTGCGTCAGAGCGACATCCTGGCCATCGTGGAATAAGTCCGATACAGCGGAATGTAAAGAAAGGAAGTTATCGTTATGGCGAAGCAGATTATTTTCGGGGAAGAGGCCCGTCACGCGCTGGAGCGCGGCGTCAACGCGCTGGCTGATACCGTCAAGATCACCCTGGGCCCGAAGGGCCGCAACGTCGTGCTGGACAAGAAGTTCGGCTCGCCGCTGATCACCAACGACGGCGTGACCATCGCAAAGGAAATCGAGCTGGAGGACGCCTTTGAGAACATGGGCGCGCAGCTGGTCAAGGAAGTCGCCACCAAGACGAACGACGTGGCGGGCGACGGCACCACCACCGCGACGCTCCTGGCGCAGGCGATGATCCGCGAGGGCCTGAAGAACCTGGCCGCGGGCGCGAACCCGATGGTGCTCAAGTCGGGCATCGAGGATGCGACCGCTGCAGCGGTGGAGGGCCTCAAGGAGCTGTCCAAGCCCATCGAGGGCAAGAGCGCCATCGCGCATGTGGCGGCGATCTCCGCGGCCAGCGAAGAGGTCGGCCAGCTGGTCTCCGACGCGATGGAGAAGGTCGGCAATGACGGCGTCATCACGGTCGAGGAGTCCAAGACCATGAAGACCGAGCTGTCCATCGTCGAGGGCATGCAGTTTGACCGCGGCTATGTCTCCGCCTACATGGCCACCGATACCGAGAAGATGGAGGCCGTGCTGGATGATCCGGTCATCCTGATCACCGACAAGAAGATCTCCAACATCCAGGAGCTGCTGCCGCTGCTGGAGCAGGTCGTGCAGTCCGGCAAGAAGATGCTGATCATCGCCGAGGACGTCGAGGGCGAGGCCATGACGACCCTGGTGCTCAACAAGCTGCGCGGCACGTTCACGTGCGTGGCGGTCAAGGCGCCGGGCTTTGGCGATCGCCGCAAGGCCATGCTGGAGGATATCGCCGTGCTGACCGGCGGCACCGTCGTGACCGAAGAGGTCGGCCTGGAGCTCAAGGATGCGACCATGGACATGCTGGGCCGTGCCCGCCAGGTCAAGGTCGACAAGGACAACACCACCATCGTCGAGGGCGCCGGCGACAAGGCCGCCATTCAGGCCCGCGTTGCGTCCATCCGCGCGCAGATCGGCGAGACGACCAGCGACTACGATCGCGAGAAGCTCCAGGAGCGCCTGGCCAAGCTGGCCGGCGGCGTGGCCGTCATCCAGGTCGGCGCTGCGACCGAGGTGGAGATGAAGGAGCGCAAGCTGCGCATCGAGGATGCGCTGGCCGCGACCCGCGCCGCTGTGGAAGAGGGCATCGTTCCGGGCGGCGGCACCGCGCTGCTGAGCGTCCTGGGCCGCGTCGCTGCGGAGCTGCCCAAGCACACGGGTGATGCGAAGACGGGCGTTGCGATCGTGCTGCGCGCGCTCGAGGAGCCGGTCCGTCAGATCGCTGCGAACGCCGGCATCGAGGGCTCCGTCATCGTCGAAACCCTCAAGAAGTCCGACAAGGTCGGCTACGGCTTCGACGCCCTGAAGGGCGAGTACTGCGACATGGTCGAGCGCGGCATCCTCGACCCGACGAAGGTCACCCGCAGCGCGCTGCAGAACGCGGCGTCCGTGGCGGCCATGGTCCTGACCACCGAGTCCCTGGTGGCCGACCTGCCCGAGAAGAACCCGGCTCCCGCCGCAGCTCCGCAGGGCGGCATGGGCGGCATGTACTGAGCCTGGATCCCCAAAAAACATTCAAACCGGCGTTCGCCTGATGGCGGACGCCGGTTTTACATTGCGCCGGGAGGATTTACCGAGGTTTTACTGCGCGCACAACGGGCATTCATCTGCGGCTGTTATCATCTTCTCCGTACTGAAAAGAAGGAGGAAGAGACAAATGATTCGCAAAATGCTCTCTGCGATGCTCTGCGTGGCCCTGCTGCTGGCGGGCTGTATCGCGCAGGCCCAGGACGCCGTCGAGGCGCCCGACGTGCCCAAGTACGTGTTCATGTTCATCGGCGACGGCCAGGGGCTGCCGCAGATCAACGCCACGCAGTACTACCTGGGTACGCTGGCCAACCCCGACGCGGCGATGCCCACGCCGCAGGCGCTGTCCTTCACGCAGTTTCCCTACACGGGCATCATGACGACGTACGACGCGACGTCGTTCTGCCCAGACTCCGCTTCGACCGCCACGTCCATGGCCAGCGGCCATAAGACGCTGTCGGGCGTCATCAACTACGACACGGAGCTGACCGAGCCGTTCAAGCTCATCACCGAGTACGCCAAGGAGGCGGGCAAGAAGATCGGTGTGGTGACCAGCGTGTCGCTGGACCATGCGACCCCGGCCGCCTATTACGCCAAGGTGACCAGCCGCAAGGACATGTATGGCATCGCCGTGCAGGGCCTGACGGGCACGACGCTCGACTATCTGGCCGGCGGCGGGTACGCGCAGCCGATGGGTGCGGAAGGCGACCAGCAGGACGTCATGGCGATCGCTGAGGAGAACGGCTGGAACATCGCCAACACCAACGAGGCGATCCGCGCGCTGAACGCGGACAGCGGAAAGACCCTGGCCATCGCGCCGGATCTGGCGGGCGACGCGGCCATGCAGTGGGAGATCGACCGTCTGAACACCGAGGCCGCGGGCGGGGATTCGCTCTCCCTGGCGGAGATGGTCGAAGCCGGCATCCGCGTGCTGGACAATGAGAACGGCTTCTTCATGATGACCGAGGGCGGCAAGGTCGACTGGTCCTGCCACGCCAACGACGCCATGACCTCCATCTATGAGACGATCGCCTTTGCCGACGCGGTGCAGGTGGCCATCGACTTTGCGGCCGAGCATCCGGAAGAGACGCTCATCATCGTCACCGGCGACCATGAGACCGGCGGCCTGACGATCGGCTTTGCCGCCACCGCCTACGACACGCACTTCCAGTACCTGGCCAACCAGAAGGTCTCCTACGAGGCGTTCGACGCCCAGATTGCGGCGATGCGCGAGGCGGGCGCGAGCCTTGAGGATGCGCTGGCGGCCATCGAGGCGAACTACGGGCTGACCACTGCCGAGGGGCAGGAGCTGACGCTGACCGCGGACGAACTGGAGCGCATCGAGGCCGCCTACGCGCTGAGCATGACCGCGCCCGAGGATCGCGAGCTGGGCGACGCAGAGGCCCTGGCCTACGGCGGATACGAGCCGCTGTCCATGGCGGTGTGCCACATTCTGAACAACAAGGCGGGCGTGGCCTTCACCTCCTACTCGCACACCGGACTGCAGATCCCGATCTACGCCATGGGTGTGAATGCGGAGCTGTTCGCGGGCGCCTACGATAACTGCGACATCTTCACGCACACCATGCAGGCGATGGGCCTGACGCAGGAATGACGCGCGGGCGCGCACGAAGGGCCGGGGCGATGCTCCGGCCCTTTCGGACGCATGCGGGAAGGGGAGAATGAAATGGATGCACAAATCAGGCGGGACCGGCGGCGCAACTGGATCTTCTGCATCGTGGTGGGGCTGCTGTGTATCGCGCTGGGGCTGTTGCCCACGGGCTATCCGGAGCGCATGCCGGCCAATTCGACGCGCGAGCGGGTGCGCGTGCTGAGCGTGAACGACGACTTTCTCGCGCCGCTGGGCATTGTCTACTCGGGCGTGCAGGCCCTGCGCGTGCGGATCCTCTCGGGCGAATGGGCGGGGTATGAGCTCGACGCCTCCAATGCGCTCAACGCCGATCTGGAGAAGGACAAGCTCTTTGCCGTGGGCGACGAGGGACTGGCGATCATCCACGCGAACGCAGACGGCCCAACCAACGCGACGCTCGTGGATCACTACCGGCTGGGCAGCGAGGGGCTGCTGTTCGGCCTGTTCGGGCTGCTGCTGATCCTCTTTGGCGGGGTGGCGGGCGCGGGCGCGCTGGTCTCGCTGGTGGCCAGCGTCATGATCGTGTGGAAGCTGCTCATTCCCGCGCTGCTCGACGGGCGCTCGCCGGTGCCGGTCGCGTTGGGCGTCGTGCTGCTGCTCACCGCGCTGATCATGTTCCTGGTGGCGGGCTTTACGCGCAAGGCGCTGTGCGCGCTGGCCGGCTCGCTGCTGGGCACGTTCGTCACCTGCCTGCTGGCGGCGGCGTTCGGCGCACTGCTGCGCCTGGACGGCACGAACCTGCCCTATGTGGTGCCGCTGCTCTCCCAGAGCGCCATGCAGTTGGACGTGAGCCAGATCTTTCTGGCGATGGTGTTCATCGCCAACTCCGGCTCACTGATGGATCTGGCGATGGACGTGTCGGCCTCCTGTCAGGAGGTGATCGCGCACCACCCGGGCATCTCGCGGCGCGCGCTGATCCGCTCGGGCTTTGCGGTCGGGCGCAGCGTCATCGGTACGATGACCACGACGCTCATGCTGGCCTACTCGGGCAGCTACCTGTCGATGCTCATGTACTTCATGGGCCAGGGAACGCCGGTCGTCGACATCCTGAACTACAAGTTCGTCGCCTGCGAGGTGCTGACCACGCTCGTGGGCTCCTTCGGGCTGGTGACCGTGGCGCCCTTTACGGCGCTGATGGCGGGCGTGATGATGCACCGCGGCGAGGCGGAGGCTGCGCCGCAGTCGGAGCCCGTGTGAACCGGCAAAACTTCGCGCGCGGCATGGATGCAGCCGCGCGTTTGTGCTATAATGGGGCCAGTCTGAACCTGCGGAGGAATGGTCTATGACCGCGTTGCTCGTCATCATCTATGTCGCCTTCATCAGCCTGGGCTTGCCGGATTCACTGCTGGGCGCGGCGTGGCCCGTCATGCGCGCCGATCTGTCCGCGCCGCTGGCGGCGGCTGGCATCCTGTCGATGATCGTCAGCTTCGGCACGATCGTCTCCAGCCTCATGAGCAACCGCCTCGTGCGCCGCTTTGGCACGGGGTGCATCACGGTCGTGAGCGTGTTCATGACGGCGGCGGCGCTGCTGGGCTTTTCGCTTGCGCCGTCGCTGTGGGCGCTATGCCTGCTGGCCGTGCCGCTGGGGTTGGGCGCGGGCTCGATCGACGCGGCGCTCAACAACTTCGTGGCGCTGCACTACAGCGCGCGGCAGATGAGCTTCCTGCACTGCTTCTGGGGCATCGGGGTGACGGTCAGCCCGATCATCATGGCGGCGTGCATTGCGGGCGTTGGCTGGCGCGGCGGTTACCGCGTCGTTTCGGGCCTGCAGTTCGCGCTCTTTGCCGCGCTGGCGTGCACGATGCATCTGTGGAGGCGCGCGGAGGGGCGCGGCGCGCAGGCTGGCGGGGAAGAGGCGGCGTTCGTCTCCAACCGTGAGGCGCTGCGCCTGCGCGGAATTGCGTTTGCGCTGCTGACGTTCCTGCTCTACTGCGGCGCAGAGACGACGACGGGCCTGTGGATGGCCAGCTATCTGGCGGAGTACCGCGGCCTGGAGAAGGCCACGGCCGCCGCGTGGGGGTCGTGCTTCTTTGCGGGCATCACCGTCGGGCGCGTGCTGTCGGGGCTGCTTGCCGCGCGCCTGTCCAGCTGCGCACAGATTCGGATCGGCGGGCTGATCATGCTGGCGGGCGCGCTGTTGCTGCTGCTTCCGGTGGCGTTTGCGCTGCCCGGACTGCTACTGCTGGGCGTGGGTGGCGGGCCGATCTATCCGTGCATGATCCACGAGACGCCCCGACGCTTTGGTCGCGATGCCTCACAGGCGGCCATGGGCCTGCAGATGGCCGTGGCCTATGTCGGCTCGACGTTCCTGCCGCCGCTGCTGGGCGCGATCGCCGGCGCGACGACGCTGCAGCTCATCCCGATCGCGCTGCTGGGACTGACGGCGGGCATGTTTGTGTGCAGCGAGCTGGTCGAGCGCTTCCTGCGCCGGGACGCGCCGCGGGCGTGAATGCCCTGCAGGGCGAAAGGATAGGAAGAAAAAAAGGACGCCATCCGGCCGCACGGCCGGGTGGCGTCTTTGCAATAAAACCGGATCAGGACGGCTCGCCGTCCCCGGAACGGGGAGAGAGCAGCGCGCCAAGCGTCTGCAGAAGAATCCCAAAGTCGATGGGCTTGGAGATGTGGCCGTTCATGCCTGCCTCCGTCGTCTTGGCGATGTCCTCGGCAAACGCGTTGGCTGTGACCGCGATGATGGGCACGGATGCAGCGTCGGGCCTGTCCAACCGCCGGATGGCGCGCGCAGCCTCACAACCGTCCATCTCGGGCATCTGCATGTCCATGAGGATGGCGTCGAAGGAGTACGGGGCGGCTGCCTGGAACAGACGGACCGCCTCGAGCCCATTGTAGGCCTGGACGACCTCGGCGCCATGCAGGGTGAGGATTTCGGTGGCGATTTCCATGTTCAGCTCGTTGTCCTCGGCCAGCAGGATGCGCCGGCCGGACAGGTCGGCCATCGCGTGAGTGGCCGGCTCGCCCGGCTCGGCCTTTTCGTCGGCCGTGGCGGCGGCCAGAGGCAGCGTGACGGTGAACTTGCTGCCCTTGCCCAGCTGGCTTTCCACGGAGATCTCGCCGCTCATCTGCTGGACGAGGTGTTTGACGATGGGCATGCCCAATCCCGTACCGGTCGTGGCCCGGGTGGCGAAGTGGGTCTCGCGGGCATACGGTTCAAACAGGTGGGATAAAAAGCTTTCGGACATGCCGATGCCCGTATCCTCCACGACGATCTGATACTTGCTGTGCTGTTGGAAGTCGAACTGGCGCACGGACAGGAGAATTTGCGCGCCCGTCTCGCTGTACTTGAAGGCGTTGGAGAGCAGGTTGTTGAGGATCTGGCCGAGCTTGAACGCGTCGCCCATGACGGCGCTGACGTGCAGGTCGAACTGCACGCGGAAGCGCTTGCCCTCCTGAGCGGCCTGTACGCGAAAGATATCCGCAATCTCTTCCACACAGCGCCGCAGGTCGAACTGCTCGTTGGCAAGCGTATTTCCGCCCGATTCCAGGCGGGAAAGCTCCAGAATGTCGTTGATCAGCGTCAGGAGCTGCTTGCCTGAAAACTCGATCTTCTGGAGATAGCCGCGAACCTTCTCCCAATCGCCGTTGCTCTTCTGTGCCAATTCGGACAGGCCGATGATGGCGTTGAGCGGCGTGCGCATGTCATGCGACATGCTGCTGAAGAAGACGGACTTGGCCTTGGTGCTCCTGCGCGCGGTGTCCAGCGCCTCCTGCAGGATGATGGTGTGCTGAAGCTGCTGGCGCTTTTCGACGTCCACCTCGCGGAAGCACAGGATGACCTCGTCCGGGGCGAGCTTGGCATCGTAGAGCGTGCGGATATTGACCCATTTGTAGGTGTCGCCAAACCGGCGCTGATAGTCTCCGCCGTAATCGGCAACATGTTCGGCGACGCGCTGGCGAATGCTCTCCAGCGAGAAGCACAGCTCAAACTCGTGATAGGTGCTCGGCTCGACCAGCGCCTGTACGGCCTCGAGCAGCGAGGCATAGTCGCCGCTGGGCGGCAGACGGTCGGCCATGTCCGGGGAGCTCTTGATGGCGGCATAGGTGCCTTCCCTGTAGTTGACGCGGTAGATGGCGTAGAAGGAATCGCTGAGGATGTCGATGGTATTGCCCGCCATGCGGATGCGCTTGCTCTGCAGCAGATCGCGGATGACCATGGCCGCCAGGATGGCGAACACGAGCACGCCCACCCCGACGAGGAAGTAGATCGTGACGTTGCGGTCGCCCATCAGCACGGACTGGACCGGCACGGTGAGGATCACCGTCCAGCCGTTGCTCATCTCGTGATAGTAGACGCCGCGGACGATGCCCTCGGGGTCGGTGAAGGACGAGTCATAAGAGGACAGCGAGCCGTCACCGATGCCCTTCAGGAGCTGGTCGGTATACCACTGCAGCGTCTCATTGGCGACGGACCAGGCGGTGGAGGCGTAGATGAGGGTGCCGGTCGAGTCGCTCAGGTAAAAGGAGCAGTCTTCTGCGACGGAGAGCTCGTCGCTGCCGAGCAGAAAGTTGCGCAGATAGATGTCCATGGCCAGCACATCGTCGCTCCGGCCGAACTTGCGGGCCGCCGTGACCACGGGATCGCCCGTAATGGCGTCGGTGTATACGTCGGTGAAGATCAACTCGCCGTCGGCCTCAAGCGCGCGCTGATACCATTCTGTGCTGCGGTAGTCGTAGCCCTCGCCGCCGTCCCATGGGTTGGCGGCGATGATCATGCCATCGACGACCGCATACGGATCGACGGTGTTGTTGCCCAGAATGACGGTGAGCTTGGAAAAGTAGCTGTGGAGCCACTCCTGCATCTCGTCGGGACTTCCGCCCTGCAGGGAGATCTCCTCTACATATTGGATGCCCAGGTCCATGAAGTTGCGAAAGGATGCGATGCGGGTCTCCTCTTCGGTGGCGTAGCTCTGGGCCAGGGACATGCCCATGCTGTGCGCGTTTTGCAGCAGCTTGGCGCGGACCAGCGAGATGCCCAGGCTGAACGTCAGGACGAAGGCGAGCAACAACAGCAGACCCAAAGAGCTGTTGATGGAAAGCGTGCTTCGATGCTTCAAGAGATCGATGCCTCCTCGTGGATGAGGGTGCGCGGCATGGCGCGCCATTGCAACCGATTTCTATTATATCATATGCGGACCTGAGATGAAAGAAAGGGGAGCGGCTTTTTCCGGCGCGCGGCGCAAAAAAAGCGGAGGCAAGAACCTCCGCAGGGAGTCAGATATGGCGGTTGACATAATGGAATTGCGGGCTGCGCTCCAGCGGGAAGACGCGCAGCGCCTCGCCGTCGAGCGGTTCGTCCAGCAGGCTGACGGCGCTGATGCGGCTGGCGTCGTAGGTGCGGTAGTAGTACACGCCGTTGCGGGCGTCGATGCAGCAGGAGTAGGTCGTCTCGTCCAGGCGTCCTTCGGGCGTGACGACGCTGCCGCGCACCATGGAGACGGCATTCAGGATGTGGAAGAACTGCACCACCTGCGTGGCCTCGTCCCCGTCAAAGGCCGCATGCGCCTTGAGAAACGCCGCGCGCACGAAGCGGGAGACGGGCGACGCATCGCCGGGCAGGCCCATCGCGCCCATGCCCTGCCCGTAGGGCTGCAGGCCGAGCGCCGGAGCGAACCGGTTTTCCGGCGGCCGGGGCGAGAGCGTCTGATAGTCGCTTAGGCGCGTGAGGTGAAAGGGGAAGGGCGGGTTGTTGGTCAGCACGCCGGCCGGGTCGTCGTACAGGCGCAGGCCGTCGGCCATGGGCTCGGCGACGAGGGAGCCGGTGGCGTCGGCAATGTGCCAGTGCAGCGGCGCGAGCGGATAACCGGGCGCGAAGGGATCGGCAATCAGGCGCACGCGCTCCAACATGCGCCGGGCTTCGGCGAGCGTTTCGCAGGCGCCCAGTACCGCCGGAATCAGCTCATAGGGCGCAAGGTTATCGCACTGTGGATCGGGATCGGGAAAGTAGTGGGCGTTGCCCGGAAAGTACAGCCCCGCCATGTACAGGCCCTTTTCATTGGCGGCCTCCGCATAGAGCGGGACATCGCCGGCAACGGCGGCCATGCCGATCATGGCGAAGTGCTGCGCAAGCGACGGCCTGTGGCGGAAAGAAAACGCATGATTGCGCGGCGTGACGGCGACCTGCTCGGAGAAGGAATACTCCAGGTCAAGGTTGCGCCCGAACAGCGCGGGGCTGGAAAACGCAAGACTGGTGCACATGGCGTTGCCTCCTTTGGCGGCGAATGGCCGCAGGTCTAGTATACCACAGCTGCGAAAAAAGAGAGAGGCTACGAACGAAAAAGAAGGGGCGCAGGCGTTCAACCTGCGACCCTTGCATTGACTCAGCGGACCGGCCGGACGATCGTGCGCAGCTCCTGCACGGTCATCTCCTGCTGGGGCAGGGTGGGATGCCCGCCCAGATAGCGGTAGATGCAGCCCTGCAGCGCGCGCGCCTCGGGGTATTGTTCGAGCGCATGCAGCCCCAGCGTGGACAGCAGCACCCGGCCGCCGCCGCAACGGCACTCGAGCAGCTGCGCCATGGGGCGCAGGTAGGCGTAGCTGTCCAGCTCGGCGACGATCGCCTGCATGGGGCGGGGGAGGATTGCCGCGCGCTGGCCGGCCATGGGCCACCACTGCCAGTCCGTGTGGCATTCGGTGGGGAAGCCCTCAAAGAGAGGATGCCCGGCGTCGATCAGCTGGCCCATGCCGCCCTCCTGACCCGCGAACGTGCCCACGGACCAGAAGTCCGTGCTGAACTGGCCCTGGATGGAGTGCGGCAGCGCCTCCGGGGTGGAGTCGGGCGCAAGGTACACCGTGCCGCCATGCGCGAGCACATCCAGCGCCGCGTCGTCCAGCGCGCGGCATTCATGCACGTTTGCCGGGCAGACGGGCCGCTCGTCCGGATAGACCCAGACCGGATATGCGTTGGAGCGGCCGCACAGGCTGATGCGCAGCGTCAGGCGACTTGCACGCTTTATGCCGTCCAAGGGCAGCGCCAGCTCGCCCAGGTCCGTCAGGCCGCCCGCAGGCGCGGACACAGCGGGCAGCTCGCCCTGCATCTGCGCGCCCTCCAGCGACCAGACGGGCGCGCCGTGCAGGTCCGCGCGGCCGTAGTTGGCCATGCGCAGCTGTACGCGCAGCGTTTCGGCGCTTTGGTAGGTACACTTGGGCAGCAGGGCCAGCGGCAGCTCGCCCGTGAAGAAGCGGGCAAAGCGCTCCGGCCGGGCGAACGCGTAGGGCTTGGGCTTCAGGTGCGGGTCGAGCATGCCCACCAGCGCCGTGCCCTGGCCGGGAAAGTCCTGCAGGCCCAGCAGCGAGATGCCGCTCATGCCCGGCGTGCGCAGCGCGGCCTCGACCTCGGCGCGGTAGCACAGCAGCGCCAGCTCGCCGGAGGCCTCCACGCAGCGCTTCCAGATGGGCGCAAGGCCGCTGCGCGAAACCTTGTCTCGCACGAGCCGCAGGTTGGCCGGGTCGGTCACGCCGCGGTAGTCGTCCAGACCGTCAAAGTCCGGCAGCACCTCGAACTGCCCCACCTCAAAGGAGAACACCGGCTGGTCGTGCCCCTTGCGCAGCGCGTCCACGGCGGGCGTGTAATCTGTGCAGAGGTCCGGATAGCGCCGGTTGAGCCAGCCCTGCATGTTGCAGTTGGTCGCGCGCAGATCCAGCTCGCCCACGTTGCTGGAGGTGTAAAAGTCGCTGGCGTCGTCGCAGCCCTGCTGGCCGTAGTGGTTGTTGGACCCGGTTGCGTACAGGCGGGTCGGGTCAAGGCTGCGCGCCAGGTCCATCAGCTGCGCCATGAAGGCGTGGCCCGCCTCGTCGGCCTGCAGCTCGTTGCCCAGGGAGAGCATCACAAACGACGGATGGTTGGCCAGCATGCGCAGCGTCTGCTCCAGCTCGGCGCAGTAGTAGGCGCGGCTCTGCGGCGCGGCGAACGCGTCGCGCGGGTTCCAGTGCGACAGCTCGGGCTGCATCATCATGCCCATCTCGTCCGCGGCCTCGAAGGCGGCCTGCGGTGGGCAGTGGCTGTGAAAGCGCATGCAATTGACGCCATAGCTGCGGTAGACGGACAGGATCCGCCGCCAGGAGGCCACGTCCATCGGCGGATGCCCCGTCTCCGGGAAGACGGCGCAGTTGGCCTCGCCGCGCAGGAAGATGTTGCGCCCGTTCAGCTGCAGATGGCCGCCCTGCGCGCCAAAGTCCCGAATGCCCAGGCGCACAGTGCGTGAGGATGCGCCCAGCGCTGCGGTCAGCTCGTACAGCCGGCCGTCCGCCTCATCCCAGCGCCGCGCGGACGGCTGGAGTGGCAGCCCCGTCAGCCGCACCTCCTGCAGGCCGGGGGTCAGGCGTACCTGGTGTCGGACCGGCGCTTCCAGCGCTTCGCAGTCGATGCGCAGCTCGGCCTCGCACGCCGTTTGGGCGGAGATGTCCGCGCACACGTCCAGCGCGCCGCCGCGCGGATAGGCCCGCAGCGCGTGGAGAAAGACCGGCTCCTCCACGCGCAGGCGGAGATAGCCGAGCAAGCCGTTCCAGTTGGTCTGCGTCTCGTCCGTGGCGGCGGACGAGTAGACGATGTCCTCGCGCGGCCAGCCGGGATAGCTGTTGTCGCACACGAGCGTCAGGCGGTCGTCCCCGGTGAGCAGGCCCGTCACCTCGAACACGTGCGGCGTAGAGAGCGACGGCTCCACAAAGGGCGGAACCGGCGCGCCGTTGACCTGCAGCGACAGGCAGCGCGAGCGCTCGCACTCCAGAAAGACGCGTTTGCCCTGCGGCGGCGTCCAGCACAGCGCGCGGGAGAAGGCGGCCGGGCCCTCGTAGGTGAAGCGCCGCGTCAGGCGCGTGGCGATCACGCCGGCGGACTGCAGCACGGCGTTGCCGGACTCGTCCGGGTGCCATTGGTTGGTCCCGGCGTCGGGGTGGCCGACGCCGTTTTCATCCAGCGTGCCGGGCAGGCGGACGGTCGCGTGCTGGCCCGGAATGTCGCACTGCCAGAGGCCGGAAAGATCAATGAACTCCATGTGCATCCTCCTTCAGACGCCGGTGCAGGATCGCGCCCTGGTGCGCGCAGTCGATGGCCAGCGCCGCGTCGTAACAGGCGGCGGCGCGCGCCGGATCGCCCAGCCCATGGCTGCCCAGCGCGATCAGGTACTCGCAGTGGGCGCGGTTGCGTACCGTCAGGTCCTCGTCAAAGAGCTGCAGGTCGGGCAGGGAGACGGCGAAGTAGTCGATCTGCACCACGTCATAGTAGTGCTTCTCCCCGTAGGAGATCAGCTTGTGGAAGCGGCTGCGGGCCCGCTCCTCGCGGCCCAGCGCGCGGTTGGCCAGCCCCTGATAGAGGATCATGTCCGCGGGCTGGTCGTTGTAGTACATCATGCCGGCGGGCTCGCCCTCGCCCTCGGCGGCCAGCTGCAGATGGCGCAGGGCCGCGTCCTCGTCGCCCAGCGCGCGTTCGGCCAGGCCCAGGTAGTAGTGGATGTCGTTGTCCTTCGCGCCCTCCAGCTTGCCCTCGCCCAGATTTTCCGGGAAGACGAGCGCGCGCTGCAGAAGGTCCCTGGCGCGGGCCGCGTCGCCCTGCGCGAGCGCCTCACGGCCCAGCTGCGTCAGCGCCACGGCGTATTGCTTTGTCACCTTGCCTTCGCCGCCCTCCCAGGGGTGGAAGCGGCGCGCCATGAGCAGCGAGAGCGCCTCCTCGTGGCGGCCCAGGTCGTTGAGCAGCGTGCAGTACTCCGTGTACAGGTCGTCGCGCAGGAAGGCCACGTCGCGGTGCGCGTCCAGGAGGGAGAGGCGCTGCGCGACGGGCACGTTCAGCTTGCGGCGCAGCTGATCCAGCTCCAGCAGCACGCGCGCGTCGGTCTCGTCCAGCGCATAGGCGCGCTCCATGCACGAAAGGGCGCGCTCGCGCTCGCCGCGCTTGTTGAAGTATGCCAGCGCCAGATTGCGCCAGACGGTGGGAAAGCTGCCGTCCAGGCGCGCGCTGCGCTCCCAGCAGTCGATGGCCGCGTCGTACTGGCGCCGGTCGTACCACAGGCAGCCCAGATAGTAGGGCGCTTTGGCGTCGGAGGGGTTGTGCTCGATGGCGAACGCCAGCGCGCGGATGTCCTCCAGCCGGTTGGGGAAGCAGTACAGGCTGGAGCATGCGGCGGCCCTTTGCAGCGCGGCTTCGTCGCCCAGCAGCGCCCGGTGATAGAACACCATGGGATGCTCGACCGGGCAGAGCCCGAGCACGCGCAGCGCCTTGTCCGCAAAGCCGGCCTCCGCGTAGTCGATCGCGCACTCCACATAGCTGCTCGCGCGCGCGCCCATCATCGACAGCGCGCCCTGCACGTCGCCGGACTCGATGCGGGATATGTAGTCGAACGCATCCAGCTTCAGGTTTTCGGCAAACCACGCGGCGGCCTCGTCCGTGCGGCCCAGGCGGCCCAGAATCATCCCCCGCAGCGCGCGGGCCTTCAGGCTGTGGCCGTTGCGGACCAGGCTGCGCTCGACGTGCTCCAGCGCCGCCTCGTATGCGCCGCGGCGGCAGTCGATGCAGGCGAGGTAGTAATAGCCGGCCTCCTGCTGCGCCGCCGTCCAGACGGACTTGAAGAACGCGTCGTAGGCCTCGCCGTCCCGGCCCTGATACAGCAGCGAGAGGCCCAGGTTCAGGTAGGGCTCGCTGTCATAGGGGTTGGGGTTGCGCTGCGTCATGCGCTCGACGGCCGCGCGGAAGTACGCCTCGCTCTGGGCGAACAGGCCGCGTCGCAGCAGCAGCGCGCCGTATGCGTTGTTGCTGCGGATGTCGCCGGGATCGCGCTGGAGCGCCTCCAGGTAGTAGGGGTCGGGCAGGCAGGTGGCGTGGCGGTACTGCTCCAGGTGCAGGCCCGTCAGGTAGAGCTCCTCGACGGTCCGGATCTCCTGCGGGGGCTGGACGGGCGGCATCGGGTCGGGGATGCGCTCGATCCTGCGGGCCGCGGGGGTGTAGGACAGGAGCGTGCGGCCCGCGGCGTCGCAGACGGCGAGGGTGAGATCCGTCTGCGGGGCCTGAACGGCGACCGTATCCTGCAGCACGTCCACCGGGCTCAGATCCACCGTGCGCGCGTAGACGGTCTCGCCCTTTGCGCGCAGCGTCACGCGGGCGCCGGGGATCGGGCGCGAGGCGTACACGCACAGGCTGGCCTGCCCGTCCCGCACCTCCAGGTTGAGCGCACAGTCGCGGTTGGCGTTCTTGACGTACCCGCAGCGCTTGTAGGGCATGAAGTACTGGGTAAACGTCTTCTCCTCAAAGGGCTTGAGCCAGGTGAAGTCCGGCTGGTTGTCGCAGTACATGCCGGTCATCAGCTCGATGTAGGGGCCGTTGGCGTCGGTCAGGTTGCGGTCCCAGGCCTGGCCGAAGTCGCCGCAGCCCCAGGTCCACTGCTTCTTGCCGGGCGATACGTGGTGATCCGCGATGTGCAGGATGCCGGCCTGCATGCCGTAGTCGTAGCCGCCGACGAAGTCGTAGTCGCTGTGCGCACACATGTAGCTGGTGGGTACGGGGATGTTCCTGTAGCGGCTGATGTCCACGCCTGCGCCGTAGTCGTGCTTGTAGTACACGCCTGTGGCGATGGGGAACGCGCTCACGTCGCGCTTGCCGTGATCGTATACGGCGCACACGTCCGGCGGGAAGACGGACTGGGTGTCGTCGTTGACCGCCACGGCGGGATTGGCCCACCACAGGAAGGTCTGCGGCAGGGGCGTGCGGTTGTAGAGCTGGCCGCGGATCTCGATGTACGCCCGGTCGGGGTAGACGGTGAAGGTCATCTTGCCCTTGGTGCCGTACATCTGGTCGACCTCGCTGAGCTCGACGGACTTGCTGCCATCCGCAAGGTCCACCACGCGCCAGTCCACGGGCGCATAGGTGGTAGGCCGGTGGTGCTGCGGCCAGTTGAACTCGATGCCGCCGGAGATCCAGGGCCCGGTCAGGCCGACGAGCGCGGGCTTGATGACCTCGTTGTAGTAGACGAAGTCGTAGCCGTTGGTCTTGTCATAGGCGCGCTGGATGCGCCCGCCCAGCTCGGGCAGCACCATGACGAGGAGGTAGTCGTTCTCCAGGAACACGGCGGTGTAGGGCTGGTCGCGCTTTTCATCCAGGATCTTGTCGACCACGGGCAGCGGATAGACCTTGCCGCTGGAGCCCTGGTACACGCGCTTTTCGAGGAACATGGGGTTCTTGTCCGCCGCGCCGATGCCGTAGGTGGGGATCATGACCGTCTCGACGCGGATGCTTGCGGTGCCTGCCATCTTCAAATGCCTCCCGATCGTTGTTACGCGTGCTGCTGCGCGCGGTAGTCGCTGGGCGTCATGCCCTGGGTTCGCTTGAAGGCCGCGGAGAACATGCTCTCCGACGCATAGCCTGCCTGCGCGCCGATCTCGGCGACGGACAGGGCCGTGGCCTTGAGCAGGTAGCGCGCGTGGTTCATGCGCGCGGCGATGACGTACTGGCGCGGCGTCATGCCCATCGCGTCCCGGAACACGCGGATGAAGTGATACGTGCTCAGGCCCACCTGTCCGGCGAGCTGCGCGACGGACGGCTCGTGGCCGACGCTGCGGTTGATGACGGCCACCGCCTGATCGATCAGGCCGTAGCGGTCGCGCAGCGGGCCGGGCGCGGCGGGTTCGGCCATAGCGGTGAGCGCCTGCGTCAGGCGCAGCGCGATCTGCGGCTCGCTCAGGGGCTGCTGCCGGCGGAACATGTCGTAGATGCCGCCGAGCGCGTCGAAGACCTCGCGCTGCCGGTGGGTGGAGAAGACGCGCCCATTCTGGCGCAGGATGAGCTGGAAGTACCCGCGCGCCGCCGCGCCGTCAAAGTGCGCCCACAGCGCGCGCCAGCCGACGTCGGAGTGGTAGCGGTGCGGCTTGTTGCAGTCGATGAGCACGACCTGCCCCGCATGCGCGGACAGCGTCTCGCCCTCTGTCTCGATATTGACCGTGCCGTCGAGGATGACCTCGAGCAGGAAGCTGTCAAAGGACGCGCGACGCAGGTCGTAGCCCGCCTCGTAGCGGAACTCGCCCACGCACAGCACGTACAGCAGGTATTCCCGCGCCAGCGTGCCCGGCGAAAAGTTGTAGTATTCCGAGGATGCGGCCACGTGCGGCTCCAGCGATCTCATCCAATCCCCCCGATCCGTACACCCTGATTATACCATACGTCCAGCGTCCAGGCCAGACTGCCGATTGCGCCGGACTGTCTCAAAATTGCGATTCTGCGCGGCGGGATGGACGAACGGGAATGAACCGCCGCCGTCCCACTTCGGCATAGGCAAAGCGCTCTGCCGTGTGCTATAATGGGGGCAGAGCAACCCATGTCTTTTATGACCCCTACGACAACAGAGAAAGGCGTGCATGGCCGTCAGATGGGCCATGCAAGGGAAAGAGCATGATCTACTATGTGGACGCAAAGGCATTCAGAGACGGGGACGGCAGCAAGGAGCGGCCGTTCAAATGGATCAACGACGCGGCCCGGATCGCGCGGCCCGGAGATGAGGTGCTTGTCGCACCGGGCCTGTACCGGGAGTATGTAAACCCTGCTCACGCCGGCACAAAGGAGCAGCCCATCGTCTACCGCTCCGCGGTGCCGAAAGGGGCGCATATCACCGGCGCGGAGGAGGTGAGCGCGTGGACGCATTTCCGGGACGACGTATGGACGGCCCGGGTGTCCAACGGCGTCTTTGGCGGCTATAACCCCTACACGACCTACGTGTGCGGGGACTGGTACTTCGCGCCGACCGTGCGCCACACCGGCGCGGTCTACCTGAACGACCGGATGCTCTATGAGACGGTCACGCTGGAGGAGTGCCTGCGGGGCGAGGAGGATCCCTGCTCCTGGGAGCCCGAGCGCAGCGCCTACAAGTGGTACGCCGAGCAGGATGGGGACGAGACGGTGCTCTACGTCAACCTGCACGGTCTGGACCCGCGCCGGGAGCGCATGGAGATCAATGTGCGCCGCAACGTCTTCATGCCGGATCGCAACGGCGTGGACTACATCACGGTCAGCGGCTTCGTGATGAGCAAGGCCGCCACCACCTGGGCGCCACCCGCGGCTTATCAGGACGGCCTGATCGGCCCGCACTGGAGCAAGGGCTGGATCATCGAGGATTGCGAGATCTACAACAGCAAGTGCTGCGGCATCTCGCTGGGCAAGTACCTGGATCCTGAGAACGACATGTACTTCTACAAAAAGCACGTCAAGAGTCCGACCCAGATGGAGCGGGACGCCGTGTGCCGCGGGCAGTACCACGGCTGGCTCAAGGAGAAGGTCGGCAGCCACATCGTGCGCCGCTGCGAGGTGCACCACTGCGAGCAGACGGGCATCGTCGGGCGCATGGGCGCGGTGTTCTCCGTCATCGAGGACTGCCACATCCACCACATCTGCAACTCCCAGCAGCTGGGCGGCGCGGAGACCGCCGGCATCAAGCTGCACGCGGCCATCGACGTCGTCGCCCGGCGCAACCACATCCACCACTGCATCATGGGCATCTGGTTCGACTGGCAGGCGCAGGGCGCGCGCATCACGGGGAACCTGATGCATGACAACCATCCTCCCCGGGGCGCAAAGCCCGCCCAGGGCGCCATGTTCAGCCAGGACATTTTCATCGAGGTCGGCCACGGCCCCACGCTGATTGACAACAACCTGCTGCTCTCCCGCCAGTCCGTGTGCATGCCCAGCGAGGGCATCGCCTGCGTGCACAACCTGATGCTGGGCGCGTTTACGCTGATCAATGCCGGCGTGGATTCCGTCGTCAACGGGCAGCGGGAGCCGCGTTACACGCCGTATCACATCCGCCACCGCACAGAGGTGGCCGGCTTCATGACCATCCTGCATGGCGACGACCGCATCTACAACAACATCTTCATCCAGCACCATGAGATCACCGATCCAACCCGCGAGCCGTCCGCCAACAACTACGAGGTGGTCGGCACCGCGCCGTTTGACATCTTCCCGACCTATGAGGAGTGGATCGCACACTTCGAGATGGACCGGGAGCCGGACATGGGCGCGCTGGCGCAGTATCACTTCGGCCATCTGCCCGTGTGGGTGGACGGCAACGCATACTTCAACGGCGCCACCGTCTGCAAGCATGAGCGGCGCCACTTCGTCAATGGGACGGACAGGGCATACGTGGAGCTGGTGGAGGAGGATGGACGCCTGACGCTCAGGTCCAATGTCTTCTCACTGCTGAGGGGCTTTGGCGATGGCATCATCACCAGCGAGACCCTCGGCGAGGCCTTTGAGCCTGAGCAGCGCTTTGAGCATCCCGATGGATCGGATCTCATCCTGGACAGAGACTATCTGGGCAATCACCGCGGCGCGTCCACGCTTCCTGGTCCCTTTGCCCAGGCGGAAGAGAGCGTGGCCGTCTGGTGATGCGGCCTGCATTTTGATCCAAAGGAAAGAACGAAAAAGAGGCGTCCGTGCCCAAGCCGGCATGGGCGTCTCTTTGACGTAACAAGGCCGCGGCCTCGTGCAGGAAGTCCTTGCGATCCAGAAACGTCTGGCTGTCCGCCTCGAGGATGCGGTAATCTATAGATCCCAGCACAGTCATGGTCTTTGGAAAGCTTAGAGCGATTGTGTCCACCATGGGCACAGGGTCAAAATCGACGCCGTACGCCAGGTAGGCATAGTCCATATGGGTTTCATAGCCCTTCAGCGAGGTATAGTGCGCAGATCTCGTCGCTGCAGGCCAAATAGGCCTCCATCAGCGCATCATAGTAGGGATAGTAGTCCTCGGTCTGTGCGAAGTGTTCGTTGGCATAGTTGATGTCGCGCCTGATGTGATAGATCTCGCCCTTGTATTCGAATTTGTAAATTCTACACTTGATGCATCATATATTTCGTTATGATGTTTTTGCAATATACAAAAATTGTTGCTTTGCACACAATTTTAAGCTTAAAAAAGGTGTCGTATTTGTGTTATTTTGTAACACATAAGCACGAAAATGCCTGTTCGACGATTTCTCTTGAGCGCGGAAGGTCGCCATCGTATTCGTGCCCATAGATACCGATAACGCTATCTAGCACGTTACCTTTCATCCGGCATTTTCCTTGCATGGGTAAAGGCAATACCAGATCTTGCAGTAATGATTCCTTTGGCCTGTCCCGTCGCTTGAGGACCTGCTCTCTGCGTCTTGCCATTGGAGAATTTCTCACTTTTGTTCTATATTTTACACTGACGGCAGCTTGGATGGCTTGCTTTCTTGCCACACTCAGCCCCATTTGTATACATTTTGTGAACGTTCCATCCCATTGAAATTTGGGAGCGGATAGCCGCAAAAAGCCTCAATTTCATTGACATTTTAGGGTGTTAACGGTATAATGTCAGCGTGATAAGAGAGATGATTTCTAAATTGACAGAGAGTCTTTGCTCCTATCGGCCGCGAATTCATCGTTTTGTGGCAGTAGAAGCAGGCAAGTCATTGCCTGCTTCTGAGACGAAAGGTGCGGATGGCGGGATCTTATCAAATCATCGCCCCTGAAGCCCTGAAAGTTGCAGGGCTGGGGGCGTGCTTTTGTATCTCGCCCTGGTACCTGTCAGGATGACGTGAAACATCGGTCGCTGTGGATTGCGCGGCGTATACGCAGGCAAAGCCGCGCAAAGGCGGAGGGAGAAGCATATCCTTTGCGCAGTGGAAAGGGCTGAAAGGCCGGCATGGACGAATCCTCATACGCGCAATATCTGTTCTGCCGGCGAAAAAAGAGGAAAGCGTTGCGACAGTTGTGCACAGAAACCGATGGGGCCGCGCTGTTGCTCCAAAGAGAACGGTGCTGATATGAACCGGCAGGTAGCGGATCGAAGCGTTCCAACTGCTGCTTTCCGGCTATATCTTGTATACGCTGGCGCAGGACAGTTGCGCCATGATGATCTGGCCGCAGTCAGCCCACGCCATTTATGTCTTGAAATGCGAGCCGGGACACGATGCGCTGAGTGGAAAAGATCTGGCGTTTGCGGATGGGATCTGGCGCAATCATGGTGAAATCAGTGTGACGAAAGCGCTTCAAATTGGTGACCAGATCAAGATCACGGGCGGCCTGTTCAAGGAGCTGCATGGCACCATGGGGCGGATGGACCGGAGGCAAAGGCCCCTCTCGTTTCACTGAAGAGCACGGGACAATCTCTGGATCATCGCCTTCAAATGGTGGGAGGGAAGCGAGAGCCAATGCTTCGCCTGGATCTCCTCGAGCGAATACACACGAAACGCAGCTGGAAAACGTGATGCAGTCGGATGCGGACGATCCGGCGGACGCAATTACAGTTCTTGAGGCTGATGACGGAATGGTCGCGCTTCAGGTTCGTGGCGTTATCTTTGACGGGTTCCACCGCTTCAGCGCCAAGTGCTGGGGTGGTGACGTTGTGCAGCCAGCGATGCGCTGCGCGAGGTTGTGGGCGGCTCGGAGGGGGAGCCCGCTTTGAACGTCTATGACGGATGAAGCCAACACATCGACATCCTCAACGAGGGCGCACATGCGCGGGACGTGAGCGGTGTGAACCCGTTCCGGCAGATGGAATCGCCCATCATCTACAAGCAGCAGATCGAGCGGGCGCTGACGACGGACGCGCAGCCGATCTTGGACACGTCGTCAAGAACTTCGACGGTCTGAGCAGCTATGGCATGATTCCGTCGGAGATGGATAAGGCTGTACGCCGCAGAGACCGGGGAGACGTGGTGTACACGAAAAAGAAGGCCGTGATCGAAGATGCGGACGGCGGATTGAACGGGTAAAGAGAAAGCCAATGCGTCTGCTTTGTGTATCGGAAAGAGAGGTCAAGGAATGCGCTGTTCGGTGATCATTCCCACGCTGAACGCAGGGGAGGCAATTGTGCCGCTGCTGCGCACGTTGAAGGCACAGACTCATCAGCCGGACGAGGTGCTTGTCGTGGACTCCCAATCCGAGGATGGAACGGTGGACAGAGCGCGCCAAGTGGAGGGCGTGCGCGTGATCAGCGTGGCGCGCGAAGCGTTCGACCATGGCGGCACGCGGGATGAGGCGCTGCGCCAGACTGACGGAGAGTTTGCCGTTTTCCTGACGCAGGACGCGCTGCCGGTGGATGAAAGCTGCCTGGCGCACCTGCTTGAGCCCTTTGAGGATGCGCGTGTGGCGGTCGTGGGCGGACGTCAAATCGCGCGGCCGGATGCAAGGCCGTTTGAAAAGCGGGTGCGCGCCTACAACTATCCGAATGTTGACCGAAAGTGGGATCAAAGCGACGTCGGGCGCATGGGCGTGCGGGCGTTTCTGATCTCCAATGTGTGCGCGGCATACCGGCGTACGGCCTATGAGGCAGTAGGCGGATTTGATCATCCGATCCTTACCAATGAGGATATGCTGATCACGCAAAAGCTGCTTGAGGCCGGGTACGCAGCGGCCTACAGTGCGCGAGCGACGGTCTACCATTCACACCGCCTGACATGGCGGCAGGAATACAGGCGCAATGCCCTCATCGGACGAACGCTCAAGCGCTATCAAGATCGTTTTTGCCATGCCGGGGAGATGAAGGAGGGCATCGCCCTGTTCCGGCATGTGGAGAGCGGGCTGCTGCGGGATGGACAACTTGTGGAGGCGGTAGCCTTTGCGGCGAACTGCGCGGCCCGCCTGCTGGGGAACCGGATGGGCCGGATGCAGGAAGCGGAAATCGTGAGGATGGAAGAAAACGCAGATGAGCACAAAGAACGTGGAAATTCTGTTGGCAGCGTATAACGGAGAAAAGTTCATCCGTGAGCAGATCGACTCCATTCTGAATCAGACGGATACGCACTGGCATCTGACGGTGTCGGACGACGGTTCTACGGACGGTACGCCTGCGATTCTGGAGGCGTATGCCGCGCGGTTCCCTGAAAAGATATCCTTATACCACTCGAACATACGATTCGGCAACGCACGGGATCATTTCTTTCATCTCATGCGACAGTGTGAAGCGCCCCATATCCTCTTCTCTGACCAGGACGACGTATGGCGTCCCGATAAGGTGGAACGGATGATGCGGGCGCTGTTGGAAGCGGAAGCCGAAGTGGGAGCGGATACACCGGTGCTGGTCTTTACAGACCTGACGCCGGTGGATGAGAAGCTCCGGCCCATTGCCCCATCACTGATGCGCATGCAGCAGCAATATGCCGACACGATCGACTACCGGGCGCTGCTCATGCAAAACATCGTGACCGGCTGCGCGACAGGCATCAACCGGGCGTTGGCCCTGCTGGCTGACCGGTGTGCGGACACCTCGCAGGTGATTATGCACGACTGGTGGCTGGGTGTGGTGGCCGCGCGGTTCGGAAAGGTCGTATACCTGGATGAAAGCACCATACTGTACCGTCAGCATGGCGGAAATTGTGTGGGAGCCAAGAACGCAGGGAGCGTACGCGAGTCGTTGTACAGGCTTTTACATATTCACCAACTTCGTACATCAATTGCCGCCAAAAAACGGCAAGCAGGCTTCTATCTGCGAGTGTATGGTGAATGTTTCAAGCCGGAAGAGCTCTCGTTTCTCAACGCGTTCATTTTAGAGAAAAGTGGGCCGGCCTTCTACTGGCGTCATCGAAGGCTGATTCACGGCTTTTCCCGATTGGCAGGCATGATGCTGCTGGGCTGAAATCAAAGAAACGAGGAACCTATCCAGATGAACTTAAAGCAATCGAAAAAGTTGCTGGAGGTGCTGGCGGCTTGTTATTGGGTATTGGCTGCGACCGTCTATCTGGTCGCCGGCCAGCAGTTTCATTATACGGCGGTAACGAGCGACGCGCTTTCTGCCACCACCACTGTGGGTGAACTTGTGGATGGAATGACCATCACCCAGCGCGTGATCGCCCCTGCTGAATTTCTTACAGGCTTCGATCTGATGGCGGCTACCTATGGCCGGTCCAATAGCGGCACACTTCATGCGGCCCTTGTCAACGATGCCGGAGAAGCGATCGCCGCCCAGGATGTCGACATCGCGACACTGCCTGAAAGCAAATATTTTACCATTCCATTGGACGACATGGTAGAGGTGCAGGCCGGCGAACCTCTTACGCTGACGCTCACGACAACAGGCTGCACGCCGGGCAACGCCGTCACAATCTACTGCGGCGACACGATTGTGGCAGGCCGGTTCGATATTGTACAGAGCATTTCGGAAGCCGACCGCTACACGGTCAATGGCGTGCCTGGCACCGGCAGACTATGTATAAAGATTAACGGGATCAGGGTATTGACCTTTTACCGGGATTATTGGTTGATCATTGGCGGTGCGTTCACGGCGCTCGCGCTGCTGTGCCTGCACTGGTGGCGCGGGGCGAAAGCCGGGCACAATAATCCGCTGGTTGCGGTGTGCATGCTCTTTACGCGCTATGGCTTTCTGATCCGTCAGCTCGTCTCACGAGATTTCAAGGCGAAATACAAGCGCTCTGTACTGGGCATGGCATGGAGCTTTCTCAATCCATTGCTGACGATGTCGGTTCAATACGTCGTGTTCTCCGCACTGTTCAAGAGCGATGTTCCCAATTATCCTGTATATCTGCTGTCGGGTATCGTGTTTTTCAACTTTTTCAGCGAGGCGGTCAGCATGGGTATGACCTCCATCACCGGCAACGCATCGCTGATTAAAAAAGTATACATGCCCAAATACATCTACCCCGTATCGCGCATTCTCTCATCTTTGGTCAACTTTGCGCTGGCGATCATCCCGCTGCTGCTGGTCATGTTGATCACCGGGACGGCGTTCACTCCGGCGCTGCTGCTGCTCATCTTCGACATGCTGTGCCTGCTGGGCTTCGTAACAGGCATGAGTCTGTTGCTGACCACCGCCATGACCTTCTTTCAGGACACGCAGTTTCTCTGGGGCGTAGTCAGCATGATGTGGATGTACCTGACGCCGCTGTTCTATCCGGAGAGCATCATCCCGGCGCAGTTCCTGACGGTCTACCACATGAATCCCATGTACCAGTACATCACGTTTGCCCGTATCTGCATCATTGATGGCGTGTCACCCGAACCGATGGCCTATCTGTGGTGCATCCTTTCTTCGTTGGTGGTGCTGGGGCTGGGGATTCTGACGTTCAAGCGGCATCAGGACAAGTTTGTGCTGTATCTGTGAGGTGAAGCGGATGGAAACGATGATCGAGGTCAAGGATGTGTCCATGCGCTTTCGCATGGCCAACGACCGCATCAGCAGCATCAAGGAATATGCCATTGCCCGGCTGCGTGGAAAGCTGAAATACAACGAGTTTGAGGCCCTCAAGCATGTGAGCTTCGACGTCAAGCGCGGAGAGGTCATGGGGCTGATCGGACATAACGGCGCAGGCAAGAGCACGCTGCTCAAGGTGATTTCCGGCATTTTGAAGCCGACGGAGGGCAGTGTGATTGTACGCGGAAATGTCGCGCCGATGCTGGAGCTGGGCAGCGGCTTTGATTTCGATATGACTGGCAGGGAGAACATCTTCCTGAATGGCGCGATTCTGGGCTATTCCGAGGAGTTTCTCAAGAGCAAATACGATGAGATCGTGGCTTTTTCGGAGATCGGGCCATTCATTGACATGCCGCTGCGCAACTATTCGTCAGGTATGGTAGCGAGGCTTGCGTTTTCGGTGGCGACGGTGGTGGTGCCGGAGGTGCTGATTGTGGACGAGGTGCTTGCAGTGGGCGATGCGGAGTTTCAGGAGAAGAGCCGAAGACGGATGATGGAACTAATGAGCGGGGGTACGACAGTGCTGTTTGTGAGCCATGATATCGAACAGATCCGGGAGATGTGCAGCCGCGTCGTGTGGCTGGAGAACGGGATGGTTCGCAAAGCTGGAGCTTCCGACGAAATATGCCATCTATACAAGGAAAACAACTGAAAAAAATCGTGTAAAGGAGAGATCAAAATGAAGGTTGTAGTAACTGGAGCCTCCGGATATATAGGGAGACATGTGGTAAAGGCCTTTTTGGATCAGGGACATTCAGTCATAGCGTGTGATATTGACTATAAAGGCCTTGACGAACGTGCCAGCATTGCGCACACGGATATTTTTTCAGGGAAGGAAAACCTGTTTGACGAATTGGGAAAGCCAGATTTACTTGTCCATTTGGCATGGAGACATGGATTTGTCCACAATGCACAAGCGCATATGGAATATCTGTCGAGCCATTATATGTTTTTAAGAAATATGGTCCTTGCAGGCTGCAAGCGTATCGCCGTGATGGGTACAATGCATGAGATCGGCTATTGGGAAGGGCCCATTGATGAAAAAACTCCTTGCGCGCCGCTGTCCTTATATGGCGTTGCCAAAAATGCGCTTCGACAGGCGGTGGTTCTGCTCTCCAAGGAACAGGATTTTAAGCTGTATTGGCTTCGCGCCTATTATATCTATGGGGATAATCTCCGAGGGAATTCCGTCTTTTCCAAATTACAACAGGCGGAGATCGATGGGAAAAAAGAGTTTCCGTTTACAAGTGGAAAAAACAAATATGATTTTATCCATGTAGATGCTTTGGCAAAACAAATTGTTGCCGCAACCACACAGGACACTGTAACAGGAATTATTAACGTATGCAGCGGGAACCCCATTAGTCTTGGAGAAAAAATGGAAGAATTCATTGCAGAAAACCATTTCAAAATCAAGCTGTTGTATGGGGCGTATCCCGACCGTGCCTATGACTCTCCTGGCGTTTGGGGGGATACCCAAAAGATTCGACAAATTATGGGCGCAGACTTTTTGGCATAGGAGGGGTGAAACCCTTGAAGCGGGCCGCTGTTTTCTTTTTTTACGATAAGGATGGCATCGTAGACCGATATATTCCCTTTTTATTGGATCAAATGATCCCTTTTCTCAACCGCCTGATGATTGTGGTAAATGGGAAAATCACCAATGAATCCAAGCATATATTTGACCGGTATGCAAGGATTCCTTCGCTGGAATATGAATTGCTGGTTCGGGAGAATAACGGCTTTGATGTATGGGCATATAAAGAAGCCATCGAAAAAATGGGCTGGGACAGCATTATTTCCTATGATGAACTGATTCTTTTTAACTTTACCATTATGGGTCCTGTATCCTCATTTGCAGAGATGTTCAACAAAATGGAACATCAGGAAGTGGATTTTTGGGGTATCACGGTTCACTATGGCGTGGGGTATGATCCTTCCAACTGTAACCCTTACGGATATTTGCCGGTGCATTTGCAGTCCCATTTTGTGGCCTTTCGAAAAAAGCTGACCTCCCATTCTGTATTTCAGCGATACTGGGAAGACATGCCCCCCATTCACAGCTATGAGGAATCCGTCGGCCGCCATGAAAGCTATATGACCAAATATTTCAGCGACCAAGGCTTCCGATGGATGTCCTACGTGGACAGTGAAAACTTGTCTGTATACACGCCTTATCCGCTTTTCGATTTGCCGGATATCATGCTGAGGGATAGGCATTGTCCTATATTCAAAAGGAAAAACTGTTTTATAAACTTGGACCATTTTCTTCAGCGTGGAGGCAGCGCTTCAGCCTCTGCTAGGCTTCTGACATATTTGAAGCAAAATACGGATTATGATGTGGGGATGATCTATGAAAATATCGTGAGGACCTGCTGTCAGTGGGAATACGAACCGCACATGAATATCATTCGCCTTCAGCCTTCTCCATTAGAAGCGACATGCAATGCAAAAATAGCCGTTTTTCTCAATTTGGGGGAATATGCTGCGGCAATAGACTGGAAAAGATATGAGGCTTCTTTACAAAAACTTTCGCAGCTAGAGATTATCGAATGTCGAAATGGAAAAAAGAACTGGGAAAATCTTTTTACGGGAGCAGCTGCTAATTTTGAAAAATACGATTATGTATTTGTCGTAAATCCTTGTGAGATTCACACCTTTGATAAGTTTGCCATGATGGAGCAGGTGGGAAAGGCACTCGAACTTTTTTTCGGCAGTGCAGAAAAGATCAATGGCATTTTGCAGGTTATGAAAAATGAGCCCTACATTGGGCTTGCAGGAGCGCTGCGTCCTCTTAGCGCATTTAGGCCGCTACAGTCCATGTGGAGGGATGCGTGTCAAAAATACTTCCAGGGGCTTGAGAGACTGAAAGTTGGCGAAAATGATCTGCCCTGTGGCTCAGGCATCGGAATCTTCTGCGTCCGCACACAAGCCCTATCTAAAGCTGTTCCGCAGCTGATGAGTCTGTGTCCTGACTATGATGGAAGGATGCTGGAACAGTTGCTGGCAGTGCTCATGCAAAGCCAACAGCAAATGACGATTGAATTTGCTTCCGAGGCTGATTTGATATCAGAGTACTGGGCTGCACAACAGTTGATTAAAAATACTGGCATTGGCATTGTTGAAAGCGCAGCTTCTGCGCAGTTGAATGCCAAGCGGCATCTAGGACTTGGCAGAGTACGTGTAGTGTTCTCTGCACTGTTTTGCAACGACAGGGAAGCAAGGCAACGTATCCATAACAGGCTCAGCGCATATTGGGCTTATTACCGGGCAAAACATCGCTATAACAAGGGCACGCCCGGGGGCACATAACAATAATACGAAGATGATCAAACGTCAGTCGCGGTAGTCGGGCAGAACGAAAAAATCGCGGAGCGTGTCAGTGGAGGAGCAATCAACATGGACCGAGAGGTTCGAGAGATAGAAAAACACTATGTATATGGCGCATGCGAACTGGTTTGCTGCAGGCAGAAGGCATTCTTTCGCTTCGGCGATATCGTAACAAAAAGGCTCTTGCATTAGTACATGCTAAACGGACGATATTCCACATAAAATCAGTCCTGAAAATTGGAAAGAAGCCAAAGATTTGGCCAGGGCGATAGCTTCTCCTCTTGATGGGACCAAGCTTGTGAAATGGTAAAATCCGTTCTATGATTTGGCACCATTCATTGCGAAAAAAATTCTAACAGGGTGGCTGATGGTTTGATGAAACGATTATTGATCTATTTCGCCTATGATGGAGATGGCATTTTGGATGATTACATCTATTTTGCGATTGACAAACTGCGGCCATTTGTTGCAGCCATTGTGGCGGTTATCAATGGGAAGTTGATGCCACAATGCAAAACGGAGCTTGAAAAAAGGGTGGATTCCGTGATCGTCCGGGATAATCACGGCTTTGATGTGTGGGCCTATAAGACCGCAATTGACTCCATTGGCTGGGATGGATTGATGGAATATGATGAGATCATCTTGATGAATCATACCATAATGGGGCCAATATATGATCTTGCCCCTATGTTTCAGGAGATGGAACAACGCGATCTCGACTTCTGGGGGATTACCAAATGCTTTGAGGAGAAAGATCCAAGCGCCGTGAAGCTTTGGAAAAACCCCTATGGATATATCCCGGAGCATATACAGTCCAGCTTTACGGCCTTCCGAAAAAGTCTGTTTTCCTCAAAAGCATTTCATAAGCTATGGGATCATATGCCTGAAATAAAGTCCTATTATGAAAGTGGCGGAACATATGAACAGGTCATCACCAAGAAATTTGCAGACCTGGGCTACAAATGGGATTGTTACACCGACTATAGCAGCTTGGATCCCGGAGTGTTTACCTGCTGTCCACTTATTACGGCCCCGCTCGTTGTTGTGCGTGATTTGAAGTCCCCTTTTTTTAAACGCAGATCCTTTTTTACATCAAAAAGTGAATTTCCTACCCTCGTTCCCTCAGTCTATGCGTTTTGGCGCTTTCTGCAAAGTACTGATTATGACACACAGATGGTCATGAAGAACTTGATCAGGACCTGCAATCAACGAGATATTGTCGATTCTTTGCTGATGATGCATGTCATAGACATTGCGCAATCCCCTGCCCGAAGTCATGAGGAGGGAAAATCATGACTCAATATGTGTTATGCCGCAAAGCGGTATTTGCCAACATGGAAAACATATTGGATTCACGGAGATTCCTTTCCCTGTTGAATCAATACAGGGCGGACTACGATGTGTTTGTCAGCAAGCATGTTAGCACAGAGCCTAAGGGATTGTTTACAGGAGTCGATGCATCATATCTTGATTATGACTATGTTATATACATCGATCCTCCTAAATGCGGTCAAAATGAATCCAAGCGCAATTATGCCGCCCGTCAGGAGTACTATCTGTATGCCATGCTTGAGGACAGGCGCATTGCTGACAGCATGATCGGCATCATGCAGGAACAATCGCTCGTTGGCATGTTGTCTTATCCTGTCGATTATGTACAGTCCAGCAACTGGGAGCAATATGAGAACTGGGCGGATTATTTTAAGCTGTCGCAGCGATGGCTCAGAGAGAATGATCTGCATGTTCCTACTGCGATCGACAAGCCTCCCCTCAGCCCGCTGGGTGGCTGCGCCGTGATTCGGTGTAAAGCAATCGAAAATCTTGCCGCATTACAGTTCAAGCTGTTCGGGTCCAACTATGTTGGATATCTATTCGCCCTGCTATGCCAGTCAAACGGATATCTTCCACAATATGCGATCACATCGCAGATGATCGTTCATAACTGCCTGGGCTATGAGGCCAGTTCCAGCTGGATGAATAATGTGCTGGAAATTAAAAAACGTTATTATAGACAGTTGGAAAGCTATAATCAGGAACGAGAAGAATACTATGCAAAACTGAGCCGTGCGTTTCAAGTACAGACTAAATTACGTTGGTTTCTAGGTTATGATAGAGAATCCTTCAGAACCATATGGCGGTACAGGAAATCAAAGATCATCTATTGGGTACAACTCCACATCCTTCGCAAGGGAAAAGAACTGCTGCAGCGTTTCCTTCCCGATTCGATCTTTCGACGGGTCATGCGGATAAAGCGACGCATTTTTGGACCCAAAGACTTTACAGACTGTGTATAAAGGAAGATGATTGAAGGGAAAATCAGGCGGGCCAGGCCCTATAAGCAGAACTTTTGCGGTCGACAGACTGCAGCAACATGTGCCGGTGCAGGAGCAGGCAAAGCGGACTCGAAGGTCTGCGATTTGGAGAATATCGCCCATGAAGATCACGTCAGGAGACATGAATCCAGCCCGGGCTGAAAGCGTCATGCGCTTGAGGCACAGATCGGATCATTCGATCGCTTGAACAACGGTCAATCCAACAAGGCATGAGATCTCATTCATGAAAGAGCTCACCGGATGCAAAAAAGAAACCAGTTGAAACGGGGATAAAAAATGAAAAACAGATTCAAAGGACTTTGGTACGCCTTACTTGGAACTGTCTTTGCAAGCATTTATCCATTGGTGGTTCTATGGATGAACAATGTGAATCAGATCCCGGACATATCCCGAATCGTTAAAACAATGGGTATAATGGCCGGCGGCGGCTTGTTATTGCTGGGCCTGCTTTTGTTGTTGCTGAGAAACGCCCAAAGAGCAGCAACAGGTACGATACTCATTGTGATACTTTTTACCAATGGGGCTGCACTGCAAGATGCATTTACGTGGCTGGTTCCCTCTATGCGGTATTGGCACACTGCTACGCTGCTGATACTGATTGCCGCTGGCTGCATTGTACTTGCCCGGCGTCTTCCTCAGAGCGTGATTGAAATAGCCGCGCCAGTTTTGACGGTGGTATTTAGCCTGCTGGTCGTGTTGAATGTGGGTATGGCAACGCCGTATCTGCTTTCCGCACCGGAGGATGTGGAGGAAACGAAGCAGTCAGGCACTCCTGCGACAAGCACGATGGAAACAAGCGGACGAAATGCCTACTGGCTCCTGTTTGACGAATATTCGAGCAATTACGAATTTGAGGAATACTTGGGATTCGACAACACCCCTTTTACAGATTGGCTGGAGGAAAAGGGGTTCAGCGTATCCTATACGTCGGAAAACGAAACCGATATGACGGCAGTAATAACGGCGAATATCGCCAATTTGGATTATGTGGCCGCGTATAGCGATGAACGAACCATGCTGGAGGATTGGAATCTGATCTTGCAGCATCGTGAAAACGCGGTACTTGTTCCCCTTTTGGAGTCATATGGATATCATGTCGTCGGGATAGGAGCGGCAGATTTTTATGGCTTTGAGGGAGAAACCGTAGCAGGGAAAGCTTCTACTGACGTAACGATGGATGGGGAAGACACCGTATTTCTCTTTTGGAAACGAACAGCGATCGGGGAACTAATACAAGGTGATTCCAACAGCCAGGCAGAGATCCTCTTATCACAACTGCAGTATCTGCAAAATCCAGAGAACATCCCTCAGGGAAATACGTTTGTGCTGAGCCATATCTCCTGTCCCCATACTCCATTTTTATTTGATAAAGACGGGAATCTTTTGCCAAACCGTGAACGTGTAAATGCGAAGAACTATATTGGGCAGTGTGAATTTATCAATTCACAAATCAAGGAAATCATAGAGACAATCCTTGAAAACGATCCGAATGCA
Organism: uncultured Eubacteriales bacterium; assembly: GCA_944349855.1. GTDB lineage: Bacteria > Bacillota > Clostridia > Christensenellales > Aristaeellaceae > Beduinella. Next base: position 9,714 of record CALVNS010000007.1, on the reverse strand, counting down.
TTGATAGCGGTGGTTTCAGATCACGGCTTCCGAAGCGAGCAACCCTATGACGTGCGCAGACGGATTTTTGCGGCTTTATACAACGGCGAGGAAAAAATCGATATTGAGGGAATGAGCGGCCTCAATATCATGATTACCATGCTCAATACGATTTTAAATACGGATATTGAGCTGGTGCCGTTGCAGGTCATGGAGGAGGTTACGTCACATTGAGCAGCATTGCAACTAAAAGAATAATCCTTGGCTTGGGCGTGGTTCTGCTGATTGTATGGATGGTCTTTTCAACCCCGTTCATAGCCTGGATTAGCAACAGCATTTACCATGTGAGTATTGAGCAGGTAGACGAGCTTTCGCCAGTTTCCGGTTATGCCTTTTACCAACTTGACACATGCGAACAGACGGATGAACTGTTTGATACAATTCGAATGTCAGGGTACATATACAATATTTCAGACGCTACTGATGAACAGACGACGAGAAGCCTGGTACTCTCATCGAACAGTCACCATTATGAGATTGAGTTAGAAGAAATAACGAGCTGGGCATGGAGATTGTTTACGGTTATTGACCCTACTCCCAAAAAAGAGACTGGATTTGGTCTGGATTTTTGTCCCTTAGGTCTGCCTGATGCAACCTATCGTCTTCTTCTGCAGGTTGAAGAAGACGGCATTCCGGTCTGCCGAACGGATACCGGATATATCCTCGAAAAGGTGAACGGGCATGCCCAGGTGCACTACCGCCCATCCCAGCCCGTGTCCCTTCCGGAAGAAAAGGAACTGAAAGGCTGGACGAATGGCGGTCTAAACATTGTGGAAATTGACGCCGAAGGAACGTTGACGCTGACTGGATGGTCGATTATCGATCAAGTGGATGCCGGAGATACGGAGGTCCTGGTCGGTGTCCGATGCGGAAATTCGGAAGAGATGCGAGTCTATACCACTGTTAAGGAAAGCATCACTTATATTGCCGATTATTTCGATAATGATCTGTATTATAACGCGGGTTTTAAGGCGCAGATTCCCAATGTGACGGCCGAGGGTTTGGAGATATATATCTTCAACCGCTATCAGGGAGAAACATATAAGTGCTCGTATCACTTTGAACCGGATGGCTCTTTGGACAATATGGTTTCTGTATCAGATATCTCAGATTGATCTGCCAATAACGACATGTCTTAAATAAGGAGTGTACAAAAATGAAAAACCGTATGCCTGGCTCTTTTCCCTTCCTCGCCTATCTCACCCTCTGCTTCCTGTTCCTCTTTTCCACCCCGGCCCTTGCCTATATTGACCCATCTACTACGACCTTTGTCATCCAGGCAGTCGCAGGCGTAGCCATCGCAATTGGCACGGCAGTGGTGGTGTACTGGCGCAAGGCCAAGAAAAAGGTCATGAACAAGTTGGGCATGGATGAGAACGCAAAAAAAGAAGTGGAAAGCGACGATATTCGAGTGACCAGTGACGAAACGACGAAGGAGTAAGTGACGATGCAATGGATCGGCGCAGCTTTGGGGGCCGTTATGCGCCTGTGCTACCAATGGGTGCAGAACTATGGACTTGCCGTGATCCTCTTTACCATTCTCAGCAAGTTCATCCTCTTTCCGGTGTCGTTATGGGTGCACCAGAACGGCATCAAAATGGTACGCATGCAGGCGCGGATCAACCGTATCAAGATCCGACACTTCGGTGATGGGGATGCCATCGCCGAAGAGCAGGGAAAGCTCTATAAACAGGAACGGTACAACCCCTTTCTGGGCCTCGTTCCCATTTTTGTGCAGCTGTTTCTGCTCATTGGGTTGATTCAGGTCATCTATCATCCGCTGAGCTATATCCTCCGGCTTCCTCAGGACCTGTGCCAGGCGGTGGTCGGCGCCGCACATCAGCTGGGCGGGATCGACGCCGCTTCCAGTTCGGCGGAGCTGCTGGCGCTGGACTATGTGCAAAGGGCTACCGATCTGACTGCCTTTGCAGCGCTTCCCGGCATGACGCAGGAAACGCTGACCGCCATGCTGCGGATGAACATGTCGTTCCTGGGTTTTCATCTGTCGGGTGTGCCCGCGCAGGTTGGCGGCATGCTGTTGCTCATTCCCGTCTTAGCGGGCCTGGCCTCGGTGACTCTCAGCCTTTCACAGAATGTCATGAACCCCCTCCAGCGTGAGCAGGGCCGCGCCGAGCAGATGGGCTCGATGCTCTTTTCGGTGGGCCTGTCGTTGGTGTTGGGTTTCTTCATCCCGGCCGGCGTGGGCTTTTACTGGATTTGGAGCAACCTCTTCACCATCGGCCAGCAGGCCGTGCTCAACCTGGTCTACCGGCCCGAAAAGCATATCGACTATGCGGAACTGGCTGATTCCAAAAAGGAACTGGCACAGTACCAGAGCGTGGGCAAGGCGGCGGGCACGCGCAGCAAGCAGGATGTCCAGCGTGAAAGGGCCGATTACAAGCGTTTTTTCTCCATCGTCAACAAGCATCTGGTGTTCTACTCCGAGAAAAGTGGGTTTTATAAGTATTATCAAGAGATGATTGAATATTTATTGAATCATACTAATATCATAATCCACTATGTGACAAGCGATTCGGAAGATCAGATTTTCGAGCTTGCAAAAAAACATTCTCAGATCAGACCCTATTACATTGGAGAAAAACGCCTGATCACTCTGATGATGAAAATGGACGCAGATATTGTTGTCATGACCATGCCTGATCTGGAAAACTATCACATAAAGCGAAGCTATGTGCGTAAAGATATCGAATACATTTATGTTTTCCATGCAGCAATTTCAGGTTTAAGGACGCTTCGCCCCGGTGCATTGGACCATTATGATACCATTTTGACGGTTGGAAGCTATATTGAAAAGGAAATCCGTGAGACAGAAAAGCGCAAGCAGCTTCCGGCTAAAAAACTAGTCCCTTGTGGGTATGCTGTATTGGATCATATGGCAAAAGAGTACCGCGCTATGGAAAAACGAGCACATGATGTACCTAGGATACTTATCGCACCTTCGTGGCAAGCGGACAATATTTTGGAGTGCTGCCTAAAAGAAATGGCAGAGGAACTTTTGAAAAATGGTTATGATGTCACTGTTAGGCCTCACCCTCAGTATCTGCGTCGCTCTGCAGTCAAGCTGGACGCTATTATGGAAGCTTGCAAAGGGTTGAATAAAGAACGTTTTCATTTTGAACTTGACTTTTCCTCAAACGTGACCGTGTTTACTGCTGATTTGCTAATCACGGATTGGTCAAGTATTGGATACGAATATGCTCTTGCCACAGAAAAGCCTGTTCTGTTTGTAGACACACCTATGAAGGTTGTCAATTCCGAATTTGCACAATGGGAGAAAAATTGGGAACCATTTGACCTAAAGGTTCGCAGAAGCATAGGCATTGCCCTCACGCCAGAAGAGGTAAAGAGTCAGATTGGCAAGAGCATAGAGAATTTGTTGAATAATCAAGACCGCTTTCGTCAAAAAATCGTAGAGTTCCGATCTGAAAACATTTATCATTTTATGGAAAGCGGGAAATATGCAGCAAACTATATTATAGAGCAACTTCAAAAGAAAAAGCATGAAAAAGAGGAGCGGCAATGATTCAATGCTGTACATCGAGTGATATTCAACGGGCGCTGGATTATATTGGCCAAGACTTTTCTGAATGTATTTACCTATATTTGAATCTTAAAAAATATGGCATTGGTAATCCAAATGTTACGGTATGGCTGGTGGAGCAGCAACAGAGTATTCTTGGAATTTGTTTGCGTTACCACGAATGCTTACATTTATTTAGCAAGGAGCACAATGTAGACATATTGGATATGCAGGCATTGCTGCTCGAACAGAAACCAAAAGTTTTCTTCTGTTCAGCAAATATTGAGGCTCACCTCCAAAAAGAATGGTTGGGAAATTATAAAAAAGAAACTATGGATGTCTTTGAGGCGGTGCCAATGCCGGAGGATGAAAGCAGACTGATATATGTTGCAAAAGAAAAAGATCTGGAAAAAGTGGCTCGTTTTATGATGACTGATCCTACCTTTTCAGAAATCTACAATCTAAACAGTCTGGTAGCACAGTTGAGACAGCGAATGAAGGATAGGTTTGGCCGTATATTTTACACATGTGAGGAAGGAGAAATCGCGGCGACTGCCATGACCTATGCAGAGCTAGAGAATATGGCGATTTTCAGCGGATTATTGACTGCAAAAAAATACCGAAAGATGGGATTATGCTCCGCCGTGCTTGCTAAACTCACAAATCAACTGATTCAAGAGGGAAAAAAAGTATTTTGTCTTGTAACAGTTGAAGCCTCAAGAAAGCTTATGCTTAAAATGGGCTTTGCTGTTGTTGGTCATGTGTCTAAATATCATTTGTAGTTTTCAAAAAGGAGTTACCATGAGCACTATTGCAAGAAAAATATTACTCAATCCCGGCCCGGCAACGACGACCGATACGGTAAAAATGGCACAGGTTGTTCCGGATATCTGCCCGCGTGAAAAGGAATTTGCCGGCCTGATGGCGGGACTGCGCAAGGATCTGCTCAAGGTGGTCCACGCTGACCCCGAAAAGTATACCGCCGTACTTTTTTGTGGCTCAGGCACCATCAATCTGGATGTATGCTTGAATTCCCTGCTGCCCGCTGGCAAGAAGGTGTTGATCGTCAACAATGGTGCATATAGCCAGCGAGCGGTTGAAATCTGTCAATACTATCACTTGCCACACATCAATCTGGCATTTGCCTTTGACCAGCGCCCGGATATGAATAAGGTGGAGGAAACGCTGGCCGCCAACGATGACATTTCCATCGTCTATACGACCCATAACGAAACAGGGACCGGCTTGCTCAACCCTATCCGCGAGTTGGGTGATATGGCGCACCACCATAACGCCATATTTGTCGTAGACACAACATCCACGCTTGCGATGCGGCCTATCGATATCCAAAAAGACAATATCGATTTCTGCATGGCGTCGGCGCAAAAGGGCCTTATGGCAATGACCGGCCTATCTTTCGTAATTGGAAATCGTCTTTATATTGAAAAAAGCAAAGAATATCCCACACGCTCGTACTATTGTAATTTGTACTTGCAGTATGAATACTTTGAAAAAACAGGCGAGATGCATTTTACTCCCCCTGTGCAGACCATCTATGCCACGATACAGGCTCTGAAAGAATATTTTGCCGAGGGCGAGCAAGCCAAATGGGAACGGCATACCAGGGTTTTTCATGCGTTACAGAGGGGCGTGGACGAACTTGGCTTTATCAGCGTGATTCCTGAAGAATGGCGCGCAGGCTTGGTCGTGGCTGTATACTACCCAGATGACCCTCACTGGGACTTCGAAAAGATCCACGACTATTGTTATGAGCGTGGATTTACCATCTATCCCGGAAAAATCTCGGGGAGCAATACCTTCCGTCTGTGTGCCTTGGGCAGTATTGATGTGGACGATATCGCAGCCTTTTTTAAGGTTTTCAAGGCCGCTTTAGCAAGTTGCGGTGTTGCCATGCCTGTACAGTACCAGAAAAGAGGATTATGCGAATGAAAACAGTATATACCTGCTTTTGTACAGATGTGATTCATGAAGGCCATCTTAACATTATACGTCAGGCGAGCAAATATGGCGAGGTCGTCATAGGTGTTTTGAGCGATGAAGCGGCGGTAAAGTTCAACCGTTTCCCCTCCATACCATTTGAGGAACGTCTGGAACAAGCGCGCAGGATACCGCAGGTGAGCCGTGTGATCGTACAAAAAGAGGTCATGTATGACGACGTGATTGAAAGTCTGCGCCCGGATTATGTGGTGCATGGGGACAATTGGCTGAAAGGTCCCATGAAAAGCATACGAAACCAGGTAGAGAAACTGCTTCAGACGTATGGCGGACAGATTATCGACATTCCCTACACCTACAACGAAGACGTCAAGCGAACGGATGCGCGGATTCGAGAGCGCTTGGCCATGCCAGAGTTTCGGCGGGCCCGCCTCCAAAAAACGCTCAAACTTCGTCCCATTGTTAAGGCGCTGGAAGCGCATAGTGGGCTGACGGGCCTGATCGTGGAAAAGACTGTGGTGGAGCATAACGGCGAGTTAGACCAGTTTGACGCGATATGGGTCAGCTCGCTTTGTGATTCAACGGCCAAGGGCAAGCCGGACATTGAACTGGTAGACATGACCTCCCGTTTCAGAACAATTGATGACATCGTAGAAGTGACTACCAAGCCTATTATTTTTGACGGCGATACAGGCGGCTTGACAGAGCATTTTGTCTATACTGTCCGCTCGCTGGAGCGTATGGGCGTCTCGGCTGTCATTATCGAAGACAAGGTAGGCTTAAAGCGCAATTCGTTGTTTGGCAACGAGGTCACGCAAACTCAGGATACGATTGAGCACTTCTGCGAAAAGATTGCTGCCGGTAAAAAAGCGCAGCTGACCGATGATTTTATGATCATCGCACGCATTGAGAGCCTGATTCTGGAGCAGGGGATGAAGGATGCCCTGACCCGCGCACACGCATATGTCAAGGCGGGCGCAGACGGTGTGATGATTCACAGCCGTAAAAAGGACCCAGATGAAATCCTCACATTTTGCGATACATTTCGCCAGACAGATAAAGCAACACCCCTTGTCGTTGTCCCCACTTCATTCAATAGAATCACCGAATCCGAACTGGCACGCCACGGCGTCAATATTGTGATATACGCTAACCAACTCACCAGAAGCGCGTTCCCTGCAATGAAAAATGCAGCTGAATCGATACTAAAGAATCATCGGGCGCTTGAAATCGACCAGAAACTGATGCCCATCAAGGAGATCATTACCCTGATCGACGAAATCTGACTGATAGTGTGGGAAGGAATGTGTCCTATGGATTATGCAATCATCATGGCATCAGGACAGGGAACGCGTTTGCGTCCTCTGACACTACAAACACCAAAGCCTCTCATACGTATAGCGAACAAGCCTATGATCGAAACCGTGCTGAATGCGTTATGTCAAAGAAAGGTACAAAAGATCGCTGTCGTTGTAGGTTATCTTGGCGAGCAATTTTCATATTTACCCCAAAAATACCCAAACGTTCAATTGATTCAAAACAAGAATTATGCGAGCGAAAATAATATTTCGTCCGTATATACGGCAAAGCAGCTATTGATGGAAAACCACAACTGTTTTATTTGTGAAGCCGACTTGTGGTTGTCACGACCGGAGATCCTTTGCTTGGATATAAAACACTCATGCTATTTTGGCAGGCAGTTTACTGGCTATTGTGACGACTGGGTCCTGGAACAGGACGCGCAGGGGCGCCTCACCAGGGTGGGAAAAGGTGGATATGATTGCTGCGCATTGGCGGGGATCTCCTATTTTACAGCCAAGGATGCCCGTCTGCTAGTCAACTTTATTGAAACTGCCTACAGCTACCCGGAAAATCGGAATAAATTCTGGGACGAGATTGTGAACGAGCATCTAGACTCACTCGACATGACGGTCCATGTAATTCAGGACGAGGATATACACGAAATTGACACGGTAGAAGAATTGACGGAAATGCGGGCCAGATATGGTGGATGATGCGGGGCATCTGATAAACCAGGAGGAAAAATACGTTGAATGTAAAAGCTTTTCTCGATTTGCTGCAGGTGGATTTTTACGCCGGGGTTCCGGACTCGCAGCTTAAAGCGCTGTGTGATGCGCTCATGAACACCTACGGCATCGACCCGCGGCACCATCTCATCGCCGCCAACGAGGGCAACGCCGTGGGACTGGCCGCCGGGTACCATCTTGCCACAGGCAAAATACCGGTGGTTTATCTGCAAAACAGCGGCATCGGCAATATCATCAATCCCGTGGCCTCTCTGCTCAACGACCGGGTGTATGGGATTCCCTGCATCTTCATCGTAGGCTGGCGTGGAGAGCCGGGCGTGCATGATGAGCCGCAGCATGTCTTTCAGGGGGAAGTGACGCTCCGGCTGCTGGAGGACATGGAGATCGAACCCTTTGTGCTCTCGGCGGATACGACGGAAGCGGAGCTGCGTGAGCGCATGGACGGCTGGCAGCCGCGTCTGGCGGCGGGGAAAAGCGTGGCCATCGTGGTGCGCAAGGGGGCGCTGACCTATGACCAGCCTGTCAAGTACAGTAACTATAACTCGCTTTTGCGCGAGGAAGTCATTCGCTACATTACTGAGGTATCTGAAGAGGATATCATCGTTTCTACCACTGGCAAAGCATCGCGGGAACTGTTTGAAATTCGGGAAGCAAAGGGGCAATCCCATCAGTATGATTTTCTGACGGTAGGCTCCATGGGGCACAGCTCGTCCATTGCTTTGGGAATTGCGCTGAACAAGCCCGATACGCGGGTATGGTGCATCGACGGAGACGGGGCAGTGTTGATGCATATGGGCGCCATGGCGCTGATCGGAGCCAACAAGCCTCAAAATCTGGTGCATATTGTCATCAACAATGCCGCACACGAAACTGTCGGCGGTATGCCGACGGTGGCGAATCAGGTGGATCTGGCGGAGATGGCCAGAGCATGCGGATATCCACATGCCTCACGTGTTCACGACTGGGAAGGCCTAGCCTGCTCGCTGCGGGCCGCAAAGACCGCAAGGGAACTGACGTTTCTGGAGGTATGCACGTGTATCGGTTCGCGCGCCGATCTGGGCAGGCCTACGACAACGCCATTGGAAAACAAATCAACACTGATGACGTATCTGTCAAATTGTAAATGAGGGGGAGAAATGCACGTGAAAGGCATCATCCTAGCCGGTGGCGCAGGCACGCGTCTCTATCCGCTCACCATGGTCACCAGCAAGCAGCTGTTGCCCGTCTACGACAAGCCTATGATCTACTACCCGCTTTCGACCCTCATGCTGGCGGGCATCCGCGACATCCTCATCATCTCCACCCCGGAGGATACCCCGCGCTTTGAGAACCTGCTGGGCGATGGCGGACAGTTTGGTATCAATCTCTCTTATAAGGTCCAGCCCTCCCCCGACGGGTTGGCGCAGGCTTTCACGCTGGGCGAGGAATTCATCGGGGACGAGGCCTGCGCCATGGTGCTGGGCGATAACATCTTCTATGGCAACGGCTTTGGCAGGATACTGCGCGCCGCCGTGCATAACGCCGAGGCGAACCGCCGTGCGACCGTCTTTGGCTACTATGTCAACGACCCGGAGCGCTTCGGTGTGGTGGAATTTGATAAAGACGGCAAAGCACTCTCCATTGAGGAAAAGCCCAAGACCCCCAAAAGCAACTACGCCGTGACCGGCCTGTACTTCTACCCGCAGGGAGTCAGCGCCATGGCGCACAAGGTAACGCCCTCGGCGCGTGGTGAGTTGGAAATCACCACACTCAACGAGATGTATCTGGATCAGGGGGAGCTGGATGTGCAGCTGCTGGGCCGCGGCTTTGCCTGGCTGGATACCGGTACGATGGACAGCCTGGTGGACGCAGCCAACTTCGTGCAGATGATTGAGCAGCGGCAGTCCATCACCATCTCCGCGCCGGAGGAGATCGCCTATAAGAATGGCTGGATCGATCGGGAGAAGCTGTTGGAGAGTGCGGCGCGCTATGGGAAAAGCCCCTATGGTAAACATCTGAGAGCAGTCGCGGAAGGGAAGGTGCTGTATTGATGAAGAAGATCGAAACGAGTATTCCCGGCGTATGGATCGTTGAGCCGCAGGTCTTTGGCGATCATCGCGGCTATTTCATGGAGACATACAGCACGCAGGC